>NZ_CP017704.1:3794313-4102891 GCF_002243645.1 Peribacillus simplex NBRC 15720 = DSM 1321 | reverse complement strand
GCCAACAATGTTGCCCGGTCTTCACCGAATTCATCAAATGCACCTGAATGTACAAGCGCCTCCAACACTTTTCTATTTACGATTTTCCCCGAAACGCGCAAACAGAAATCGAATAAATCAGCGAACTTCTTCTGCCGCCTCGCAGCAAAGATTTCTTTTAGGACCGTTCCGCCTATCCCTTTTATGGCTCCAAGGCTATAACGGATCCCTTCCTTTTCCGGTAAAAACGGGTAACCGCTCCGGTTAATCGAGGGAGTCAAAACCATTATCCCTTTCTTTTTTGCTTCACGGATATATTGCGAAATCTTTTCATCATTCCCGACGACCGATGTCAGGAGTGCTGCCATGAAATATTCCGGATGGTGGGTTTTCAAGTAACCCAGCTGATAAGCGATGAAACTATACGCCACCGCATGGCTTCGGTTGAATCCATAGTTAGCGAAGCGGACAATCAAGGAATATATCTCATCTGCCGTTTTTTCGGAGTATCCTTGTTTCAATGAGCCGCTCACGAAATGCTGCCTCTCTTGATCCAGAACATCCTTCTTCTTCTTCGAAACTGCACGACGGAGCAGGTCAGCCTCCCCTAATGAAAAACCGGCTAAGCGTGAGGCAATTTGCATGATTTGTTCTTGATAAACGATGACCCCGTATGTCGGCTCGAGGATATCCTTCAAATCCTCGTGCAGGTAATCAATCGGTGCCAGTCCATGTTTTCGCTCGATGAACAGCGGAATATTTTCCATCGGACCTGGACGATATAGGGCATTGACCGCGACGATATCCTCGAATCGGTTAGGTTTCAGCTTGATCAAAACCTTTCGGATGCCATCCGATTCAAATTGAAACACTCCGGTGGTTTCACCTCTCCCTAAAAGGGCCAGCGTCTCGGGGTCATCCATCGGGATATGGGACAAGTCCAGCTTTTTCCCCGTTCCCTTTTTGATGTTATTTAAAATATTATCGATGAGCGTTAAATTGCGGAGTCCAAGAAAATCCATTTTAAGAAGTCCCAGTTCTTCGAGAAGATCCATTGGATATTGAGTCAGATGGATGCCGTCATGCCCTCCTTGAATCGGGATATGCTCGGTCAGTGCCTGGTCGCTGATGACGACGCCGGCAGCATGTGTCGAAGCATGGCGAGGCAGACCTTCAAGCAATAACGCGGTTTGAAAAAGTTTTTGGTTCAGGTCACTCTCATTAACGAATTCCCTGAGCTTTTTCGATTCCTTGAAAGCCTCGGGAAGCGTGATGCCCAGACGGCCTGGAATCATTTTCGATACCGCTTCCTGTTCCTTTGAATTCAAGCCGAAAACACGTCCTGTGTCCCTTAACGCAGCCTTGGCAGCCAATGTTCCGAAGGTAATGATTTGTGCTACATGAAGTTCCCCGTATTTCTTCGCGACATAGGCAATCACTTCTTCACGGCGGTTATCCGGAAAGTCAATGTCGATATCCGGCATCGAGACACGCTCTGGATTCAGGAAACGCTCGAACAGCAAGGAATGTTCGATTGGATCGACATCCGTTATCGACAGCACATAAGCGACCATCGATCCTGCCGCCGACCCCCTTCCAGGACCAGTCAGGATTTGATGGTCCTTAGCGAATTTCATGAAATCCCAAACGATTAAAAAGTAATCGCTGAATTTCATCTTGGTGATGATATCCAATTCATATCGTAGGCGCTCTTCATATTGAATGGATGGCTCCGGCAATCTTTTCTTCAGCCCTTGGAAACAGATGGCTTCGAGCATTTCCTCGGCTGTGACTCCATCTTCAGTAGGGTACTTAGGCATCAGTGAACGATGAAATGGAATTTCCAGATTGCATTGCGCGTCAATATGTAGTGTATTTTCGAGTGCATCCGGTCTGTCATGGAATAGTTCTGCCATCTGAGCCCGACTTTTCAAATAAAATTGATCGGATTCAAGAACCGTATGCGTCTCATCCGCCAGCTTGTCGCCATTTCCAATCGCCAATAAGACTTCATGAGCGAGTGCATCGCTTTCGTTCAAATAATAGACCGGATTTGTCGCGACAATCTTTATCTCTAAATCTCTCGCCAGCTGACTTATAGCTTCGTTACCCTTTTCCTCATCCGCAATTGAAAGTCTCTGTATGGATACATAAAAGTTATCATGACCAAAAATTTGCAGAAATCGTCCTGCTGCCTGTTTGGCTTCTTCAGGATTTTCTTCTCTCAATAGCGTTTCTATTTGCCCCTCCGCACCCGGTGTGATTGCAATCAAGCCCCGGGAATAGGCTTTAAGCCAATTCATTGGAATGCCTGACGAGGATTTAGTTTTTATTGCACTGCTTATTTTAAGCAGGTTTTGATATCCTTGGAGACTTTTTGCCAATAAAAGAAGTCCATGTGCCGATTCCCGTTCATCAAGGACATCCGCAAGTATGCCGATGATCGGCTTTATCCCCTGTCTCTTGCATTCTTTATAAAAATAGACCGAACCGTACATAACATTTCGATCGGTTAAGGCAAGACTTTTACAGCCATCCGCTTTCGCTTTGGCCACAAGTTCAGTAATCTTCACCGTACTTGTCAGCAGGCTGTATCCGCTCTGAATATGGAGATGAGTATACACGTTTTTTCTCCCACCTTTGTAAGGCATGTTTCTTTTCATTATAGTGTTTATTTCAAAAAAAGAAAATATGTTCTCATTACCAATGCAATTTAACTTCCTGATTTCCGACGACTATCATATTACCTCTGAACTTCCCATATAAATGGAATAGAAGAATATCAAGCAAAAAAGGATGATGATATATGAATGAAGCCTTTGTTCCAGCCTTTCTCAACAGCTTTTTCATAGCGCTTGGCGTATTACTTGGCGGATCGATAATCGGGGGCCTCGCCGCTTTTTTTACTGGACAAGCCCCGATGACGACTGTATTCCGGCTGTCGGACAGCCTTCGTATTTGGGCGATTGTCGCTGCAATCGGGGGTACTTTCGATATGGTCTATAATTTCGAACGCGGTATTTTCCACGGAGAAACGAAGGATATAGTCAAGCAGGTCCTATTGATTCTATCTGCACTTGGCGGAGCACAGACAGGAGCACTGATCATAAACTGGTTCACGCAGGAGCATATTTCATCATGAGGATTCCTCCCTATCACCGGTCTCCCACCTGGCAGCGTTTTTTTGCCGGAGCCGCAATTGGCGGATTGATCAGCTGGGTGATTTTCTTTTATATGCATGGTGTCCAGCAGGAGAAGCAGATCCGGACCCTTCACGAACAAAGAGAAGAGATCAAGGATTTAAACGGGAAAATCGCAATTTGGGAGCAGGATTATAAAAAATTGAACCAGAAAAACGAGGAGATCCTGACGATTCAGGAAGTGGAAGTAACCATTACGAATGAAAAATACAGTCTGGATCGGCTGAGTATTGCAGAAGCGGAGGATGTGATTGAAGACAACCTTTCCTCTCTTCTCGCCAAAGATGTCGCCAGTGTCTATGATGGAAAGGTGCTTTTGAAAAAATCCATAGAAAATAAGATCGTAACCATCAATAAAAAGCGCTATCAACTTGAAGTCGTTGAAATCATGTTTTATACGAAAATGAATATTGAAATCAAATTAAAAAGGACTACTTCTTAGATCTTGGCTTAATTGATTTCTACCAAATTTAAAGACCAAATCATATGCGATTTGGTCTTTAAATTTTTTCATTCCGCTTTATTCAACTCTTCCATGTCGGCAAGGATATTATCCACTTCATCCCAAGAATGGATCGAAGCTCCTGCCGCAAGCGGGTGGCCTCCCCCGTTATATTTACGGGCAATCGTATTGATGATTGGTCCTTTAGAACGGAAACGGACTCTGATTTCTTTATCTTCCTCAATGAAAAAGACCCATGACTTAACATTTTTAATCGAACCGAGCGAGGAAACGAGCTGGGATGCCTCAGATGTAGAAGCATGGAATTTTTCAAGTATATCTTTTGTGATGATCATTTTCCCCGTTCCATATGGAAGGATTTCAAAATGCTGCAGCACATAGCCATTCAACCGTACTATGCTTTCCTCGACGTCATACATCTCCTGATATAACTGCGGGCGGGAGAACGAATAGTGAATCAATTCACTGGCATAGGCAAATGTCTTTTCAGTCGTACTTTGGAATAGGAAACGACCTGTATCGCCAACAATGCCTGCATATAGAAGGCGTGCCGCTTCATCACTCATCTTCAAGCCCTGTTCTTTACCGAACTGGTAAAACTCATAAATCATTTCACTTGTGGAACTTGAGGATGTATCGACCCAACGCATATCCCCATATGGATCTTCATTAGGATGATGATCGATCTTAATCAGTTTATCCCCCGTCGTGTACCGTGCATCACAAATCCGGTCCGTATTTGCGGTATCACAAACGATGACCAAAGCACCTTGATATGTTTCATCCGAAATCTCATCGAGCCTTCTTAAGTAATTCAATGACGGTTCTTCTTTCCCGACCGTAAAAATTCGCTTTTCGGGGAAAGATGCTTTCAGGATTTCCGCCAATCCCCCCTGTGAACCATAAGCGTCCGGATCTGGACGGACATGACGATGGAGAATGATAGTATCATAACGCTTTATATCTGCTAATATTTCAGCTTTCATATAGATCTCCCCTTCACATATGTATCATCGAGCCTAATAAAGATGATATATTTCATTTAATCAAAAAATTGGGGAAATAGGAAGACTCATCTTGTTTACTGTGGCATTCTCTTTCATTTCCCGCTACAATAAAAAGGTACATATGTTAAATTGGGGGAATTTCAAACGATGCCTATTCTTGTCACCTTGATTGTTCTTTCACTAGGGGTCTATCTGTTTTATAAAATCAAATCGGTCCGAACCAGAATGCCGATGGAGAAAAAGTGGATTTCAGGGAAGTCATCCATTGCCCTTGGTGCGTTTGTCGCACTATTCGGAATCAATCAGCTTTTTCTATTCCACACGACCATCACTTATATCATCGCTGCCGTTTTCATCTTCGTTGGCCTATTCAGTATTTGGGGCGGCTATAAAATGTATAAATTTTACCTGCCGCATGCAATCGAAGAAGCTGCAAATCAAAAAGGATAATCGAATTTCGATTATCCTTTTTATTTTTCATGATCGGTCCAGCAATTGGCAAGTCAACATCGCCTTGCCGACAAGTTTGCCTTGGTTAAACACCTCGACATCCACTTTTCCGAATTTACGTCCTACCTCAAGGACACGCGGATGGATTTCAAGCGTACTGTCGATCTGTACTGGTTTGATGAAGTAGATCGTCATGTTCTCCACGACCAAGTCACCGCGCTTATAGCTTCGAAGTGCACGGTTTGCTGAGTCGGTGACTAATGTCGTGAACACACCGCTTGAAATGGTCCCAAGGTAATTGGTCATCTGCGGAGTGACGCCATAGTTATACACTTCCTCGCCCTTGCCTCGATTCGAAGTCATCACTAGTTGGCTGGTGATCGTATCGTCGATCGTTTCGCCGACCTGAGGCTGCCTTTGACTCATTTGCAGTGCCTTCAGCACATCCTGCCTGCTCACGATACCCTTTAGGATATGACTGTCATTCACGACCGGGATTAACTCTATCCCTTCCCAAACCATCATATGTGCAGAAGATGCCACACTCATTTTATCGCCTACGGTCATCGGGTTTTTCGTCATCACCTTGTCAATGAGCGTCAGCTCTTCCTGTCCGATGATATCTTTTGATGTGACCATTCCTTGAACCTTCATATTGTCATCGACAACAGGGAAACGGCTATGCCCGGATTCCTGATTCAGTTCATGCCAAGTCTGAACCCGGTCACCCACTGTTAAAAAGGTCGTTTCCTGTACGGGTGTCAAAATATCCTCCACCAGCAAAATTTCCTTTTTGATCAATTGGTCATAGATCGCCCGATTGATCATCGTTGCGACGGTAAACGTATCGTAACTCGTTGAGATGACTGGCATCTCCAATTCATCGGCTAACCTTTTAACGGGCTCTTCCGTATCGAATCCCCCGGTGACCAGCACCGCTGCACCAGCTTTTAACGCGTGCTCGTGGGCCTGTGTACGGTTCCCGACGATCAGCAGGTTTCCTGCACCTGTATATCTCATCATGGCATCCAGCTTCATTGCCCCGATGACGAATTTATTTAATGTCTTATGAAGTCCCGTTTTCCCACCAAGAACTTGTCCGTCAACAATATTGACTACCTCTGCGAAAGTTAGCTTTTCAATATTCTCTTTTTTCTTTTTCTCAATACGGATCGTGCCTACCCGCTCAATCGAGCTCACGTAGCCCTGGTTCTCCGCCTCTTTAATTGCCCGGTATGCCGTACCTTCACTAACATTCAATGCTTTCGCAATTTGACGGACGGAAATCTTTTCGCCAACAGGGAGCCCATCGATATGTTTTAATATTTGTTCATGCTTTGTAGCCAAGCGCTTCACCCTTTTCACGGTATTCCTATTCCCCATTATAAGGTCAAAGAGCCTAGTTTATCAAACAACTACTAGTATTGACGCAACCTTTTGTATTCCATCTGTCGTTTTACCTTTTGTTTCTTAGGAGAATATAGTATGCCCGTCAAGTTTCCAGCTACCGCCAACAATGCAAACAACAGCCAGGATCCAGCAAACAGACTCTCCAGACCGCCACTTTCCAACGACAAACGCGGCACGGCATAATACAGCATCACACCGCATAAAAGCAAACAAAGTAATAACCTCTGTTTCATCCAATCCCCCCCTTTTTTCATCTATTCATTTTATGCCTGTGAAAGGAAAAAAGACTTGGCTGCTGAACGAGACTTTATTTTCCTATCGCTGGAAACAACTGAGCAAAAGGCAAATGCTAAAGGGAAATCCGTCATTTCGGTCGGCTATCCCCATACAATCCACATAAAAAACGGAAGCCCCTGCAGGCTCCCGCTCTTATTAAAATTCTATTTCATCCCCGGCTTCCATGATCAATCCATTTCCCTCTTCAAGCAAGTCGATGAATTTGTCAGGATCCTGTTTGATGACAGGGAAAGTATTGTAATGAATCGGCACGACTTGTTTGGCTTGAAGGAATTTCGCTGCAAGTGCTGCATCTTCCGGGCCCATGGTGTAATTGTCACCGATTGGCAAGAATGCCAAGTCAATCGGATGTCGCTCCCCGATCAGTTTCATATCGGAAAATACCGCTGTATCCCCTGCATGATAGATCGTTTTCCCTTCTATCGTAAGCAATATGCCAGCAGGCATTCCCAGATAAATGATTTGCCCCTCTCCGTTATTGAATCCCGTTCCATGGAAAGCTGGCGTCAGTTTCACTTTTCCAAAGTCGAACTCGAAAGCTCCGCCGATGCTCATCCCGTGGGTCTTAACCCCTTGAGCACCCAGGTAGTCGGCAATCTCTGCAATGCCGATGACAAGTGCATCATGCCTTTTGGCCAATTCAACCGTATCACCGACGTGGTCATTGTGGCCATGTGTTAAGATGATCACATCTGGTTTCACATCTTCTACCTTCAAATCGGTCAATTCGTTTCCAGTAATGAATGGATCGATTAAAATTGTTTTACCATTCGTTTCGACTTTTACAACTGCATGTCCATGAAAAGATACTTTCATTTTTGATGCTCCCTTCCCATACCCACTAATTTTTTAAGTAGCTTTCTTAGGTCTTTACCATTTACTATACTTTTAAATATTGCTAAGGTAATTATATCTTATTAATGGAGGTATCGTCATGAATGAACGTTTGACAGAACTACAAAATTGGCTACAGGTCAATGAGACTGAAGCCGCTTTACTTACATCTACAGAGAGCATCTTCTATTTGAGCGGTTTTTTTAGTGATCCTCACGAAAGACTGCTGGCACTTGCCATTTTTGCAAATGCCGACCCATTCCTTGTCTGCCCGCAGATGGAAGTTCCGGATGCTAAACAGGCTGGATGGGCTGGAGATATCATCGGTTACACCGACATTGAAAATCCATGGGAAAAAGTTAAGCAAGCAGTGGAGAATCGCGGGTTAACCATTAATACAATGGCCATTGAAAAAGAGCATATGAATGTAGAACGTTATGAAAAGGTCCAACAATACTTCGGAGCACCAAAGCTCGTTTCCGCAGAAGAAAAACTTCAAAGGATGCGAATGATCAAATCAGAAGATGAAATGGTCAAAATCCGTGAAGCATGTCGCCTTGCCGACTTTGCGATTGAAGTGGGTGTCAGCGAAATTCATGAGGGTAAAACGGAAATGGAAATCCTTGCAGCGATAGAATATGAATTGAAAAAAGCCGGAGTCAGCCAAATGTCTTTTTCCACCATGGTCCTGACTGGTAAAAATGGCGCTTCCCCACATGGCACACCCGGGAATACGAAGGTTCAGCGCGGCGACCTTGTCCTCTTTGACCTGGGCGTCGTTCATGAAGGGTACTGCTCTGACATCACTAGAACGGTTGCTTACGGAGATATCAATGATAAACAGGCAGAGATATATGAAACTGTACTTAAAGCACAAGAAGCTGCCGTTGCAGCCAGTAAACCTGGTGTATCCTGTTCCGAGATAGACTTGACTGCCAGAAACATCATCAGGAATAACGGATACGGTGAATTCTTCCCGCACAGGCTCGGCCACGGACTTGGGATCAGCGTCCATGAGTATCCATCCTTGACTGAAACGAATTCCCTTGAACTTCAATCTGGAATGGTTTATACCATCGAACCTGGCATATATGTTCCAAATGTTGCAGGAGTCAGGATTGAAGATGATCTACTGATCACCGATACCGGCTGTGAAGTTTTGACCAAATTCCCGAAGAGCCTGCAAATCATAAAGTGATAATGTATTAACCATTTAATATAACGTAACCCAGATACCCCCGCCTTCATTTAAGACGGGGGTATCTTTTCTCATAATAAGTTTAGAATCATTTTTTCATTTTGCGATTTCCAGATCATTGGCTAAAACATTCGCTAATTTGTTACAATTGAAATCAGATCCATTAGGTAAATCATTGTATAATAGGAATTAAATAGAAGGAGGAGATTCACTTGAATAGTATAGATTATAAAAATATTCTTGTAGCAGTGGACGGTTCGGAAGAAGCAGAGTGGGCCCTAAAAAAGGCAATCTATTTAGCAAAAGTCAGTGACGCTACCCTTGTGCTCACACATATCGTGGATACAAGGAATTTCCCTACTGTCGAAGCTTATGATATGACTATCCGTGATCACTCTGAAACCTTTGCAAATGAGCTACTGGACAAGTATAAAACGGAAGCCATTGCATCCGGGATTGCAAAGGTTCAAACAGAAGTTGCATATGGTTCTCCTAAAGTTCAAATTCCAAGGGATTTAGCGAAAAAGCATTCGATCGATTTAATTGTATGTGGTGCAACGGGCCTTAACGCAGTCGAACGTTTCCTTATCGGCAGCGTGTCGGAAGGCATCGTTCGCCATTCTAACTGTGATGTAATGATTGTGCGTACGAATTGATAAAAGAAAATGATAAAAAGCTCGTTCGCCAAATCGGTGAACGAGCTTTTTCCTGTTATTCACTTACCAGTTTTTCCGCTTTTTCTATCGCCAGCAAGACTTGGGCAAAACCTGTACCGCCCGCACTGTTACGGCGTTTAACTGCTTCATAGGGATTTAATGCATCATAAATATCATGCTCAAACAACTCGGAAGCTTCCTGGAATTGTTCAATGCTTAGGTCCACTAAATAGCAGCCATTCTGGACACAGAACAATACAAGCTTCCCGACCACTTCGTGCGCCTTACGGAAAGGCATTCCCTTTGAAGCTAGGTAATCAGCTAATTCCGTTGCATTCGAGAAGTCATTTCTTGTTGCTTTTTCCATTACGTCCGTTTTCACTTTCATCGTTGAAATCATGCCGGCAAATATTTTAAGTGAACCAACAATGGTCTTAACCGTATCAAAAACGCCTTCTTTATCTTCTTGCATATCTTTGTTATAAGCAAGCGGCAGTCCTTTCAAAACAGTCAATAACCCCGTTAGGTTCCCATAAACCCGTCCTGTTTTACCACGGATCAATTCCGCCATATCAGGGTTTTTCTTTTGCGGCATAATGCTGCTTCCCGTGGAAAACGCATCATCCAATTCAATGAATTGGAATTCCTGGCTTGACCAGAGAATGATTTCTTCGCTGAAACGGGATAAATGCATCATCATTGTCGCACTGTTGCTCATGAATTCAATGGCAAAATCACGATCACTTACCGCATCAAGGCTGTTTTCGTAAATTCCGTCAAACCCCAATAGCTCGGCACTGAGGTCACGGTCAATCGGGAAAGTCGTCCCAGCTAATGCCCCAGCACCCAATGGAGAAATATTGATCCTTTTGAAACTCTCGGTGAAGCGCTGCTTATCACGCTCAAGCATCCAAAAATAAGCCATTAAGTGGTGGGCAAATGAAATGGGCTGTGCACGCTGCAAATGTGTATAACCTGGAATTAGTGTTTCCACATTTTTCTTGGATTGTCCCAAAATCGCTATTTGCAAATCATTGATGAGTTCCAGAATCACTTTCGTTTGGTTCCGCATATACAGATGAAGGTCGGTCGCAACTTGGTCATTACGGCTTCTTCCTGTATGAAGCTTTCCGCCAACTGGACCGATTTCGCTTATTAGCATACTTTCCAGGTTAAGATGGATATCTTCCATCTCTACCTTAAAAGTCAATTCACCCTTCTCAGCTTTTCCCTGTAAACTTTTCAGACCCGCAATGATCTGATCCGCATCTTCTTCAGGTAAAATGCTGCATTGCTTTAACATGGTTACATGAGCTAAACTGCCTTGAATATCTTCAAGCACAAGTTCCTGGTCAAAGGAAATGGAAGCTCCAAACTCATCTACCCATTCTTCTGCAGATTTCGTGAATCTTCCTCCCCAAAGCTTGCTGCTCACACTGTCACCTTCTTGTTATTGACCATGCTGTTCACTTTCGTTGGAAGTCCCCATAACTTAATGAATCCAACTGCTGCATCATGATCGAATTCGTCTGCTTTTGTATAGGTAGCCAATTTTTCGTCATATAGGGAGTACTCGGATTTTCTTCCTTCAACAATCGCATGACCTTTGAATAGTTTCACACGGACCGTACCCGTTACATTCACTTGTGTTTCTTTTAGGAATGCAGCCAAAGCTTTTTGAAGCGGAGAGAACCAAAGTCCTTCATAAATCAATTCAGTCATTTTCTTCTCGATCACCGGTTTGAAGTGAGCCAATTCTTTTACAAGCGTGATATCTTCAAGTTCTTTGTGTGCAGCTATCAATGTCATCGCACCAGGAGCTTCATAAACTTCACGTGATTTGATTCCTACTAATCTATTTTCAACGTGATCGATACGTCCAACTCCGTGTTTGCCGGCAATTTGATTCAACTCGACAATCAGGTCAGCCAATTTATAGTTTTTATCATTCAATGTAACCGGTACACCTTGTTCAAAACCAATTTCAATGATGTCAGCAGTATTTGGCGTATTTTCAAGGCTAGTTGTCAGATCATAAGCCTCTTCTGGCGGAGCTGCCCATGGGTCTTCTAGGATTCCGCATTCGTTACTTCTTCCCCAAAGGTTTTGGTCAATCGAGAACGGACTTGCTAAGCCGATTGGAACGGGAATGCCATTTTTCGCTGCATACTCAATCTCCTCTTCACGAGACCATTTCCAATCACGAACAGGTGCAAGTACTTGCAAATTAGGGTTCAAGGCGGAGATGGATACTTCGAAACGCACTTGGTCATTTCCTTTTCCCGTACAACCGTGTGCAACGGCTACCGCGTTTTCCGCTTCAGCCACTTCCACTAATTTCTTCGCGATCAGCGGACGTGATAATGCTGATACCAATGGATATTTCCCTTCATACAGAGTATGTGCCTGAAGAGCAGTCAATGCGAATTCATCAGCGAATTCGTCTTTCGCATCAATTACATATGAACTTACCGCACCAACTGTGATCGCTTTTTCTTTAATGAAGTCTAAATCTTTCCCTTCACCGACATCCAAGCAGCATGCCACAACTTCGTACCCTTGATCTTGTAACCATTTAATTGCAACGGAAGTATCCAAACCTCCGGAATATGCTAAAACAACTTTTTGATTTTTCATTTTCATCGTCCTTTCGTGTGAATAAAAATTCATCGTTTGTTATTTTTATTCAATCTATGATTAGTACTTTATCATCTTTATTAATGGAATACAAGTAGTATTTCAAACATTTTGCTAAATAATTCGCTAATATTTCAGGGAATTTACACATTGGATGCTTCCGCAAGAATATAGTAAACTAGGAGTATGAAAAATCGAAAAGCGGAGGGCATATGAAAAAGCTATTTACCTATGATGAACGGCTTGGCATCTCAATTCCCGATTTGAATCTGGAGTGGGATGAATATACAAAAGGCGAGCAACAGCAAATACTCGTACACTGGGAGAATATCCGGGGAAGCATCCCGGACCGCATCAAGGAACTGGAATCCACCATTAACCGAAAGCAGTATCGGCTCTCCGATGAGAGTAATTTCGCCAAATCATGCCAAATCAATTCCGAAATTGCGGAACTTGCTTCCATCATTAATGATTTATGGCTATGGTATCGTGCCAATCAAGCCGTGAGTGAAAAGATGCATAATTAAGGCCTATTCCATGCAAAAAAAGCCACAGTTTAAAACTGTGGCTTTTTTTGCATCCCTCTTATAAATCCTTGCGAAGTTCACCAACGACATGTCCCAATTCCGGAAGAATCAATTTATTCATCGCAAGCCGAACCGCCCCTGATGATCCTGGGGTGGAAAAAACTGCTTTGTTGTTCACGACTCCGGCAATCGCCCTGGATAGGATGGCGGCAGATCCGATATCCTCTTGATAGCTGAGCATTCGAAAAATCTCGCCAAAACCGGGAATTTCCTTGGTCATCAACTCTTTGAGCGCCTCGATCGTAACATCCCTATTGGCGATGCCTGTGCCTCCATTGGTTAATATGACATCAACCATGCTGCTTTGGCTACCAGAAGTGACCGCATCCTGAATCGCTTTCCGCTCATCTTTAACGATTACATATTCCGTCACTTCATGACCATTCGATTTCAGCAATTCCATCATCAGTGCACCGCTTTTATCCGTTTCTTCATTACGTGTATCGCTGACGGTTATCACCATGCAGCGAACTGCCTCCGTGATGGCTTTTTTATGATTCTTGACACTCATTCTTCATCAGCCTTCTTCTCCAGCAAATAACGATATTGATAGAACTTCTGGGCAAATTCACTGACACTCCGGGTCATTTGATAATTGGATCCAGCCCCGATGGCCATGCTGATGAATGGTATGCCCCGAACCAGTTTTTTTCGAAAAACAATTATGGATAATGCTTTCAACAGCTGCTTCAGCGGCTGTTCCATCCAGGTAGGGTTCGTCAGTTCTTCGATCCCCAAATAAAAATAGTCATCTTCTGCGGTCTGGACCTCGCGGATCAATTCTTCCCAGGCTATTCCTTGGAGCCTTTTTGGCATCGCTCCTGCATTGAATACCTTAAGGGCCAACATCATTTCAAACGGCGTATTCACCTCAACACCATAAGACATCGCAATCAACTGTACGATCCTTACATTGATGACCGTCATGGCCGGAATATCGCTCCCTAGCAGAAGCAGACCTCCTGATCCGCTCATCCCGCCTTGTGCAAATGAATATAAGCGATGCTTAGCGATATGCTGATTGGCTATGTAATTCAACTGATCGATCGATAAGTGATTCAAATCACTCAACGTTTCTATTTCTTCATTAAACACGCGCGCAGAAGCTAAAATCCGCTCTCTTGCATCTATTTGAACTTGTGAGCTCTGAACCATGGCATGCAAATGAAAAAGCCAGGTATCAAGCTTTTCAAAAAACTGTTGTTGGACGTTTTCCGGAAGCAGGGCGAACCCCTCCTCCAACCATTTATCATACAATGCAGCAAGGTCCGTTGGTTCATATTGATAAAGCTTTTCCTGCCATTCACTAATTTCATTCCAAACTTTCATTTCCCGGTTCGTGAATTCCATGCATCAAGCCTCCTATGTACAGAATTGGTGGATTCTCCCTTAAGTATACCATAGAGGGAAGCTTTTCAAGAACAGATGATGGGAATCCAGTGTTTAAAGGGATGGGTTGCATGGCCGTATAATCCATCAGAAGGCGGATTCAGAGGATGAAATTTGAATACTGCCTTCACGGGAAAGACCCCTTACCAGAGAGATAAGGGGATAGGTATAAAAAACAGGAAGTCATGTTTTCCAAGTTTCGCTCAAAGCTATTTTCATGGTATCCCTGACAATCATTATTTCTTCATTAGTGGGGATGACCATAACTTTCACAGGGGAATAGGGAGTATTGATGAACGCTTCCTTACCCGAGGTGCGATTGAGATCCTTATCCCAATATACCCCCATGAATTCAAGTCCCTCCAAGATTCGCCCCCTAATGGTTTGACTGTTTTCTCCGATGCCCGCTGTAAAAATGATGCCGTCCACACCTCCCATTTTAGCTGAATAGGAGCCTATATACTTGTGAATCCGGTCTGCAAATACTTTAAGTGCGAGTTCAGCCCGCTCATTGCCTTTATCCGCTTCAACTTGAATATCGCGCAGGTCGCTGGAAAATCCGGAAAGGGCCAGAATGCCGCTTTTCTTATTCAGGACATCCAGAACTTCATCTGCCGTTTTTCCCGTCTTCTCCATGATATAAGGAATCAGTGCAGGGTCGATGTTCCCTGAACGCGTTCCCATAGTAACACCGGCCAATGGTGTAAATCCCATTGATGTATCAATTGATTTGCCGCCCTTTATGGCCGTAATGCTTGCACCATTCCCTAAATGGCACGATATCAATCGAAGCTTTTCAATTGGGCGGCCAATCATTTCGGCAGCCCGCTGCGATACATATTTATGTGAAGTACCGTGAAACCCATACTTCCTTATTCCGTAATTTTCATAATATTCAAGAGGTAAGCTGTACAAATATGAACCTGCTGCCATCGTTTGATGGAAGGCAGTGTCGAATACCGCAACCGCTGGCGCATCATCCAGAATTTTCCCGAAGGCTTTGATCCCGGTGATATTGGCGGGATTATGAAGGGGCGCCAACTCGGAAAGCTTTTCGATTTCCTCTATTACGTCCTCCGTAATCAAGACCGAGTCGCTGAATATCTCACCGCCATGCACCACCCGATGACCTACGCCCTCTATCTCTTCAAAGGAGTCAATGATGCGATGGTCAATCAGCTTTTTCAATAAAAGCCCTACAGCTACTTCATGATTTGGTATATCCATCGTTTCAGAAATCTTTTCGCCTTCGACGCTTAAGGTAAATGCGGAATTTTTCAAGCCGATTCTTTCTACAAGTCCTTTTGTAATTACTTTTTCACTTGGCATCTCAAAAAGCTGAAACTTCAAAGAAGAGCTGCCCGCATTAATAGCCATGAATTTTGACATCCATCCTGCTCCTTTACTCTAAGCTAGTTCTTCCAATGTTCATCTCAACGAAACGTGAAGTATATTGTACAATCTTATCATGGCAAGCGGATTCAACCAAATAATAATGAAAAATTGCAAATAATCACTCTTTCAAAAAAAAATGAAAGCCAATGCCTGCGGCATCAGCTTTCATTGACTATTTTTCCTCTTTAAACCAATCGTCCATCTGTTGCATGACAGACCTGGTCGCTTCGAAATCCGACATCTTCGGAAGTTGTACGAGCAATGCTTTCTTCGGTGCTTCGATACCCTCTTTTTTCTTTTGGAGGATCAGGATGCTTTTCGCAGCCTCTTCACTCTTAAACATGGAAAGCGGTAGTTGCACCATCCCTTGGATATGTGTATGCTTCTTCAGGAAATCATTGAGTTTCGGAGCTTCCTCCGAGACGAACAGGTTATTCGGGACAATGAAGAATAGGTGTCCGCCATCCTTCGCGTGTTTAATACCTTGTTCAATAAACAAATGGTGTGCATACGAATGTCCCTTATCGGCCTTCAATTCATATTCAGCTGCCCGCACATCATTCGGGTAATAACCAATCGGCAAATCACTGACCACAACATCTGAAGGATCGATGAAAAGCGGCTCCAAGCTGTCCTGGTTGAAAAATTGCAGCGGGTGTTCTTGCAGGTTGGCACCTGCATAAGCAAGCCTGATCAAGGTTTCATCGATCTCGACACCATATGAAGCGATGTTTTTATCAGTAAGCTGATTCAAGTTCGCAAATAGTAAGTTCCCCGTTCCGATGGCTGGATCGAGCATGACTATCTCTTTTTGGTCCTTGGTGAATTTACCGACTAAATAGCTGACGAACATGCCGACTGCATCAGGGGTCATATGATGATTCGGCTGAACGCTCTGCTGCATGCCTTTTAAAATAGCAAGCTGGTACGCTTTACGGATTGCTTCCTTCTCATATTTCTCTGGTGAAAAATCTGCATAATGCTTCCCTAACCTTTTCTTCGATACTTCACTTATTTCCTCCTGCAGGACTTTCCCTTGGAAGAAATTCTCGCCCGTTTCACCCAGGGCATCCAGATACGTACATGATAGTTCACTTTGCAATATTTGGGCTGTTTCATCAAATTCATAAAATAATTGTTCAACTGGGGTAGACTTCACTTATTAATTCCTCCTGTTTGCTTCTGTCCCTATTTTAAAGGTAAGAAGAAAGAGTTACAAGCCGTACGTCCTGCTTATCATTCTTCGTTTGTTTAACGTACTGTTTTCCGATTTGAAAGTCCGCATATGAGGGAACTCTCGCACGCCACTCTTTTTTCAAAATTTTTAACCATGAGTAATTAAAAGGTAAATAAAATACAGGGTTGTTGCCCTGTATTTTTTTATTTGGAAAGGCTCAATGAATGCCCAAACAGAATACCATACATGAGGTGGTGATCTTATGGATAATGAATATCAATACTATCATGGGCCGGTTAATCCGATAAATCAGCAACATGGTATACAGTCAGCAGAAGAACTTAACAGGCAGCAACATGGTGTACAGTCAGCAGATGAATTTAACAGGCAGCAACAAGGGTTTCAACAAGGGTTTCGACAAGGATTTCGACAAGGGTATCGAGAAGGATTTCGAGCAGGGCAACAAGCGGGGTTTTTTCCAGGGCCCCATCAAAGACAATTGCCGTCGTGGCCTAATGAAATTGATATAAAAGTTGGTACACCTAATGGTCAAGAGTGGTCTGGCAAGATTGTTTTACCACTAAATGGTCCGACTTTAGAGCCTTAACTAAATCCAGTATATAAAAAATGAAACTCGTCAAAAATCATAAAAAACCAGTGTATTAGAAACGAATGCCCTGTCCACTTCAACGACAAGGTGTTTATCAACAAGAAAATTAACATTAAAACAAAAAACCGGGCACATTGTGCCCGGTTTCTTAGAGTTCGCATCTTATTTTGCCGCTTTAGCCGCTTCGATTGCACCTTCGTAATTTGGATGGTTGGTACCTTCACTCACATATTCTACATATGTGATTTCATCAGAGCTGTTCACTACGAATACAGAGCGAGCCAATAGACGAAGTTCCTGCATGACGACACCATATGCTTCACCGAATGAAAGGTCACGGTGATCGGAAAGAACTTGAACATTGTCCAAGCCACTAGCAGCACACCAGCGTTTTTGCGCGAAAGGAAGATCGTTACTGATCGTCAGTACTTTCACATTATCCAATTTTGCCGCTTCTTCATTGAATTTACGTGTCTGTGCATCACATACACCTGTATCCACGGATGGAACCACGCTGATAATGCGGACAGAACCTTTGGAGTCGCTTAATGTAACAGGTGATAAGTCATTAGCCAATACTGTAAAATCAGGTGCTTTGTCCCCAACTTTTAGTTCTTGTCCCACTAAAGTGATTGGGTTGTTTTTAAATGTAACTGAAGCCATTAATAATTCCTCCTTTTTTGCTATATGTACAAGCATAATAATATTTGTTTTGCCGGAATTTTGCAATTAATTGAATTGGGAAATGTGAATGGTGCTTGCACATTTCCGACATCCAATCTTTTGATGTTGATGGCAGACTGCAGCAAAAAGAAAACTCGGCGGATGCCGAGTCACAGTTAGAAATCTATATCCTGTTTAGGTTCTTGGTACCTCTTTACAGCTGGTTGACTGCCGCCTTGATTACTTCCTTGCTTTTGATTACTGTCTTTCTTGGATAGCATGGACTGAATCTTATCGACGACTTGTGGAGCTAAATCCATCATTTTTTCGAGAAGGTGCGTCCCTTCATCCAGATGAATCATTTTCACCCCATGGGAACCGACAATTAAAAAGGCAATTGGTGTTATGGAAACCCCACCGCCGCTACCTCCTCCAAAAGGCTGCTTGGAATCACCTTGCTGTCCTTGATGGTTACCATCCATAACAAATTCGCTGCCACCGGCTGCAAAACCAAAT
The DNA here is from genome assembly GCF_002243645.1 of Peribacillus simplex NBRC 15720 = DSM 1321. Classification (NCBI taxonomy): domain Bacteria; kingdom Bacillati; phylum Bacillota; class Bacilli; order Caryophanales; family Bacillaceae; genus Peribacillus; species Peribacillus simplex. Next base: position 4,084,423 of record NZ_CP017704.1, on the reverse strand, counting down.
CCAACTTTGGATACGGTTAAAATGACACTTCCATCCGGAGTTTCCACCGGATCTCCGATGATCGTGTTCACATCGACCATTTCTTTCAGATTTTCCATCGCTTCTTTCATTAAACCTTGGATCGGATGATCTGACATTTAAATTCCTCCACTCTAGAACGATTGTTTATTGGAATCACCTGATAGCTTCGCTAATTTCCTGGACTTGAAATGCGGCTTTCCGCCTTTCCAATAACGAAGCAGTTTTATTCCAGTCACCATAGCCTGCCCGATTCTAAATTGTAATATGCAGGAAATCGACGTGTTTGCCTGCCATCTCTGAAAGTCGGGTGTAATGGAATAGGAGGGCATGATCCGGAAGTTGAAATAGGTTGTCAGCAAACCGATGATTGAACCTTTAAGTGCCCAGCATGCTCCAGTTAAAACACCGGTGTGTGCAGCGTTTTTAGTACCGACCATACTATGCCAGGTGAATTTTTTGACTTGGACTTTCCCTGTGAATTGACGGACGATCCCATGAAATCCGATTATATGCTGAAGCATCTCCAGACTGTCTGCGAATCCGTCACGCAAATCTTCGGCCGTGTATTTTTTCATTTCTTCCTTTTCGGTTTTTCCGTTCATTTCTTGCTCTTCCTTTACTACTACAGCTGCCGAGTCATCATCCATTTTGATGACTGGAACCTTGAATGTATAGTGAAAAAGCCCATACCAAGCTGATAATTTAATATGTATTAGGTCATTCGTTTGGACACGTTTGTAGTCGATCGACACTCTTACTTTAGTGAAAACAACAATTAGCAGCACCAAAATGAGGATACCCATAATCAACAAAAGCCACTTCATGCACCCACACCCCTTCAGCCTATCATTATCGGCATATGCAAAAAAAATAAACCTGCAAAAGCGAAAATCACGCTCTTACAGATTTATGAATCGAAGAAATCATCTTCTGATCAACACAACGCCCGTGTCTGCAAAGACATCATGCAAAGCCTGTTTCTTCGGTAATAGGCCTGCCAAGAGATAGCCAATCCAAGTGACTTTTGAAATATAGCGGCCAATTAGCTCCCTGAACAATATCGTACCCCATGAAATGTTTTTTTTCTCATCCTTCAATGCAACGACTTTCAGTCCAAAAATCATCTTGCCAAGGGTTTGGTTCAAGAATTTGGTCATCAAAACAAAGTATAAGAAGAATACGACCCCTGTTAAGAAGCCCTCTGCTGAAAACCAGAGATCATCTGTCCCTTCATAAAATTTGAAGATGGGATGAATCAAAATCCGGTTCAAACTTCCGATAACCAATAGATCGGCTAAATAGGCCCAAAACCTCATCCAAAAACCAGCAAAATGTACTTTCTTGACTTCGTCATCCGCCACGGCCTTCTTGGCTGGTGTAAATTCCTGCTGCTGAACGGGAACCCCTGGATCTGCCATTAGATTGGATGAAGCGATTTGTTCATTGTTTTCATTTCGTTCCGTCATCCTTCAGCCCCCCTATTCCGCATACAAATACATTAAGCGTGGAGAATTTGAAGAGGAAAGGATTTTTGTCAAGACTGCCGTTTCCACATCATTTCCCAACATTTTTTGTGCACCCATACTGAATAATGAACCGAAACCTGCCTCATCTGTATAACGGATTACTTGAGCATCCTTTTTACCGATATCAGTTTTCATCGCGGCAATTACATCATCCAAATGGCCGAAATCATCGATTAGATGGTTTTCTTTAGCCTGACGTCCATCATAAATGCGGCCATCGGCTATTTCCCTTACTTCCTTCTCTGTCATACCGCGTCCGTCTGCAATCACTTTTACAAATTGATCATAAGAATTATTAATCATATTTTGCAGTATTTCACGTTCTTCCCCAGTCATTTCCCGGGTCGGGCTCATAATATCTTTGTGTGGTCCGCTTTTGATGGTTTCGAACTCAACACCATACTTCTTGGCCAGCTTCTCGTAATTATACCCATGCATGATGACGCCAAGTGAACCCGTCATCGTTTCTGGGCTGGCGTATATCTTATCCGCTGGTGCAGAAATATAATATCCACCGGAAGCCGCCATTGACCCCATGGAAACATAGACAGGTTTTTTCACTTTCTTGATATCAAGGATCTTGTCATAGATCTCTGCACTTTCGACGACACCGCCGCCTGGAGAATTCACCCGAAGGATGATTCCTTTGATATCATCATTTTCCTCTGCCATCTTCAGCTTATCCATGAAGGCACGGTGATTATATGTTGCTGAACTAAGTAATGAGGCTTCTCCTGTATCTTGAATCGTGCCCTCTACATCAAATACGGCAATAACATTTGAGTAATCATCACCTTCTATGACTTCCTCGTAAAATGCACTTTCGGAAGCAAATAGTTCATCAATGATATTTTCCGTATCCGCTGTAAATAGAGTCGTAGCCGCCCCTACAGCAATAGAGACAAAAAATAAAACGGCTGCGATTCCAAGTGCCGCCCAACGCTTTCCATTCATCTGTTTTCCCCCTTAAGATATATGTATCCTTCTTACCATACGAACTAATGACGAAAATGTTTCATTCCATGATAAACTAAGACATATAAAATTGTAGCAAATAATCCTCTAATTGGAAATGCATTGGTGCATTTTGCACAATCTCCATTTATATTTCTCTCCATTTATACAAAGAGAGATCACGATATACACGGAAATAAATATTCTTTTTTCCCCAATTTATTCTTAGCAGGAGTAGTAAATGCCTTAAACGGAAAATCAGCCAAACTTAAAAGCTGCCGGGATTCATCCCGGCAGCTTCTATATTTATTGCTTTGGAGCTAATTCAATTGCTGACTGAATGGCCGCAAGCATACTTTTTTCATCAGCGATGTTCTTCCCAGCGATATCAAAGGCTGTACCATGATCTACGGAAGTTCGGACAATGCCGCCTTTGAGCCCTACTGTAATATTGACCCCAGCCTCAATTCCCATAACCTTTATAGGGGCATGTCCCTGATCATGATAACAGGCAATGACAATATCAAAATCTCCACGGCCAGCCCTGAAGAACAATGTATCTGCAGGAAGCGGCCCGCTTACATTGATTCCCTCACCCTGTGCCCTTTCTATTCCAGGCATTAATTTCTCTTCTTCTTCACCATTTCCAAATAAGCCATTTTCCCCTGCATGAGGGTTTATACCACAAACGGCAATGCTTGGGTTTTGGAAGCCCGCCTTTGTCAGCGTTTCATGTGCAAGCTTAATCACTCTGTACGTCCGCTCAGGATTAATGCTTTCGATAGCTTCAATCAGCCCCATATGAGTCGTCAGATGGATGACCTTTAAATTGGGAGTAGTTAGCATCATCGAAAAGTCATCTGTACCTGTAAGGTCAGCAAGAATCTCTGTATGGCCAGGATACATATGACCACCTTTGTGAAGCGCTTCTTTATTCAAAGGGGCGGTACAAATTGAATGAATCTTCTTCTCCTTTGCCAAGTCGATGGCCTTTGCCAAGTATTGAAAGGCACCGTCTCCTGCTATTGCAGAAACCTCTCCAAACGGAAGATCCAAAGGTAGGATATCCAAATCCAGAACATCTAGCGAACCGAACTCATACTTTGCCTCTGCAGGATCTTTTATGGCATGCACCATCCCCTCAAAGCCTACGATAGGCTTTACCTTTTCTATTATTTTCGCATCTCCGATAATAAGCGGCCTGCACTGTTGATACACCTCAACGTGAGCCAATGCTTTTACTATAATTTCCGGGCCAATTCCCGCCGCATCTCCCATAGTAATTCCGATAATGGGTCTCATCAAGCATTCTCCCCTTTCAACTTATTCATCGCATGGATAAATACGTCCTCTGAACCAAATCCTCCAGCTTTCGTGACGACATAAATAGCGTCATTACCTAAGAATTTGGAGATAGGAACTCCTATTTCCAGTTCATCCAGCAATTCGAAACCTTTTACATCCCATAGATTGCATATTTGCTTGGCTGTATCGCCGCCGGTCATTGTCACACCTTTAAAATATTGTTTCTCTAACAGGACAGAACATACTGTTCCAATCGCTTTCACAATCTCGTTACTGACCTGAGTATGAGTAAGTCCTTTAGATTCGCCTGTTTTCCAAGCCTTTTCAATATCTGGTTTTTCTGCAGTGGAATAAATGACAACATCGTGCCCTTCTGCTGCCATTTGGATGGCCTCATGATAGACTCTCCTGATTTCCTCTGTTCTTTCCCGGTCGTCCCCTACAGCTTTATGGGACTCGAATGATATCGCATGTACCTGGGTCTGTTCCAACATTTTTTTCAATTGTTTCCGTGAATTCTTATTTACACTTCCGATCACTGTAAGAACCGGCAAAGTTGAAATAGGGATATTCAATCGATTTTCCTTGTGTGGAATGGAATAATGGTCAGGCAGGTAATTGGCGATCCCTGCCGATCCCGCCCAGGCCACTTCAAGATTCATTTCTTTTGTATAATTCAATATGTCCTTCAAATGCTGCTCTTCAGTTGCATCGATGATGATATACGTTATCGAATCCTCTGTAAACCCTTTTAACTTATCGTTCACATGGTTTTTGCCTTTTTCCAAATCCTTCACTGTAATTGTACCAATTTGATGTGATGTCTGGGCACCAATCAACTCTGGCAGATATGATTTTGTCACAGGCGTTTTTGGATCCTGGGAAATCTCTGTTTCTCCAAGAGGAATACCATTTAAATAGTGGGTAGAATCCAGAATGGATCTTCCATTTTTAGGATATCCTGGAGCAATCATGACTAAATCCGGTTTTATAGCATCATACATGGCATCAATTTCAGCACCGATATTTCCGCGCATTGTCGAATCTAGCTTTTTGAAGATCGTTGAGAAGCCAGCCCGCTTTAGAAAATCTGCTGCTGCCTTGACTTTATCGTAAGCATCTTGCCTCTCCAGGGAGCGGCTGTCCGTATCAAATACGACGGCATCATAATTCCTTACATTTTCTTCATCCAACCCAAATAGTACGGTCGTTTTAAGACCATGTCGAGCTAATTGGACACCGCTATCATTGGCACCCGTTAAATCATCCGCGATGATCGCTAATTTCATTTCAATCCCCTCCAAAACATGGGCTAGCCTAATTATTGTATTTAGCCACTCCACCCTTCTTATCCAAGTGCTTGGATAGGAAGCCGATGAATATCGGGAGAAGGATAGCTGTTGTCACAACACTTGCTGCAATTTGTACAGTAGCAAGCTCTGCATGGATTCCGAATGAAGCATTCGCTGCCACGATAGCCACCGGAGTCCCGACAGCGTTACCCGCAGTGGAACCTTCAGAAGCACCGACAATCGGGTTCCATCCTATCCATTTAAAGATCAGATACCCTCCTCCACCAGTTAGGAGAACTGTAATCACACCAAGTAATACCCCACTTAATCCCCCTTGGATTATCGCTGTGAAATTAATCCCCATTCCTAATGAAAAAGCAAAGAACGGAACAAGCTTATCGCTTCCTTTAGAAAGAAAATCTTTCATCTCGGAATCTAAATTCCCTAATACCACCCCGACTAGCAGCGGAAGCAATACGGCAATGAACGAAGTTGGAGAGAACATGCCATCAGCGAAGCCCATTGTCCCGAAAATAGCAAGCGCTACCATTGTTAAGAATGGACCGTCACTTAAAGCGAGAAATGGGTAAGCGGCCTTGTCTTCTTCCTTTCCATACTGACCGGCTAATGCAATATAAAGCCCGCCATTGGAATTTGTCATGGCAGCAATAATTGCCAATGGTGCCATTCCTAAAAACAATCCGTTACTATCGGCCAGCCAGAATCCAAGTAGGCCGACCAGTGCTCCTAACACCCACTTATATGTTAAAAGTGTAACGCCCTTTTTCACCGAAGTGCCTGCTGTACGAAGATTGATTTGCGTTCCGGCAATTAAAAGGAATAATGCTATCAAAGCACTTGAACTGTTCACGAACAGTGCTTCCGTAAAACCGCCAATCCTTAATAGACTAGGAAATAATGTATTGATAGTGGCTGCCAGCAATAGCGGAACAACCATCATCCCCCCTGGGATACGATCAAGCGTTGCTTTAATTCTCATAATAAAAACCCCTTTGTTTTATTATTAAAGCGCTTACAATGTTTATATTAAAATATGATGTTAATAAAAGCAACACTTACAAAAATATTAAACTACCTTTAATGAAAATAGTTTAAAAATGCAACAATTTGATCAAAAAAAAAGCAAACTTAAAGTCATTCTTTAAGTTTGCGCCATAATGTTGCCCGGTTGATCCCCAATCGTTCGGCAGTTTTCGTTTGATTATAATTTTCCTCTTTCAGAACTCGCTGAATGATATACTTTTCCATTTCTTTTAGCGTCGCTTTTTGTGAAACGAAGATATCAGTCGGAATGTTATTATCTGCTATTATTTTCTCAATGGTTTCCTTTCGTATCACATACTCTTTTTCATTTAAGGCTATTTGCTTAATTAACTGTTTTAAATCGTCGATGTTGTTAGGATACGAATACTCTTCCAGAAGAGCAAGGGCATCACTTTTTATATTCATAGCTGTCGTTCCATACGTTTGATGATAATAGGATAAGAAGAATTTCGTTAAGTTTCCTATATCGCTCTTACGTTGCGATAAATCCTGCATATGAATCGTGTTTATTGCAAAATTTCCAGCAATGGCTTCGTTGATTTGAACATTTGATACAATGAATATCGATAGATTTTTTCTGCAGCAAGTGCTTAGAAATTCTCTTAATGGTTCATAATCCTGTAGACAATCGATATTCTTCAAAGTTATGGTGCGGATATGCTCAAGAGGCAACTTGTTAAGATCGGCTTCCTTGAATTCTTCGAAATCAATTATAAGGAGCTTTCCATTTTTTGTTTGTTCATTATGTATTTGATTTACAAGAAACTCTTTACCCGTCCCTCGATTTCCTTTTAATTGAATGATTTCATGGTTCTTATAGAGTGCTGTTACATTATTTATCAGAACGGTATCCATGGCAATCGGTTCTGATATAGAAGCTGCCTTGATCTGCACACCTTTTTGATCGAATCGTTTCACAGGACTCGCATCTAATACATAAACCCCATATGACGAGTACAAACCATCATGCCAAAAGCCGTCCACCTCTATACTGCTGCCATCCTGTGAAAAACTGGTATGAAGCTGCTTACTTACGTTCACTTCTCCATTCATGGTTCTATATTGATCATCGCTCAATGGGTTGGAGTCAAAATCCGTTAAATGCTCATAGACGATTTGATTATCACTATTTAAAATGACGATATTATGGACTTCTTTGACTAAAAGCCTTTCAAACATCCTATTGATGTCGCTTTTGTATTGAAGATAGGTAATCATTTCCCTAGCATCATTGATGGCCCTTATGATTGATTCCTTTCCCGATTGAATGAGGAATCCTTTCATTCCATAAGAGATGGTTGTATTTATTGTAATCACATCACCAACGATCTGTTTATAACCCTCGTTTTTCAAAGTCAAAATGAGAGGAGCTACATCTTTTGATTCACGGACCGTATATACCTGTAAAGGAAGGTCCAATAAGTCGATAATCGATTGGGCGCCTGATGTTATGTTAGAAAATCCTACGATGGCCGTTTTATCTTTAAGCTCACTGGCTAATGTCAGGGAACGAATCATATCATAACCGGAAAGGTGCATGTCGATCACTGGAATATTGACGGACCTCTTAATTAACTTGGCCGTTCCTCCCCTGCTGATTATGGCATCCGCTCCGTTTTCCTCTTCCATTTTCGCAAGTTCGACACCCTTTTCCAAGTCGCCTATCGAATACCCTATTTCTAAATCTGGATAAAGAGGCACACACGCTTTTATAATTGGAATCATTGATTCATACGGGGCAATGATATGTACTTTCATATACATAACCTACTTTCTTATATATCCGAACCCTATTCTCCATTTGGTAATATACCCTTTGTATGGCAGGGATTGAAAGAGCCCTTATTGAGAATTAATTATACCATCATTCTATTTTCACTTCCTAAAAAGAACTGCTTCGCTATCCAGTTAATCATTCTTTCTTTTCGATACTGCTTCCTCAAACGAATAACAAAAGTGCGTCATTCCATGATAAACTATGTCATATAAAAGTGTACGAAATGAGCAGCTGCATTTAGTACTGGCGGGCTTTCCCTTCTCAAAAAGAAAGGAAAGCCCTTTCATCACCATACATAATAGGGGGGTAACATGATGAACACTCGAAGGAATATTTATTTTTTCCATGCACCGAATGCAGAGATGCTTAGCAAGGTTGAATACTTGTCAGACTTGGCGAAGCAACATTCGTATGAAGTCATCCAGGATTTCACAAAAGCAAACATCATCGTAAGCATCGGTGATGACGGCACATTCCTGCAGGCAGCCCGTAAAACCGGGTTCAGGGATGACTGTTTATATGCAGGCATTTCCACCACAGGTAACTTGAATATGTATTGCGATTTCCACTTGGAAGACAGTGATAAAATGATCGATGCCATGACAAGAGAGCAAATCGAGGTGCGTAAATATCCAACCATCGATATCCAATTGGACGATCAGCCCTCCTTTTATGCCCTTAATGAACTCAGTATCCGGTCTTCCATCACCAAAACGTTCATCATGGATATTTTCATTGATGAACTCCATTTTGAAACTTTTCGCGGGGACGGAATCATCATTGCGACTCCGACAGGAAGCACCGCCTATAATAAATCGGTCAATGGGGCCGTTGTCGATCCCCTTCTCCCTTGCTTTCAAGTGAGCGAGCTTGCTTCCATCAATAATAATACCTATCGGACCTTAGGTTCCTCATTCATCCTAAGCGGTGATAAGACGTTGACAGTCCACCTTGAACAAAACGGACCAAGTTATCCGATCATCGGAATGGACAATGAAGCCTTAAGCATCGACCATGTCGAAAAGGTAAAGGTCCGGTTAAGCGGTAAAGTCATCAAGACCGTTAAGCTAAAAGACAATTCCTTTTGGGAAAAGGTTAAAAGGACCTTTCTATAACGAACTAAAGGTACCGGGTATGATAACCGGTACCTTTATATATAATAAAAATCTTTCGTATTTTGATAAAGGATTTCATAGACATCCTCAATCGGCAATCCTTTAATCGAAGCAATTTGACGCACACTGTCATGCATCATGCCGGGATGAGTCCATTTCCCATTGAAAACCCCTTCAAACGGCCATGGGCCATCCGTTTCAATCATCATCAGCTTAAGTGGATATGCCGAAACTAATTCCTGTATTTCCCTTTCATAACAAACATCAGGTGTAATCGAAATGCTGTAGCCCTTTTCGGCCATTCTTTCGACTGTCCGGATATCGCCTTTAAACCAATGAAAGTGTGCCTTTGTGATTTGATGCTTATCCAAAAGGTCGCAAACGATAGGTGCATCGTCATGGACGGCATGAAGGATAACCGGCTTTTCAACCTCTTTAGCTAAGGTCATGAACCTCTCCAGTATCACTATATACGCTGAGTTATCAATATCGGGATTTTCCTGTCTTAAGTAATAGGGCAGCCCAACCTCACCTATGGCAACCATATCTTGACAATGTTCCCGCATCCAGTTCAATAATTCGTTCACTTCTTCATCACTCGGGAGGGGCTGCTCTGGATGAAAGCCAAAGGCAGGCTTAATTCGTGAATCTTTGAGTGAAAGCTGATAATTGTTAATGGAAGAAGACAAATTCATGGAAACAGTCAGCAAGGATTCAATATGAACCTTTTCCATGTCTGACAGAATCTGCTTCCGCTTAACAACATCATACCGATCCAAATGGATATGACTGTCGATGATTCTCAAGTTTAATCGCCTCCCCTAAGTAGAAACAGTTGGCTTTAGTGCTGCATATAATTCTCTCTTCATATTAAAAAATTCATCACTAAGAAGCTGTTCTTCTCTTCTTGGCCTTGGAAATGGAACTTCCACTTCTTTGATGACAGCAGCCGGTTTTGCTGATAACACATAAATTCTATCTGATAGGAAAACCGCTTCATCTATGCTATGAGTAACAAAAAGTACCGACCTCCGATTTTCTTCCCAAACCGACAACAGCCATTTTTGCATTTGCAATCTTGTCAGTTCATCCAAGGCAGAAAAGGGTTCGTCCAGGCACATCAAGTCCTGTGGACTTAAGATACTCCGAATGAATGCGGCCCTTTGCTTCATGCCTCCAGATAATTCATGCGGATATGCTTTCTCGTACTCTTCTAATCCAGCTTTCATCAAAAGGGTTTTTGCCTTTTCTTTATCTCTGCTCCCAGCAAGTTCACTTCCAAGCAAAACATTTTCCAATACAGTTCTCCAAGGTAAAAGAGAAGGCTGCTGAGGCATATAGCTGATATGGCCCTTTAAGCCATTTATCTTTTTACCATCCAGTGAAATGATGCCATGTTCCGGCTTCAAAATACCGCCGATCAAGTGGAACAATGTACTTTTACCGCTGCCCGATGGCCCAAGGATCGTGACAAATTCCCCATCACCCACATGGAAATTCATATTCTCTAATATATTCTGTTTACCATCGAAAGAATAGGAGACGTCATTAATTTCCAGCTTCATCCTTTTCGCCCTCCTTTCTCTTCCAAGAAACTAAGTATTTCTCCAGGAAGGTGATGATTCCAAAAAAGATCAGACTCATTCCCATAATGATGAAAATGGCAACAAACACCCGATCTGTCCTGAACGCAGAGGAAGCGAGAGTCATATAAACACCAATCCCCGATTTTGCCCCAAGCCATTCCGAAATAACCGCACCCATTACACTATAGGTGGCCGAAATTTTCAGGCCGGAGAAAATGAACGGGATCGAGTGAGGAAGTTCCAGCTTCCAAAATAACTGGTTTTTTCCCGCTCCCATCATCTTGAAATAATGCTTAAGTTCGTATGGTGTCTGACGAAAACCGTCCAATGATGCAACCGCAACCGGAAAAAAACAAACAAGCGAAATCACTATTAACTTAGGCAGCATGCCAAAGCCAAACCAGATCACCAACAGCGGCGCCAAAACTATGATAGGTATATTTTGTGATAGTATGAGCAGAGGATAAACCGCGTCCTTCACACCTGGAAATAGGTGTAAGATTGCCGCGATTAATAAGCCGATGCAGCTTCCAATAAAAAAACCCGACAACGCAAGCTCGGTTGTGGATATAAGGTGTCCGTAAAGATTGCGGGACGACTCAATTCCTTCCATGAAAATGGCCGATGGAGCGGGAAGCAGCCATTCTTCAACTTTCAATAAGACTGTCACTGACTCCCATACTATCAGCAACAATAATAAAAGAAAGAAGGGAGCCCCCTTCTTCCAAATTCCCCTTCCGATCATGCCCGATATTTCTCCGTTAGCGTATCCATCGTAATCCCGCTTGGCTGATATAATATTTTCACTTGGGAAATGACATTCGGTGATCCTATTTCAATCATTCTTACATTCATTTTTTCTATCACGGCAAAAAGTTCGGAAAGCTCACCCTCCATTGTCGTTTCAAGCGGGTGAACCTCATACTTGACACCTGATTCTTCAATGATCTTGATTGCTTCATCCACCATAGGGATGACATTTTCCCCTTTAGGAATAATTTGTATGCTAATTAATGAATTGGCCATTGTATTTCCTCCTATTTTGGTAAAAATTCATTGGTAAATGCCTTTTCAGGATCGAAATCACCTTCAAGAAGCTTATTTTCAGTCATCCAATCACTGTAATTCTTCCAGATTTCAAGCTTTTGTTCACCCCATCGCGGAGCATCATCCTGATACTTGGCTGCAAGCCACTCCTGGCTTTTCTTCACTAGTTTTGCATCAAGATCCGGTGCAGACTTAATTAACATGTCTGCAGCATCATCAGGATTCTTAATCGCAAACTGGTACCCTTTCGATGCTGCATGAACGAATGCTTTAACCGTCTCGGGATCCTCTTTTATCATTTTTTCATTTGTTGTCAAAACAGGCGTATAGTAATCAAGCTTATCAGAGTATTCGGTTAAGTAAACCATATTAAGCTTTTCATTTCGCAACTCAGCCTCAATGCCTGTCCATCCATAATAAATCCAGGCAAAATCAATATCCCTTTTAACCGAAGTGAAAAAATCCGTGTCTCCTGTATTGACTATGTCCACTTTATTTACATCCGCATTCTCTTTTTTCATGAGTGAATCTATAATGGCCTTTTCAACTGGAGACCCCCAGCCACCATACGTTTTCCCTTCAAAATCCTTGGGAGTTTTAATGTTCTTTGCCTCAGGGGAAGCAAATCCAGAGGTATTATGCTGGATGACGGCAGCTACCGAAACAATCGGTACGCCTTGCACGCGGGCCTGCGTAATGCCCTCCTGGTAACTCACGCCAAATTCAGATTTCCCTGAAGCGACAAGCTTATCAGCTCCAGCTTCACCTGGCATGATAATTTCTACATCAAGACCTTGTTCTTTAAAATAACCCTTTTCCTTGGCTACATACAATCCTGTATGGTTTGTATTCGGTGTCCAATCAAGCACGACCGATACCTTTTTTAATTCTTCATTTCCTTCATTTTTAGATGCTTCTTCTTTTTCATTAGTTCCGCCTGCACCGCATCCAGCCAAAAGGAACAACGAAGTTAACAGTGGTAAGAATTTATTCAAGTTATTATCCTCCTACACATCATATAAGATCCATATGACGGAACCATAATGGGGCTCCAGGGTCTATTCAAATACTGGATAAAAAAGCAAAAAACGCCCGAAGATGAATTCGGACGTTAACATACAAAACAGAAAGTCAGTAATAATATGTTCCCTCCGCTGGCATCATCCAGATCAGGTTCAAAGAGTCAGCATCTAAAGGACGCAATCTCAGCCAGCAGTACTGGCCCCCCTACATTTCTCGCACATATGATCTTTTCTCTCTCATTATATCAAGTCATAGGGAAAAAGGAATACTAATTTGCTTCTTCTCACTAATTGGAAAGGTATTCCTTGCACTTTATGATATCTAGCAAAACAACTCTTGGAACGAAAATCATTGAAAGCAAAATAATACTGCCGCTTTTCATTCCAATCATTCTTGGCTGCAACGGTGGCTGACACGTTCCAAATAGTCATTTCTTTGCTGGCATTCATATAATGAGCATTACCTGTAGACATTTTTGTTTACTGGTTTTATAAACCCTTAATTTCATAAGTAAAAGGTGGATATGATCATGATAAAGATTAATCACAAATGGTTAGATGTCAGTCAAATCCAACCAGGAATAGCATCTGCTAAATCGCTTGAAATTCTCCAATTGCTGGCGGAAGATTCTAACGTTTTTGAATACCGGAACTTTGGAGAGTTTAATTTCGAGATACAACTGAGGAACCGAGTCATTGAGGCAGCTTATGCTTTGGACAAAAGTGATGCAGAATTTTCCACACTTGAGGAATCGGAATGCAATAAACAATATTGGCGCCTTTCAAAGGATGGCACCTTTACACTTCAGCCAGGGATTCTCCCTCATGCTGCACTCGTTGACATTTTCATAAATGGAAGGCTTTATGCTTTCGAATGCGGGACAGCGATAGTCGTCACTTTTTTAAAGGCCATTTTGGATTTGATCGGCCCTAGGAATTTCGACTATCTTTTTTCAGACCTATTTTTATATGACTTTCGCCCTCCACAGAATATGGCTCTCATTATTCATCAAGGAAGGGATTATTTGCCAGGTGATTGCGTTTACTTCAAAAACCCTGATCACGACGAGGCAACCCCTGAATGGCAAGGTGAAAATGCCATATTATTAGGGAGAAACCTCTTTTATGGCCATGGGATCGGGATTACCAGTTCACAGGGAATCATCGATGAATTAAATAGCAATAGAAGGCCGAACGCCACCATATCGGCATTCCTGACAGATCATATCATTTTCCTGGATAGTTCCTTCTATAGACAATTCCAATTAAATATCCCCCGTGCAAAGCCCGATCACAGTCCTGTCAGCCTTTCCAATTGTATTGTTTCTGAAATAGGTCCGAAGATTTACCTTTCATGACCCCGGCATTTTCCCTATGCCGTAAAACCGTTTTATTAAATACCGGCATAAAAAAATGCTTGGGGAGAGATCTCCCAAGCATTTTTTTCTTATTCACGCACCAATTTTCCCTTTGCCTTTGAACCTGCGGGCACTTGCCTGACCCCATTTCGTTATGGATAGTGTATAAACAGCCAAGGCTGACCATATGAACAAAAAGGCTAAAAGATGTGCTTTGGTAAAACTTTCATGATAGACGAATACCCCGATCAATAAAGATAAGGTCGGAGCGATATACTGAAAAATGCCAAGCATCGATAACGGGATCTTCTCCGCCCCTTTTGCAAAATATAAAAGAGGCAACGCCGTGACAATCCCGCCGCCCACCAACAGCAAGCTAGTGCTTCCCGCTGTAAAGAATTGCATTTCCGATCGGTTCATCAAGTATATCAGGTAACCCAGCGCCAGAGGCGTTACCATCATCGTTTCGAGCATCAGCCCGATCGCCGATTCGGCCTTGATCATTTTTTTTGCCAGACCGTATAATCCAAAGGTCATGGCCAAAACAAGTGAGATCCACGGGATCGTGCCGAAATGAATGCCAAGGATCAAGACTCCGATTCCTGCAAGCAGGAAGGAAATGATTTGGGCCCCGCTCAATTTTTCTTTTAAGACTATCACTCCCAATAGTACACTGACTAGCGGATTGATATAATATCCAAGACTCGTGTCGAGGATCCGTCCAGAGTTAACGGCCCAGATGAACACTCCCCAATTAGCTGTAACAAGTAGTGACGCAGTAAGTAATGCCGCAAAGAGTTTCGGATTTCCCATTATGTTTTTGACATAATCAAGAAACGCTTGCCATTTTTTCATGAACATCAATAAAACCAGCATGAACACGAAAGACCATAATACCCTCTGAGCCAAAATTTCCGTTGCACCGACTCCCTGAAGGAACTTCCAGTAAATCGGCACGACTCCCCACATCATGTAAGAAAGGGCTGCATAGATCGCCCCTTCTTTTTGTTCATCCACTTTCATAACCTGCCTTCTTTCCATTTACATTCCTTTATCTAATTCCATCTAACAATTTTGTATGTCCACTTCTTTTTTTGCAACTGTTATTTTTTATCATACATGATTTTGTCATCGATGACCGTCATGACGGCCTCGGCTTTTAGGAGATCATCCGCCGCAGCAGCAAAGACATCCAGATTAAACACAGTAAAATCGGCATCGTACCCTTTAATGATCACACCGCGACGTTTTTCCTGGCCGATTGCTGCAGCACTCCCTTTTGTATACAGTGCGAAGGCCTCGTAAACGGAAAGCCTTTCACCCAAGCCATATACGGTACTGTCCTCACTGTTGATTTTCATCCTTGTGACAGCTGCATGAATGCCCAAAATTGGATTCAATGGCTCAATGGGGGCATCAGACCCGCCCGCACAAATGATGCCCAAATTCAAATAGGTTTTCCAGGCATAAGAGGACTCCAATAGATTGGCTGGAACCTTTTCTTCCACCCACGGAAAATCGGATGGGACGAAACCCGGTTGGATATCAAAAATTACTGGCAGCTTTGCCGCCCGCTTCAACAGCTCCGGCCGGACAATCTGCGCATGGATGAGCCGGTCCCTCTGTCCCTTTTTCGGGGGGAGGGCTTCAATTGCATTCAAGACGTATTCAAAAGCGAGATCGCCAATCGCATGGACAGCGATCGGCATTCCGGCATCCCTTGCTTTTTTCACCCATTCCTGAAGCTCGTTTTCAGTGAATATCGCGACTCCATTCGTATTCTTTTGATCTACATAAGGCTCGCTCAACAGGGCTGTGCGTCCGCCTAAGGAGCCATCGGTAAATATCTTCATGCTGTCGAACTTGATATATCGCGTACCTTTCTGATAGCCGCCGCCTGCTGCCAGCATTTCTTCAAACGCTTCGTGATGGACGAGTAAATTGGCACGAAAGGCCATTCCCCGTTCCTCGATCACTGATTTAAACGCCTGATATGTCGGCATAAAGCCATTGTAATAATGGAGGTCCTCAGTATGTCCGCCAGTCAAACCTAGCTTATATGCGTCTTCTATGGCCTCTGTGAGCGCGTTTTCGATATACTCTTGATCAATGCCGGGAAGACTGTCTAAAATAAGGTTCTGCGCCTGACTTTCTTTAAATAAACCATTTAAACGTCCGTCAGGATAACGGCAGATCACCCCGCCTGAAGGTTCTTTAATATCTTCTTTAATATCCGCTTCCAAAAGGGCACGGGAATTGACCACCAAGGCATGACGGCAGATCCTTTTCAATACGATGGGATGTTCGGTCGATATCGCGTCAAGCTCATCCCGTAATATCAATTCAGGACTCGGCCATTCGTTTTCATTCCACCCTTCGGCCACAATCCACTTTCCAGCCGGGGTCTTTGAGCACTTTTCCTTCAAGGATTTCATGATTGACTCCCTGCTATCCATCAAAGAGAGGTCTAAACGAAGCAGCCTTTCACCATGCCCGACCAAATGAAGGTGACTATCCACTAACCCTGGCAGCATCGTTTGTCCTTTTAAGTCGATTTCCCTGGAAATATTGCCGGCATATTCATTTTTCAAATAGTCCAGGCTGCCGGTATCAACAATTACCCCCTTTTCAGTGAAGACTGCCTCCACTTGATCGTTTTCTTTAACCATCGTATAAATCGACCCATTGAACCATAACGTTCCCATTCCGGCTTTACACTCCTTATTAAATGATTGTTACTATGCAGATATGCAGTAAGTGTACCATCTCATATCACGAATTCCCATATTTATGCTTTTATCCAAACCCCTTTTATAAAAAAAACGCCAGCCGGGTGGGCTGACGGTAATGCTTTCAATCAATTGTTAAGGAGTGCTTCTTCCCTTTTCCGTAAATCCACCCGTTTGATTTTACCCGATGTCGTTTTGGGCAGCTCTTCTAAAAATTCGATTTTCCTTGGATATTTATATGGGGCAGTCAATTCTTTCACGTGCGTTTGGAGCGTCTTGATTAAGTCTTGGCTGTTCGGATCGATATCATCCATCAAGACTACATATGCCTTGACCACATTTCCCCTTATTTCATCAGGACTTGCGATAACTGCACACTCTTTAACATATGGATGCTTAACGAGTGCATCTTCCACTTCAAACGGTCCAATCGTATATCCCGAGCTGATGATGATATCATCAGAACGACCCTCAAACCAGAAATAACCATCCTCATCCTTTTTCGCTTGGTCGCCGGTGATATAATAGTCCCCACGGAATTGCTGTGATGTTCGCTCGGGATCTTTAAAATATTCTTTAAAGAGAGCAGGTGTATCGACATGTACGGCAATATCCCCCACTACGCCAGGAGAACAAGGTTTACCGGAATCATCAATGATTTCAACATGGTTGCCCGGAGTCGGTTTGCCCATGGAGCCCAATTTAATTTCCATGCCTTTCGTTACACCTACCAAAAGGGTATTTTCGGTCTGTCCATATCCATCACGCACTTCAATGTGGAAATGGTTTTTAAAGACCTCGAACACTTTTTGATTTAAAGGCTCTCCCGCTGATACAGCACTATGAAGATGCGATAAATCATAGTCATCAAGGTTATCCACCTTTGCAATCAATCGATACTCGGTTGGTGTGCAGCATAATGCATTCACTTTATAGTCCTGAAGCAGTTGCAGATATTTTTTTGCCTCAAACTTCCCATGATAGGCAAGGCCGGTCGCTCCTGTTCCCAGAACCGCCAGGAAAGGACTCCAGATCCACTTTTGCCAACCTGGGCCTGCAGTGGCCCAAACCACATCCGTTTCGCTGATGCCGAGCCAGTTTGCAGCAGACGTTTTCAAATGAGCATAAGCCCATCCATGTGTATGGACGACCCCTTTTGGATTTCCTGTCGTTCCGGAAGTATACGATAAGAACGCCATATCCGCACTCTTCGTGTCGGCCATAGTCAGCTGATCGGATTCCTCATCGGCAAGCTCATTCAAATCCAGCCAATTTTCGATTCGTTTTCCGATTGAAAATTTCAGGAGGCTTTCCGCTCCTTCTATTTCATTCAATTCATGAGTATATTCATGATAACTGATGATTCCTTTGACATCACCATGGTTGACTCGATACTGCAAGTCCTTCGCACGAAGCATTTCAGAACAAGGTATGACAATCATGCCAATTTTCAATGCGGCTAAATACACTTGATAAGCTTCCACCAAACGTGGGATTATGATAAGGACCGTATCCCCTTTACCCAGTCCTTTTTTCTTGAAAGCATTTCCAATTTTATTTGCACTTTTTAATAAACTCTCATATGTAAGTTGTTTTTTATCTCCGGTTTCGTTCTCCCAAAGTACGGCAACTTTACCTGGATCTTTTGCATAACGTTCCATTTCACTCACTAAGTTGTAATGTTCCGGAGCCAATAAGTCTTCACGCTTCATATTCTTCCCCTCCAATTATGAACTCTTAGTACCTACTCATTATACAAGATACTTCTCTAATATTTCTATTTATTTTTACAAATAAATAAAGAGAGCGGGTGTTGGAACCCGCTCTCTTTAGCCTGTAGACAAACTCGAAGAAAAGTGAGTTTGCCTGCAGTTTTTTATTAATAAACGTTTCAGTTGATTTCAGAAATCCGCTCCCTTTCCGCCGACTGTCTGCCAAGCCTCCTCGACGCAAGCGTCTGTGGGGTCTCGGCTAGCCAGTTATTCGGCAGGAGTGTCGCAAATTTCTTCAATCCAATAAGAATTACACTAAAAAACCATTAAGGATAATTTAGTCTTGTTTTAAAATCATGGATCGGCATTAGACCATTCCGAACCTCGATAATAGACAAATTCTAAGAAAGCCAGTTTGCCTGCAGTTTTTTATTAATAAACGTTTCAGTTGATTTCAGAAATCCGCTCCCTTTCCGCCGACTGTCTGCCAGGCCTCATCAAAGCAAGTTTCTGTGGGGTCTCGGCTAGCCAGTTATTCGGCAGGATTGTTGCAAATTTCTTCAATCTAACGAGATTTCATATTATATAAAACAGTAAAAGATTATGTAGTATAACAAAGTCTTATTCGATCGTTAACGCACTTTTTTGACATACACCGCACTGCACTTTATTCGGCTGTCCACGAATTTTATCCGCAAACTTAAAGAGAGCGGGTGTTAGAACCCGCTCTCTGTAGCCATATTTATTAAATTATCTGTTGAATCCTCCGCCTAATTGTTGTTCAGCCATTTGAACAAGGCGTTTTGTGATTTCTCCACCAACTGAACCGTTAGCGCGAGATGTTGTGTCGGCACCAAGTTGTACGCCGAATTCTGTAGCGATTTCATATTTCATTTGTTGTAGAGCTTGTTCCACTCCAGGTACCAATAATTCGTTTGAGCTGTTGTTGTTTGCCATGTGTTTTTCACCTCCTTGTGATTATAGAGTGTGTTAAAACACATGGCTTCATTCGCACTATTTTATTGGTAATTACAGGATATTAAAATAAGTCTTCCATCGCTTCTTCCTTATCGAAAGTCTGACCAGGTTTAACTGTCAATACTTCTGTTTCGGAGACTGCTTTTTCAATCAAGGAATCAAAGTCGACGAAGCTTTCATAGTAATTGACTTTTTCACGTTTCGGTTTCGTTTTTGGGCTTGCCGGCGTAAAGACCGTACAGCAATCCTCATACGGCAGATTGGATATTTCAAAAGTATCAAGCTCTCTTGCAATTTTGATGATTTCTGTCTTATCCATGGTAATCAGCGGACGCAGGATTGGTGTATTCGTCACCTCATTGATGGCAAACATGCTGCTCATCGTCTGGCTTGCAACCTGTCCAAGGCTTTCACCGGTAATCAGTGCCATGGCTTCTTCCTTTTCACGGATTCGATCGGCGACCCGCATCATTAAACGACGAGTTGTAGTCATTGAGTAGTTTTCCGGGATTTGTTTTTGAATCAATAATTGGATTTCCGTAAATGGAACGATATGCACTTTCATGCTTCCATTTATTTCTGCCAGCTTGCCCGCCAAATCAATGACCTTTTGACGTGAACGTTCGCTCGTGAACGGTGGGCTGTAAAAATGGATCGCTTCCACGTCCAATCCCCGTTTCATCGAAAGGAAGCCCGCAACAGGGCTATCAATCCCGCCTGAAAGCATCAGCATCCCCTTTCCGCTTGACCCGAATGGAAGACCGCCTGCCCCCTGGATGATTTCACCTGTCAAATACACGGCTTCGCGTCTCACTTCCACTAGCAGGTTCAAATCAGGGTTCTTTACATCCACTTTTAAATCTTCTGTATTTCGAAGCAAATGCCCGCCGATCGCCCTGTTAATTTCATCGGTATTATATGGGAAATCCTTATCCGCGCGTTTTGTCGTGATTTTGAACGTGTTTACCTCTTCAAGAGTATGATTAAGGTAATACAATGCTGCCGTTTTCATCACTTCCAGATCACGCTCTATTTTTATCGCAGGGCTTAATGACTGAATTCCAAAAATGCCTTTCAATCGGTCAATGACAGGCTTATGGTCCGCACCGTTCAGGAGTACGTACATCCGCTCCCGGTTGGCTGTAAGCACTACGCCTTCTATATCTTTTAAACTCCAGCGGATATGTGCCTTCATTTTTTCTACAAAGCCTTTACGGTTTCTTTTTTTCGTGGAGATTTCTCCATAACGGATAATTATATGATCAAATTTCATTTTGCAACCCTCATTATTTTTTCTAAATTAGCGACTATTTTCTGTATCGCCGCCAGAACTTGCTTTGCTTCTTCCATTTCATTGCCATAGGTAGTACTGATTCGGATGACGCTTTCGGAACGAGCTGAATTATGGAACATCGCATCCACCGTTTTGCTTATCGTCCTTTTTTTCGAAGAACAGGCACTAGTCGTCGAAACATATATTCCTTCCGATTCAAGTGCATGCAGCAATACCTCGGATTTAAGTCCCGGAACGGAAAAATTCACAATATGGGGTGCACCCTCTTCGGGACTGTTAACCAACACCCCGTCCATTTCCTTCAAACCTTTATATAAATAAGTTTTGATTTGCTGCAGCTTATCATGATACATCAATTGATTGTTCATACTAATACGCAAAGCCTTCGATAAGGCGACGATTCCCGCGACATTTTCGGTGCCGCTCCTGATTTTCGTTTCTTGATTGCCACCATGGAAAAGCGGATCGACCCGAACGCCTTCACGAACATAAAGGATGCCCGTCCCCTTCAAGCCGTGCACCTTGTGGCCGGAGATTGTACATAAATCCACATTGGCATCACGCAATGATAACGTAACTTTGCCTGTACCCTGAACATTATCGACATGAAAGAGCACGTTTGGGTATTGTTTTAACAATTTGCCCACTTCAACAATCGGCTGTATCGAGCCAACTTCATTATTAACATGCATGATGGAAACCAAAAAGGTATCTTCCCTCAATGCATCCTTAAGATCCGTTACATCAATTTGCCCAAATTCGTAAACTGGAAGATATGTGATCTCATAACCCATTTTCGTCAATGATTGGCATGCATCTTCTACAGAAGGATGTTCAATCGCTGTCGTGATTATGTGTTTGCCGCGATTTCCCTGAGAGTGGGCGGCCCCTTTAATGGCAAGATTATTTCCTTCCGTCCCCCCGGAAGTGAAATATATTTCCGAACTCTTCACCTTCAATAAATCAGCGATCTGCTTTCTTGCAGCGGAAAGCAGTTTTTCGGATTGCACCCCAAGTCCATGAAGTGAAGAGGGGTTCCCGAAATAGTCCGAAGTTACCTTCATGAATGATTCGATTACTTCGGGATATGGTTTTGTTGTTGCACTATTGTCAAAATAAATCATGGGTTCACCTTCCATGTTTTTGTATCTATGATGATCACTCTACTAAATATTAGTTTCAATGTTGCTGTTGCAACTTCTAATATTAACATAATTGAATTTGAAAGAGAATGTAAAACACTGGTCCATGAATGATAGGAGACCTGCTTCTTTTAATTCCCGCAGAATGATTTAACTTCCCACCTATCTATTCAGGGGCCGGTAAAAGAAAAAAACCCGCCATGGCGGGTTTTCAGGAAAGGACTTCTTCTATGTTCGCCCCGATTTTTTGTAAACTGCCTGGGTCGACCTTTTCTATGGCGGTGGCTGCCGTTTCCAATGCGGCTTGATATTCATAGCTTCGGAATTTGGCTTCCGCTTCCCTTAGGCTCTCGGCAACCATATCGTGACTGCTTCGATAGCGATTTCCGAATTGGATCACCTTTTCGGCCAAATACATATGTTCGATCAATTCTTGCGCTTTTTCGTGGACCCTATTCACCTGTTGAACCGCTTTTTCCAAATAAATATAAACAGCGGCCATCTCAAGCGGCTTTTCTTCAAGTTTCCCCTGAACGTCATCCATGCATTCTTTAGCGTCCTGAAGCACCACTTTATACTCTTCTGGAAGACCTGGAATATTACTTTTTGCAATTAAGCGTCCAGTATCGACCATTTTGCGTTTCAATTCGGCCAGTGAATCCCTGGCATCCATTTCATCTTTTCGTAAAGCCTGTAATTTAACGGTAAAGTCTTTCTGATTTTCCTGTAATTCCTTCAACTGTACAGCCAGCCCCTGCATCTCTTCGCTGATAAGGGAGCTTGCCATCACATTATCCTCCATTTTCAAGTTGAGCAATTGATGGCGTTTCGAAATCTGGGCAATCTGCTTTTCCATTTTCCGTTGTGCATCGAGCTCATTTTCCGTCAGATGATACGTGTGTTGAACATGTATGGTTTCAACTTTAAGTTTATCGTTTTCATATTCTAGGTCACTTATCGTTTTCCTAAGAACTTCATCATTTTTCAAGATATACTGTTTTGAAAGTACTTCTTTTTCCAAAAGGTCATAAAGCACCTCAATGCTTTCACGCATTTCTTTAATGCCTTTTTCCACGGCTTCCGTTTCGGCATTTTCCAATTGTGTTTTATATAATTCCAGTTCCTCCTCAAGCCGTGATATTTCCTGCTCGAATTGGATATGGCTCAACTGATACCCTTGTCCTGACATCTCCTCATAACCATCCTTCAATTCATGAAGCTGGGAATGCAGCTCGGATTGGCTATCCACCAATAATTTAGGGAGCATTTCCATTTTAACTGACAGAACCGCCAATTTTTCCTTAATGGATAGAACAAGCTCCCTCGCATTCAAATAATTGCCGTTCACCGTCTCTTCTTCATACTTCTGAAGGATCTGCAATACTTCATCCAAGGAATTTTCCAGCTTATCAGCCGCTTTCCCATAATTATGCCTGTGTGCAAGCAAGGATTTCTTCAATTGACGGTAGGACTCTTTGATATCCTCAATTTCCAATCGATTCTTTTCCTCACTGCCTACGAGTTCATTCAGTTCGTATAAGATCTTTTTGATCATTTCCTCGATTTCATTCAGCTTGACTGTAATTTTGCGCTGTACCTCTTTTGAACGGCTGAAACGGTATTTATCTACGAATTCCTCGGCATCGAATAAAAGTTCTTCGACTTCGGGCATATGATCCGTAATGATGGCGTCCCATTCAATGCGCCAGTTTTCGAACATTTCCTCTGTTTCACCTGTCATATTCAATTGTTTGACTTTAGAAAGCTCTTCCAGCACGGGGCGGTGCGTGATGCTTATTTTCCAGGATTCCAGTCGATCGATTTCTTTAAAATATCTCTTTTTGAAAAAATAACCCCAAATGATGAAAATCAAAATTAATACAATTACCCCAATTATGTAATCCATGGTAAGCCCCCTGTTCTAGTCCTTACAGTCTTGCTCGTTTATATCAATTTTAAAAATGTTAAATTTAATGCTTTTATGATACCATGTTAGCAATAATTTTTGACGAGAAAAATGATTTTTTTGTAGAAAATTGCTACAAATACCTGTTTTTTGGGAGGGAAGGACTATGAAAGCTGACGGTCATGTGCACACTCCGTTTTGCCCTCACGGCTCTACGGATAAATTCGATGAATATATTACGCGGGGAATCGAGCTAGGATTAAAGGAAATCACATTTACGGAACATGCTCCATTGCCACGAGATTTTCAAGATCCTACGCCTGAAAAAGACAGCGGCATGGACGCTGCCCTGCTCCTGGATTACTTTCAAGAGCTCCGCGTACTGAAAAAACGCTATAAAGACAAAATCCTGATCAAAACAGGTCTGGAGGTTGACTTTATAGAGGGGTATGAAAAAGAAACAAAAGAATTCCTCGACGAAATCGGAGAATTCCTTGATGATAGTATACTTTCCGTCCACTTCATCAAGCATCAAAACAGTTGGCATTGCATCGATTTCAGCGAAAATGGGTTTGGTGAGATTGCCAATGAACTAGGTTCAGTGGAATCGGTGTATGCCAAATATTACGATACGCTGGAAAAATCAATAGAAACTGATTTAGGCATTTATAAACCAAAACGGATCGGGCATATTACGCTTGTCCATAAATTCCAGCATCGATATCCGCCGGCATCAAGTTTTGACGAGCGTGTTTACAAGGTTCTCGATATGATCAAGGCTCAAAGGTATGAACTAGATTATAATGGGGCCGGGCTTGTAAAGCCGCTATGCGGTGAACCCTACCCTCCTGAACGATTTGCAAAGCGTGCTTTAGATCTCGGCATTCCGCTTATTTACGGTTCCGATGCCCATCAGGCTAAAGATTTGGGTCAGGGTCATCAGGCACTGATTGCAGGGTTCAATGGTTAACTCATGTATACACTTTAGGCCGGCCGGCTAACAGGGGCTGTAGGTCTTCGGCGATGAAAAGGGTATCTTGCAGAAAACGTCCGACTTCATTGGCATAAATATTCGTGTAATAGGCTTCCTGCGGGAAGACATGAAGCACATCCATCGCATAATGGGTATGCAGGACAGGGGCCGTCAATAAACCCTTCAACTGCAGCATATACATGGGTACGGAGACCTGCTGGAAACTCCTGCTCTTGATCCCTTGTTCCAAAACATATTGAAAATAAGACTTTTCCTTTGTAAAATAAGTCGAATGAATTTCGCGGTTTAAATTGGAATCGAGTGATGATTCCCCATATATGAACCGTGCAGCAAGGAAGTTTTCCCTCTGGAAAGCGAGAATATCCTTTACAAGATTCATCAAGCAATGCTGCGGGCCTTTAAGTTCCAGCAGTGTCATGTTCGTCTCAAGGACCAGGATATATTCTTCTAAATAGGAAGTGAAACAGAATTCCAGCAACCCCTGCTTATTCTTGAAATAGTAGGCAATATTCGCAGCGTTCACTTTCGCTTTATTCGCAATATCCCGTATGGATGTAGCATGATAGCCTTTTAAATGAAATAAATGCAATGCAGCTTCCACAATGGCTTGTTTCGTTGGCGTCTGGCGATTCATTCAGGCAATCCCTCGCTTTCTTTGAGACAAGTCTTGTGGACTACTTCTGCACGGAAGAGCCTGAATCCTTTAGTAAGTTCTCGACAATTTCCCAACAATAAAGCATCATGATTAGAAAGTGCTGTAAAAATATGCGGAAGACAGGTGAACGCTTTTGTTTAATGTCGAAATGTATCAAGGAAAAAAAGAAAAAAACTATGAACTGGTCCAAAAACAACTACTTGCCTTAATCGAAGATGAAACGAACCAGATAGCCAATTTAAGCAATGCGGCAGCTTTACTTAATCAGTTTCTCGATGAGATTAACTGGGTCGGCTTTTATTTATACGAAGAAGGCCAATTAATACTTGGACCCTTCCAGGGCCTTCCAGCCTGTGTCCGCATTCCAATGGGCAAGGGCGTATGCGGAACTTCAGCGGCAACTGAAAAAACCCTGCGCATAGAGGATGTCCATCAATTCCCTGGACATATCGCCTGCGATGCGGCATCAAGATCTGAAATTGTCATACCGCTCATGAAGGATGGAAAATTGTACGGTGTCCTCGATATCGACAGCCCGGTCACGGACCGTTTTGACGAAATGGATCAGCAAGGACTTGAAAAGTTCGCTGAAATCCTTTCCAACCATCTATAAAATTTAAAGGGAGCGGCAATCCTTGCCTGCTCCCTTTTCCATTCCAGGACCCCATGTACATGTACCCGGTCCTTTCCTGAATTCTTCGCAATATATTACGCCTCATCAGCCCTTTTGACATTTTTAGAGAACCTTCTGATATTTCACTTTGAAATGATGCAAAAGAAACAGAATTGAACCACACCCATGGCAAGGGCTCCCAAGAAATGTCGGAAACCATCCATGATTTTTGTATTCATTATCTCATTATAAGGCTTGCAATGGAAAAATCCTCCATAAAAAATTTTTTTAAAAAATATTGTATTTCCTTGCTGCGATTCTCTTTATCTATTCCTTAATTAATCACAACTGTCCTTGACTCATTGAGCAGAATATTATACAATACTCCTTGTGTAAAATATTGCAGCCTATGTGACAGCCTTTATGTTCTCATTTTGTTCCTCAATACAGAGGTGTATCTCGTAACTCTCTGCTGCTAGGGCGAAGGTACATGAAAACAAAATGGTCATGATCGTACATTCACACGGTTTTTATTTTACCAAAATAAAAACATTTAAAGGAGGAGTCATCCTATGGCTCGTTATACTGGCCCAAGCTGGAAACTATCCCGTCGTTTAGGAATTTCCCTAACAGGTACTGGTAAAGAATTAGAAAAACGCCCTTATGCTCCAGGACAACATGGTCCTAACCAACGTAGAAAAATTTCTGAATACGGAATGCAACTACAAGAGAAACAAAAACTTCGTCACATGTACGGAATCACTGAACGTCAATTCCGTTCAATGTTCGACCGCGCTGGCAAACTTAAAGGTGTTCATGGTGAAAACTTCATGATTCTTCTTGAATCACGTCTTGACAACCTAGTTTACCGTCTTGGTTTAGCTCGTACACGTCGTCAAGCACGTCAACTTGTTAACCACGGTCACATCACTGTAGACGGAAGCCGCGTAGACATTCCATCTTACAAAGTGTCTCTTGGACAAACAATCGCAGTTCGTGAAAAATCACGCAACTTCTCAATCATCAAAGAATCAGTTGAAGCAACTAACTTCGTTCCTGATTTCCTTACTTTCGATGCTGAGAAATTAGAAGGTACTTTCACTCGTTTACCAGAACGTTCTGAATTGCCTGCTGAAATTAACGAAGCTCTTATCGTTGAGTTCTACTCTCGTTAATAACTTCAAAAACCCCATCCTTGGATGGGGTTTTTTTTTTGCAACTAAACACCCTTGCATGACAAAGCCCGGCTGGGATTCAGCCGGGCCTTGAACAATCATTTCACTAATGTGTATTTCTTCTTGCCGCGACGAACGAGAATGAACTCCCCTTCAATCTTGGCAGCTTCCGTCACTACATATTGCAGATCCGTCACTTTCTCCCCATTTATGGAGATTGCCCCATTCTGAATATCTTCACGGGCTTGACGCTTTGATGGCGAAATTTTCGCTTCAACGATTAAATCGACCAAACCGATATCTTCCTTGCTTTCACGTTCGAAGCTAGGGACATCTTTAAAGCCCAATTTGATTTCCGCTGCACTTAAATTCTTCACCTCACCGCTGAATAGGGCGGCAGAGATTTTGATTGCTTGGTCAAGAGCTTCCTGACCATGAATCAAACGGGTCATTTCTTCCCCTAAAGCTTTTTGCGCTTTACGTAAATGCGGTTCGGACTGTACGGATTGCTCTAACTCTTCAATCACCTCACGAGATAGGAATGTGAAGAATTTCAGGTATTTCACTACATCAGCATCGGCTGTATTGATCCAGAATTGGTAAAATTCATACGGAGTCGTCTTTTCCGGGTCAAGCCAAATCGCTCCGCCTTCCGTTTTACCGAATTTCGTTCCATCCGCTTTCGTTACGAGCGGGATCGTCATACCGAATGCTTTAGCATTCTCATCATTGGATTTCCTGATCATTTCAAGGCCGGTCGTAATGTTGCCCCATTGATCACTGCCGCCAATTTGCAATTTACAGTCATAATTTCTGTATAAATGACCGAAATCAATTCCTTGTAAGATCGTGTACGCAAATTCAGTAAAGGAAATTCCCGTATCCAAGCGGGAAGCAACCGTATCTTTTGCCAGCATGTAGTTAATGCCGATGTATTTCCCGTAATCACGCAAGAACGTAACCATATCGATTTTACCTATCCAGTCATAGTTATTGACCATGACCGCACCATTTTCACCGTCGAATTCAAAGATGTGGGATAGCTGCCCTTTTATGCAGTCTGCATTATAAAGCACTTTTTCCAGCGTTTGCAGCTGGCGTTCCTCTTTTTTACCGCTTGGATCACCAATAAGTCCAGTCGCACCGCCTACTAGCACAAGGGGACGATGACCGTGCTGCTGGAAACGGCGCAATGTCAAGAATGGCAATAGATGTCCGATGTGCATACTATCCGCAGTTGGATCTACACCACAGTATAAAGAAATTTTTTCTTTTTCTAAAAGGTCCTTAAAACCCTCTTCATTCGTTTGTTGATAAATAATCCCTCTCCACTCGAGGTCTTTAAGCAATTCCATTAAATATTCCTCCTCTATCTTAGAAAAACCCGCAAAAAGCACACAAAAACGCCCCTTCATAAAATATGAAGGGACGAATGAATTCGCGGTACCACCCAACTTGAGGACATAATATGCCCTCCGCTCAAGACGAATAACGGCCGTCAACCGTTTCCTGCTACTAATCATTTCACAGCAAATGCTCAAGGAAGTAATTCATCATACCATTTGTACCGATTTCCACTAACCACCGGCTCTCTGAAACAGGGATAGTCTGACTACTGGGTCCTATCATCGCGATCATTTAATCATTTTATTATTGTTAATAAACTTTTATCATACATAAGAATCATTGTCAACATCACCCTTACAGATTCTAGAAAAATAAGAAAGATGCCCTTTCCCCTACCTGTTATATGCTATAATATATGTGATTTCAGGGGGTATGATACGATGAATAATAATCAAAAAGATAGATTTCTAACAGTCTGGAAGCAGCTGACCCGTTTTTTTCAAAATGAAAAAACACAAAAGAACGCGCGGGTTACATACCAAGTCATTTGGAATTTAACGCTGATCCTCATTATTGTCGGGATTCTAGGATTCTCATTCGCCGGCGGCGTCGGGGCCGGCTATTTCGCTGCCCTCGTCAATGATGAGCCGGTACGCTCAAAAGAAGATTTGAAAAAAGACATTTACAATTATGAAGAGACCTCTGAAGTATACTTTGCTGATAAAGTATACTTGGGCAAACTTAAGAGTGACCTTGAGCGTGAAGAAGTGTCCATCGATAAAGTTTCCGAGCATCTAAAAAATGCAGTCATCGCTACAGAGGATGAGTATTTTTATGAGCATGACGGGGTTGTCCCGAAAGCCATCCTGCGTGCCGTTTACCAGGAATTTTCGAATGCAACCGTCCAATCGGGAGGAAGTACATTAACACAGCAGCTCATTAAAAACCAGGTCCTGACCAACGAAGTATCATTTGAACGGAAAGCAAAAGAAATCCTTCTTGCGCTCCGGGTCGAAAAGTTCTTTGAAAAAGAAGAGATTTTGGAAACCTACTTAAACGTCTCCACTTTGGGACGAAACTCTTCAGGCCGTAACATCGCTGGTGTCGAGTCCGCCGCTGAAGGTATTTTTGGCGTGGAGGCCAAAGATCTAACACTGCCCCAATCAGCCTTTATCGCTGGATTGCCGCAAAGCCCTTTCGGTTATACACCATATACCCAGAAAGGAAAACTGAAAGAAAATCAAGAGCCCGGCATCAACCGGATGAAAACCGTTTTAAAGCGGATGTATAGTAACGGATACATAACAAAAGAAGAATATGATAAAGCAAACGCATACGACATAACAAAAGACTTTATCGGTAAAACGGAGATGCCATCCGAGAAATATCCATGGCTCACCTATGAAATCGAAAAACGCTCCATCGAAATTCTATCTGTCAGTCTTGCAAAAGAAGATGGATATGAAGAGAAAGATTTAAAGAATGATGATTTAAAAGATCAATATCTAGCACTTGCAGATCGTAAGCTGCGTCAAAACGGCTATCAGATTTATACGACAATCGATAAAAAGATTTATGACAAGATGCAGGAAGTAACGAAAAACTATCCGAATTACGGATACGATAAAACGGCACAAGTCGTCGATCCTGATACAAAAGAAATGAAAACGGTGAGTGAGCCCGTTGAAGCCGGGGCCATTCTAATCGAAAATAAAACAGGAAAAATCATCAGTTTCGTAGGTGGCCGTGATTTCAAGCGGGAACAGACGAACCATGCAACCGCATCACTGCGATCGAACGGATCAACGATGAAGCCGCTGCTCGTATATGGCCCAGGAATCGAGTTAGGAAAGATCTCACCTGGAAGCGTATCAGCCAACGTACCCATTTCCATTCCAGCAGGAAAAATGTGGCGTCCAGGAAACTATGGCGGCGGTAGCTATACGGGAGTAACGACAGCGCGTGAGGCACTGAAGAATTCCTATAATATCCCGGCAGCGCTCTTTTACATGAAAATAATCAACCAAGGTCCAGCTTCCTATTTGGAAAAAATGGGCTTTACAACAGTGACGAAAGAGGATTACTCTAATCCTTCCATGTCATTGGGAGCTATGTCAAAAGGTGTAACAGTTGAAGAAAACGTCAATGCATTTGGTACATTTGCCAATTCAGGGGAGTTCGTCGATGCCTATATGATCGATAAAATCGTATCGAAAGATGGCGAGGTCATCTATGAACATAAAGCGAAGCCAGTGGAAGTATTTTCTCCGCAAGCCGCTTACCTGACACTTGATATGATGCGTGATGTCGTAAACAGCGGGACGGCCGCTTCGGTCAGGAACCGACTTGCCTTCTCGAGTGATTGGGCAGGTAAGACCGGAACTTCACAAAACTATTGGGACGCTTGGTTCGTCGCTACCAATCCTAATGTATCATTCGGTACATGGCTGGGATATGACACACCGAAATCCTTGCAAGGGACCTATAATGGTCTTGAATATAATAAACGTAATATGTATTATTGGGCAGATCTGATCAATGCCGCATATAAAGTCGACCCTAAACTCATCGACCCCGATAAGCGATTTGAAATGCCGGGCGGAATTGTAAGCCGTTCCTTCTGTGGCGTTTCAGGACTGCTGCCTTCAAGCTCATGCCAAAAGGCCGGGCTTGTCAAATCGGATTTATTCATTGCCAAATATGCTCCGTCAAAGGCGGATGATAGTTTCATAGATGGACGATATGTATCAGTCGGCAGCAAACGCTACGGAGCCCTTCCGCAAACGCCTGGCGAATTCACAAGCGGCGGGTTCATGTTGAATCCCGATTCTTTTGCAGATATCGGATTGAAATATGTCGATGACCCGGGATCCGTGATTCCTGGAGGCGAAAAATCAGGAAATGTCGTCGGGGCGAAAGCGAAATTGAATGATAATGGCAAAGCACCCGATCCCCTATCTATAACGATCAGTAACGATAAGATTACATGGGGCCTGCATCATGAAGGAGATGTCGTCGGTTATCGTGTCTATAAAGACGGCAAAAAAGTGGCGAGCATCAATGCTGGGGAGAGTCTTGTTTACAAAGTCGGCTCAGGCGGTTCCTATTATGTAACGGCCGTAGACATAGTCGGTAAAGAATCATCCTCTTCTCAACGTGTTGAAAGCGGCGCTAAAAAGACTGGTTCAAAAGAAGATTCCACAAAAAGTAAAGATGACCGTGGAAAAGATAAAATAGCTAACGAGGATAAAAAACCAGACTCTAAAGAAGAGAACGGTTCAGATAAAGAAACAGATAAAGAAGCAGATAAAGAAACAGAAACAGAAACGGATATAGATAAAAATAAAGAGCCAGCTCAAGACAAAGATCAGAGCAAAGAGAATACAGATAAAGAAAATCCAGAGACCGACAAAGATCAAGACACAGTCAATGATAAAGAGCAAGACACGGATAAAGCAGAAGAAGAGGAAGAATGACACTCTTTTTTGAACTAAAACAGGCTGTCGGGTAACCCGACAGCCTGTTTTCTTATAATCTCCCAAAAAGGCATCCATGCAAGTGAACATGGATGCCTTTTCCTTCTCAATAATCAGTATGACTCAGTTTATCAATCCTCCATCGATGATAAATCACCAGTTGGCAGATCAAGCTCCCAAGCTTTCAAGACACGGCGCATTATTTTACCGCTTCTTGTTTTAGGAAGTTTATCCCTGAATTCAATTTCACGAGGTGCCGCATGTGCTGCTAGACCATGCTTTACAAATGTACGAATTTCCTCAATCAACTCATCGTTTGCATCGTATCCGTCACGAAGGGCGATAAACGCTTTGATAATTTCTCCCCGAACTGGATCTGGCTTACCGATGACCCCCGCTTCAGCTACGGCTGGATGCTCGACCAACTTGCTTTCCACTTCGAAAGGTCCTACTCTCTCCCCTGCCGTCATGATGACATCATCAACCCGGCCTTGGAACCAGAAAAAACCATCTTCATCCATATATGCGGAATCTCCGGAAACATACCAATCACCTGGCATAAAGTAAGATTCATATTTCGCTTCATTCTTCCAGACGGTCTTCATCATCGAAGGCCACCCTTTCTTGATGGCAAGGTTCCCCATTCTATGCGGCGGAAGCTCGTTGCCTTGATCATCCACTATTGCCGCTATCACACCAGGAATCGGTTTACCCATCGAACCCGGTTTGATTTCCAGGCAAGGATAATTACAGATGACCTGAGCCCCGGTCTCCGTCATCCACCATGTATCATGGATCCGGTGATTGAATACCTTCATTCCCCAACGCACCACTTCCGGGTTCAACGGTTCACCGACACTTAAAATATGGCGTAGAGAACTTAAATCGAACCGCTTAACGATTTCATCACCTGCGCCCATCAGCATCCTGAAGGCTGTCGGGGCACTATACCATACCGTGACACCAAAATCCTCCAAGGTCTTGTACCAGGATTCAGGCTTGAATCGCCCGCCTACAATGACATTCGAGGTCCCTGTTAGCCACGGCCCAAAGATCCCGTATGACGTCCCTGTCACCCATCCAGGGTCCGCTGTGCACCAATACACGTCCTCGTCCTGCAAATCAAGGACCCATCTTGCCGTTTGATAATGCTGGATCATCGCGTTATGAACGTGAAGCACTCCTTTTGGTTTGCCTGTGGAACCGGAGGTATAGTGAAGAATCAGACCGTCATTCCGATCCACCCATTCAATTTCGAATTTTTTGTCGGCTTCTTTTAACTTTTTATTGAAGTGATGGTACTTTCCTTCTTCTTTTATGTTTTCCCCCACCAAGAATATATGCTTTAAATGGGGTAATTCATCCACTGGGACGCGCGGCAAAAGTTCAGGTGTCGTCACAATCACACTTGCCTCACTATCTTCAAGACGATCCCTTATGGCGCCTTCCATGAAGGCTTCGAACAACGGCCCTACGACCGCTCCCGTTTTAATCGCACCCAACAATGCAAAATAAAGCTCCGGGGAGCGAGGCATGAAGATGAAAACACGATCACCTTTTTCAACATTGGCAATGTTCTTGAACACATTGGCCGCTTGGTTCGTATAATCTTTCATTTCCTTGAATGTATACTTTTCATTTCTGTTATCGTCTTTGTAATAAAGGGCTACTTTATTCTTTTTGTATGTTTCGACATGGCGGTCAATGGCTTCATACGCAAGATTCACTTTACCGGTTTCAGACCAGGAGAATTCCTTTTCCGTCTCTGACCAGTCAAACTTCTTGTATTTTTCATCATAATTCTTTAAATTATAATTACCTTCCACTACTGGCAACGCTTTCACATTCATACGACAAACTCCCCCTTTATTCGGCTCTATATTTTCATTATAGTATAAGAATAGAATTATCTCAATTTTTAAAATATTGAACACTTCCATATTAGGGAAAATCTAGTTTGCTGAATTTTGAAAATTCCTAGTATATTGTTATATAGTTAATTTAAATGCATATTGATGGCCGGGAAAGAAGAAGCACTGTAACAAAAGATTCAAATATGCTTTGAACTTTCTGAATTATGCCCCTTGTTTTCAAGTATAATTTATGTAAGCTTTCCATTCGGTCAAACTAGACATGCGAGAGTGTAAGATTACTATATAACAAGGGTGGTGAAAGAATGGAATATAATAAGACCTTTTATACTAAGGAACTGCAGACATTAAGCGGAACGCTCATCATCGAGGGGCCGTTAAGCGGCGAAAAAATGTCCACTTATGAGTTTCACGAAGACTTGGTCGCCTTTCGCCCGCCTGCTTTGCAGCATAAAGCGTTAATAGAGATTGCAGACTTACCTGAGGGCAGGATCTTTATCGCCCGTGAAAATGAAACAATCGTGGGTTATGTAACTTACTTATATCCCGATCCCTTGGAGCGCTGGTCGGAAATCGAGATGGAGGACCTGATTGAGCTTGGTGCAATCGAGGTCATCCCTAAATACCGGGGTGCCTCCGTCGGGAAGAACCTAATCCGCCTTTCAATGGAAGACAATTCGGTTGAAGACTTCATCATCATCACCACTGAATACTATTGGCATTGGGATTTGAAAGGGACAGGGCTGAATATTTGGGAATATCGCAAGGTCATGGAAAAAATGATGAGTGCGGGTGGCTTGGTCTACTTTGCAACAGATGATCCTGAAATCAGTTCCCACCCGGCCAACTGCCTGATGGCCCGTATTGGCAAAAGAGTCCCGCCGGAATCCATCCAGAAGTTCGACCAATTGCGTTTTATGAATCGGTTTATGTATTAAAGAGGCGAGTAAGAGGAGGAAGGAAAATGATTGTTGAAACAATAATGAATGAGGATATTATCACCCTCACTCCAACGGATACAATCCATAGCGCTGTCTTGATCATCAAGGAGAAGCGAATTCGTCATATACCCATTGTCGATGACAGCTTTCAACTTGTGGGATTAGTCAGCGACCGTGATATTCGGGATGCTGCCCCTTCTATATTCCGTACCGAAGAATACAAAAATGATTTACAAAAACCACTATCAAGCATCATGAAAACGGAAATAATTACGGGGCACCCGCTGGATTTCGTGGAAGAAATCGGGGCTGTTTTTTGTGATAACAATATCAGCTGCCTCCCAATCGTAAAGGGAAGGAAGTTAGTGGGCATCATAACCGGTTCTGATTTACTTCATTCATACGTTGAGTTGACTGGAGTCAATCAGCCCGGTTCCCAAATCGAAATCAGAATCCCGGATAAGGCAGGTTCCCTTCATGATATTGCCCATATTTTCAAAAGGCGCAATACGAATATCCTGAGCACCCTAGTTTATCCTGAAAAAAATGGAACCGATTATAAAATTCTTGTAATTCGTGTACAGACGATGAATCCATTTATGGTGGTGGAGGATTTGAAGAAAGAAGGCTATACCATTTTATGGCCTAGTCTACCGGGGATTTCACATGAATGATACATCCCTTTTCGTCTATTCGGATGAACTCCTTACCTACAAATTCAACGATGAGCATCCATTCAATCAAAAACGGCTTAAACTCACGCTTGATCTATTAAAAAAACACCATGCCATCAATGATGATCAAATTATCAAGCCCAGAATGGCTACCGATACAGAATTGGAACTGATCCATGATCACCATTATGTAAACGCTGTCAGATTGGCAGGCCAGGGAAAGCTCCCCCCTGAAAAGGCAGTAAATTATGGGCTAGGAACAGAGGATACCCCTATCTTCCCCAAAATGCACGAGGCAAGCGCCTTGCTTGTAGGCGGTACCTTGACGGCTGTTGATGCCGTCATGACCGGTCAGTCCCTGCACGCACTTAATCTTGGCGGTGGCTTGCATCACGGTTTCCGCGGGAAAGCCTCGGGCTTTTGCATTTACAACGATAGTTCGGTCGCGATTAAATACCTGCAAAAAAAATATGGGGCGCGTGTCTTGTATGTCGATACCGATGCACATCATGGTGACGGAGTCCAATGGTCATTTTATGATGATCCGGATGTATGCACCCTATCCATCCATGAAACAGGGCGCTACTTATTTCCCGGAACAGGTAATATTAACGAGCGGGGCCAGGGAAAAGGCTACGGCTATTCATTCAACATCCCGGTCGATGCGTTCACTGAAGATGAATCCTGGCTCGATTGCTATAGGGCTTCCTTTAAAGAGGTCATAGAGTTCTTCAAACCGGATGTCATATTAACGCAAAACGGAGCCGACTCCCATTATTACGATCCGCTCACCCATTTATCTGCCACCATGAAGATTTATAGGGAAATACCAAAGTTGGCCCACGAAATGGCCCATAAGTATTGCGAAGGACGGTGGATTGCAGTAGGCGGCGGCGGATATGATATATGGCGCGTTGTCCCGAGGGCTTGGGCGAGGGTCTGGCTTGAAATGACGAATAATGATATTTCAGGTCCCCTATCAAAGGAATGGCTCGATTGCTGGCAGCCTGAGTCCCCTGTTCCCCTACCGAATGAATGGGATGACATGGAGGATATATACGAACCCATTCCGAGGAAGCCTGAAATTACCGAGAAAAATGCCCTGACGCTTGAAAAAGTCCTTTATCCCATCAGGTCTTCCAAGCAAACGTCGAAAAGCAATGAACAAAGTTAACCAAGATCGTTGAAAAACGATCTTTTTTTGTTCGGGAATACATTTGAGAAACAAAAGAGAGTGCCCTCGGGACACTCTCCGAACCAGTTTATTTCGTTGATTGACGGTTTTCAATCCGATGTGGCAGGATCACTTTTTCAAGGCCTTCCTCCACTTGTTCTTTATTCATCAACTTTGTAAGAAGCCTCATCGCAACCGCACCTATATCATATAAAGGTTGAACGATCGTCGTGATTTGAGGACGCACCATCAATGTCAATCTCGTATTATCGAAGCTGATCACTTCAAAGTCTTCCGGTACATTATACCCTTTGTCCTGTGCGGCATGGACAATTCCAAGCGCCATTTCATCAGCACCGGCGATGAATGCCGTCGGTCTGTTTTCAGCTTCCAGGTACTTTTCAAAAGACTCAATTCCTGAATCATATGTATAATCACCTTCAACGATATAACTTTCATCAAATGAAAGCCCAGCTTCCTTCAACCCTCGTTTATAACCAGTCAATTTCATTTCATTAATCAGCGCGGAAGGGTTTCCGCTTACAAAAGCGATATGCTTGTGGCCTTTTTTAGCGAAGAAGGTCACTGCGTCGAATGCCGCCGCCTCATAATCAATATTAACCGATGGAACTTGTCCGCTTTCATCAACCGAACCTGCTAGAACGATTGGAACCGGTGAATTCTTAAACTCTTTGACATGCTCATCAGAAATGTTGCCGCCCATGAATACGATACCATCCACTTGTTTTCCAAGCATCGTATTCAACAAATGGAATTCCTTATCTATATTCTCATCAGAACTGCTTAGAATGATATTATATTTATACATGGTGGCTATATCTTCTATGCCCCGTGCCAATTCGGCAAAAAAGATGCTTGAGATATCAGGGATGATGACCCCGACTGTAGTCGTTTTCTTTGAAGCAAGTCCCCTTGCCACTGCATTGGGACGGTACCCTAACTTCTCAATCACATCGGAAACTTTCTTCCTTGTTGCAGGCTTTACATTTGGATTCCCGTTAACTACGCGGGAAACGGTGGCCATGGAAACATTCGCCTCACGCGCCACATCATAAATGGTTATATTATTCATTCATCCATTCCTCCATTTCTTTCATTTTTCCCATAAAAGACCCGAATTATTTCGAAAATAAATCTTTTATGCGTTTTCCTCTATAAGGAAGATTATTTTAGGAACGATCTGCCTAACAAAAAATGCAGTCCTACTCTCTTCTCAGTCAAATATTCAATACCCTATTCAAGTATAAAATTCACATAGAAATCACTTTATGTATGACTCAATCTTCCGAACAGTTCTCATTCTTGTTATTTATCATACGATAGACGAATCTTTCCTGCAATCCAATAGTGCTTATTTCGAAGCTTTTTCTGCAAAAATAGGTATTTTACCATTAAAAAAAGCCCTTGCCAAGTTGGTAAGGGCCGTAAGTAGATCATTTATAGACTTTCCAGCTTATACAGTTACCCAGTTCAAACGTTTAATTTCATCGTAGAATTCATCAAATTGTTTGAAGTCCATTTGCTGTGCAGAATCCGATAATGCAACGGAAGGATCCGGATGCACTTCAGCCATAACACCGTCAGCACCGATTGCAAGAGCCGCTTTAGCCGTAGGAAGCAGGAGATCGCGACGTCCAGTTGAATGCGTTACATCAACCATGACCGGTAAATGAGTTTCTTGTTTTAAAATCGGTACAGCAGAGATATCAAGTGTATTTCTTGTTGCTTTTTCGTAAGTACGGATACCGCGTTCACAAAGGATAATGTTGCCATTGCCCTGCGACATGATGTATTCCGCTGCATGAATGAACTCTTCAATCGTTGCAGCCAATCCACGTTTTAAAAGAACTGGTTTATTTACGGCACCAGCCGCTTTTAGCAAGTCGAAGTTTTGCATGTTGCGCGCCCCGATTTGGATGACATCGATATGATCGATCGCCGCTTCGATATCGTTGGCACTCACGATTTCACTGATGACAGCCAAGCCGTATTCATCAGCAACACGTTTAAGTATTTGTAAACCTTCCAAACCAAGCCCTTGGAAGTCATATGGAGATGTACGTGGCTTAAATGCACCGCCGCGCATCAATTTCAGACCTTTAGCTTTAATGACTTCCGCCACCGCAGCTGTCTGTTCATAAGATTCAACGGCACATGGTCCGAAAACAAAGCTAGGGATCCCGTTACCGATCAATTCACCCTTAATGTCGATGATAGTGTCTTCAGCCTTTTGTTTTCTTGATACAAGAAGCGTTTTCTTCTGATCATCTTTTTGTAGCTCTAAGCCCAATTTAAAGATTTCTTTAAAGATATGTTTAATCGAACCAAGATCAAGCGGTCCTTGATTATTGGCTTCGATAAGATCCAGCATTGTTCTTTCACGGACCGGATCGTAACGGTTTACACCTTGTTTTTCTTTAACGCGACCAATTTCCTGTACAAGTTCAGCACGTTGATTAATAAGATGTAATAACTGAAGGTTCACATCATCCAGTTGATTACGAAGTCCATCAAGCTCTTTGTTGCTCATTACAAATCCATCCCTTCGTTTTTTAAAATAGAAATCGGTTCAGCGGACTCAAACTAAAAAAATCCCATCTGGATCCTCGTTCATCCACCCCGATTGTTTTATCAATGAAAAATTTAGAATATTTCATGTATGATTAAATCAATTATAAATGAAGTATCCATAAATGTCACTATATTTTTCTTTAATAATTAAACGCTTTTAAGCATTAAAGTTATAAATGCATAAATGCAGGTGCTACTCATGCAAGAAAAACGTTTTACACTGGATATTTAAACACGATCCGTTGTAGGAATTATATTGGAAATAGAACAGGAAAGCTATAATTTAATTGATATTTTATCTCAAGAGCATTGGACCATGATCAAATCGTCTGCCACTTGCCTGGAGCCATCCAGAAATGATTAAGGAGTTGCAGCTGCCAGAACTCCTTGCGTAGCTAAATCTAAATGAACAGGCAACACCTTTCAAGAAAAGGTTTCCCCTGGAGACCATTTAATAATCCTATGGCCACCAGATGGAATAATAAAAGGCCGGACCCCTTACCAAAGGGATCCGGCCTTCATAATTCATTCAGTAATGGCCTTGCTCAATGAATCATATGTAATCCGCCAATGAGATTCATTCCAGGCAGGTTTTCCACTTTTAAACAGGATGGCCTGAGGGGATTGATGTTTGACATCAAATGTTTCTGCCACATAATTGGATAGTGGACGAGCTTCCTGAACGGCTAAATAGGCCGTTTTAAGTTGTTCGTTATCTAAAATGTACCTCTCATATTGTTCAAATGCTTCAGCACTGACCGGGCATGTTACACTATGCTTGAAAAGCAGGAATGTATCCTCTTTTAGAAGCTCATTGAATTGTTCTTCTGTTTCGATTTTACTCATGACCATAAAACAGTCTCCTTTCCTTGTCCATATAAATTTTACCATCAAAAAGGCGATGAAGCCATCGAAGCACTTCACCGCCTTATTCTTCGTCCCTTTATGCCTATTCATCCCCATTAAAGGAATCCAAGGAGTTTATTTCTTTAGATTATTCTCTGTTTCATCAAATGCCTTTTTCGCTTCATCAAGTTTTAATTTTGCCGCATTCTTGTTTCCGCTTGTAGGATCTGCAAGATTATTTTCTGAGTCATTGCCGTTAGCAAAGTTCGTTTCGACGGATACGATAGGAGAATCGGAAGTTCCGGTTACATCTATATCCTTATTGCTAGAATTCGTCGTATTATCAGCCGCGTCGCCGTTTTCTTTTCCCGTTTTTAGGCTTTTCACTTTATTGACGATATTTGAAGATTTGTTGGAAACGATTCCAGTGACGGAGCTTGTTTTTTCTTTTGCAGTATCAGCAAGGACTGTACCTTTTTCCATCGCCGTTAGTCTTAATCTTTCTGTTTTCTCTGAAATGTTTTTAGCTTGTTCATTGAAGTCATTCCTTAATTCCTTGCCTGTTTTCGGGGCCATGAACAAAGCTGTAGCTGCTCCGATCATCCCGCCGATCAAGGCGCCAATCATAAAGTCCTTCGAATTGATCGAGTCGCGTTCGTCCTCATAAGATTTCTGATAGTCCTTTGCCGCAAATTCTTTTTGAGTCATAATACATTCCCCTTTCAATTTTCAGTTCATTTTTATTTAACTAGATTTTAAGATCTAGAACGTAAAAACCTTTTTTTAGGTAGGTTATCTGTTTCCAGTGCTTCCCTTTCTAACTCCGCCCTTTCGGTTGGGGTCGGGGCAGCCTGTTTGCTTCTGGATTTCCATTTGTCCCTGATCTCCATGGCTACATTGCTCCATTGTACGATTTGTGAGATTCGTTCTTGATTATTATCAATCTCAGCCTGCACTTTATGGGAAACCTTTTGGATGGAAGAATTAAAACTAGAGATGGATGTGCCTACATCCTTCACGGCATCCACCACCGTGTTCAGGTTTTCTGACTTATGCTGCAAATCTTCAGCCAACGTATTCGTTTTATGTAATAACTGAGTAGTTTCGAGCGTTATGCCCTGCATTTGGCTCTCTAGTCCTGTCAGCGTCCGGGCCACACTGTCCAGGGTAGTTTGAAGTGATGTCAGTACCTTTGTTAGGAAAATAACAAGTACCAAAAAAGCTATCGCTGCAACAGCAGCACTTACGTATAAAATAATCTCCATTGGAACACCTCCGAAAAAAATCGACTTATTTTTTAGCTGTTAGATATTAATTACCCCTTCCCTATTATTATAAACTTATTTATTTTTTGAATATACCCTATCAAACCCTAATCTGGAAATATTGTTGTCTGCATCCAGTTCCTCCTTGAAATTCATGGGTGACACTTATGGCAGGAAATCGGGTATGATAGAAAAGATAAGTCGAATTTAAACAATGGAGGTATTTTTTATGAAAGATCCCAGAATTGGTACATTGGCCAAAAACTTAATCAATTATTCCGTGAAGCTTCAAAAAGGTGAAAGAATCTTGATCGAAAACTTTGGATTGCAGCGTGAACTTGTTAATGCACTTGTGAATGAAGCCTATGCAGCAGGTGGTTACCCATTCGTCCTGTTAAAGGATCACCAAGTGGATCGTGCCTTGCTGATGGGTGCCAAAGAAGAACAGTACAAGATGATGGGTGAGTTTGAAGCTAACGTAATGAACCAGATGGATGCTTATATCGGACTTCGTGCCGGGGATAATATCAATGAACAATCCGATGTCCCTTCAGAGAAGATGGCGATTCATGGACAGACAGTCGGTAAAGTACATAGAAATATCCGCGTGCCAAAAACAAAATGGGTCGTACTTCGCTACCCGACAAATTCCATGGCCCAATTAGCCAAAATGAGCACAGAAGCATTCGAAGACTTTTATTTCGAAGTCTGCAACCTCGACTATGGCAAAATGAGCGCAGCAATGGACAACCTTGTTGAATTGATGGATAAAACGGATAAGGTCCGCTTAACTGGGCCCGGTACGGACCTAACCTTCTCCATCAAAGACATTAAAGCCATCAAATGTGCGGGTGAGCTGAACATTCCTGACGGTGAAGTATATACGGCTCCAGTTAAAGATTCCATCAATGGAGTGATTTCGTATAATACTCCGTCCCCTTATCAGGGTTTTACTTTTGAAAACGTGAAGTTAACATTCAAGGATGGAAAAATCGTTGAAGCGGTTGCGAATGATACGGAACGCATCAACAAAATTTTTGATACTGATGAAGGCGCACGATATGTCGGTGAATTTGCAATTGGTGTAAATCCTTATATTCTACATCCGATGCAAGATATCCTCTTTGATGAAAAAATTGATGGAAGTTTTCATTTCACTCCCGGACAATGCTATGATGATGCCTTTAACGGAAACCATTCAGACATTCACTGGGACCTTGTCAATATTCAGCGACCTGAATATGGCGGCGGGGAAATCCATTTTGATGACGTCTTAATACGTAAGGACGGACGCTTCGTTTTACCGGAACTGGAAAATTTAAATCCAGAAAATTTAAAATAACATCAAAACCAATAAAAAAACGACCGACCCGCTACTAACGGATGGTCGTTTTTTTTATTTTACCTGCAGTGAATGCTCATAGGCTGCTTGGAACTTTTGAATGTCCCCCGCACCCATGAATAACACGACACTGTTTTCATGATTTTGCAATATTGATGTTGTGTTCTCCGTAATCAGCTCGGCACCGGGAATCTTATCTTGAAGGTCTTCAATCGATAACTTCCCTTGATGTTCACGAGCAGATCCAAAAATTTCACATAAGTATACTTTGTCGGCCAAATTCAAGCTGTCGGCGAATTCATCCAGAAATGCCTGCGTTCTCGAGAAAGTATGTGGCTGGAATACCGCAACAACTTCACGCTCTGGATATTTCTGACGCGCCGAGTCAACAGTTGCAGAAATCTCGGTCGGATGGTGTGCATAATCATCAATGATGATCTGACTTCCGATTTCCTTTTCGGAGAACCGGCGTTTAACTCCGCCAAAAGTCCGCAATTGGGCTTTCACAGCTTCCGTATCCAAGTTTTCATATTTACAAAGTGCAATGACACCAAGTGCATTCAACACATTATGCTTTCCAAAAGTAGGAATAGTGAATGTATCATAGTAATTGTTCCTTACATGCACATCAAAAGTCGTGCCATCCGGAGT
Source organism: Peribacillus simplex NBRC 15720 = DSM 1321 (assembly GCF_002243645.1). Lineage (NCBI taxonomy): Bacteria > Bacillati > Bacillota > Bacilli > Caryophanales > Bacillaceae > Peribacillus > Peribacillus simplex. The sequence goes on along the minus strand of NZ_CP017704.1, from coordinate 4,040,978 downwards.
GACGGAAACATTTTTCGCTTGAAAATCATTTCCTTCTGCAAATCCGTAAAAAATAACCGGTACTTTCGCCTGAATATGTGGTAAATGCTCATCATCCCCGCACGCAATGATGCCTTTGTTGACTTGAAGGGCCATCGTTTGGAAAGCCTCGAACACGTCTTCGACATTGGCGTAATAATCAGGATGATCAAAATCGATATTCGTCATGATTGCATAATCCGGATAATAGGAAAGGAAATGACGGCGATATTCACATGCTTCGAATACGAAGTAATCAGAATTCGCGATTCCTTTACCCGTTCCATCCCCAATCAAGAAGGATGTCGGTTTAGCGCCCCCCATTACATGGGCAAGTAAGCCGGTCGTCGATGTTTTACCATGCGCTCCCGTAACGGCCACGCTGATGAAGTTTTTCATGAAATCACCTAAGAAACGGTGATAACGGATAATCGGCAAATCAAGTTCTTTTGCCTTCACGATTTCCGGATGACTATCCGGAAACGCATTTCCTGCAATGATGGTCATTCCAGGTTGAATATTTTCCTCGTTGAAAGGAAGGATTTTAATCCCGGCTTTTTCTAATGCCAATTGTGTAAAAAATTCTTTTTCGTAATCGGAACCCTGCACTTCAATATTCATATCATGCAGTATTTGTGCAAGAGCACTCATACCCGACCCTTTAATTCCCACAAAATGGTAAGCAGTCATAAAGCGAACCTCCACCAATCGTCTACCTGTATGACAGTATATGACGTCATCTTTTATTTGTTTTTCCATTACGAGACTTGTTAGTAACGCAATTTCTTCATAGGTTTTTCAAGCTTATATTTTCAATCATTCATCAACAAAAAACTATTATATCACTTTTTTATTCATACATCCATGTCAGGCAGATGCCAATTTATCAAATCATTGGCTTTTCCCTCAATTATGGTGATAAAAAAGGGTTTTCACCCTTTCACATTATATACAATTTCCTTTTATTAGGTTCTCTTAATTAACATGTAAAAATTCCAGTTCTTCTTCCGTAATCAATACATCCCTGGGCCTTGAACCCCTGGATTCAGAAACGACTCCCTGTTGCTCCATCATTTCTATTAGACGCGCTGCACGGTTATAACCGACACGGAAACGCCTTTGGACACTCGATGCAGATGCAGCCTGCTGGCTCACGACAAATTCACAGGCCTCGAAAAACAGTTCATCCGCTTCTTCCGTGACCTGGGCCCTGTTCAGCAAGTCTTCTTGTTCAAACAGGTATTTCGGCTGCTGCTCCAGTTTAACATGGTTGACGACTTGATCGATTTCTTCATCACTCACAAAAGTCCCTTGCAGGCGCACCGTTTTTGAAGAGCCATTTTCAGCGAATAACATATCTCCTCTTCCCAATAATTTTTCTGCACCGCCGCTATCGATGATTGTACGGGAGTCGACTTGAGAAGAAACCGAAAAAGCGATCCTTGTCGGAATATTTGCCTTGATCAATCCAGTTATGACATCGACTGAAGGTCTTTGAGTGGCTACAATCAAATGGATGCCGCAGGCACGGGCCTTTTGAGCAATCCGGCAAATCGCTTCCTCTACATCAGCCGGGGACATCATCATTAGATCCGCAAGCTCATCGATGATCACCAGGATATAAGGCAGCTTGCTTGAATATTGACCGGCTTTTTCCGCTTGGTCATTAAAGCGGGTGATATCACGTACACCGGCATGTACAAACAATTCATAACGCCGTTCCATCTCCTCTACAGCCCATTTCAACGCAGCCGTAGCGGCTTTTACATCGGTTATGACTGGACTGACCAAATGCGGGATCCGGTTATATGGGGCAAGCTCGACCATTTTCGGATCGATCAACAGTAATTTCAACTCCTGCGGCGTCGCTTTATACAGCAAGCTGACCAGCATGGTGTTGATACAGACACTTTTCCCCGATCCCGTTTGCCCGGCTATCAATCCATGCGGCATCTTTCTCAAATCCGTGATAATCGGCTGACCGGATATATCGAGTCCTAAAGCCACAGCAAGCGGTGATTCATGCTCTTGAAACTCAGTACTTTCCAAAACCTCCCGCAAAAATACCGGTTTGCTTTTCCTGTTCGGAATCTCAATGCCAATTGTATGTTTACCCGGAATAGGCGCTTCCATCCGCATATCCTGAGCAGCAAGGCTCAATTTGATGTCATCCATCAGGTTCGTCACTTTATTCACCTTCACTCCCGGCTCCGGATGCACCTCGAAACGAGTTACTGCAGGTCCTTGAGTGACATTGACGACCTTTGCACGGACATTGAAATTTTTCAATGTCTCATCAAGTAATAAAGTCTGTTCCTCGAGCCACTCATCATCATGCACAGCATAAGTGGGAGGTGTCAGCAATTCGATATTCGGAAACACATAGTATGGATTATCATCCACTTCCACGGAGCCAAAAACTGCCGGGTTATCGCCCTGGCCACTTTCTGCTGCCGCCTCTGAATAAACTGCTTCTTGATACCCATTTCCAGAAATGGGGGATTCCTGTTTCAAGATCGGCTCAGGGTTCGAACCGATCTTGGTTTCAACTTTGTTTTCAGGCACGGCGGCGGTTTCGGAACCAACCTTAGTGTCCAAAAAGGTTGGTGTAATGACCGGAGTCTCCTCTTTCGATATAACTCTGCCTTCCTCCGGTTCCCGTTCAGGAATTGAGTATGGTTTCGCTTGTCCTGCCTCCGTTTCAGCAGCATCATTCATTGGTTGCTTATCAGATGAAACTACTGCCCTTTCCGAATTAGGGCTTTTTTTTTCCGGCATCATTTTATTCATGAACCGATTTTTTTCCCGATCTTGCTTAAGCATCATTACATTAAATGGGATATGTTTTTTCGGACGTTTAGGCTCTATTTCCGTTATTGCCTCTGATGGATCACTATCAGGCAGTGTCCCTTGACTGACGGATGGTTCAGTTGATTGTACAGCAACCTTCCCATGAACCGATACAGCTTCAGGCGGTATGTCTTCCGCCTGTCCCATTATGGATACAGCGACTTCGCGTCCAAAATCAACTTGGTCCTGTTCATAAGCTTCTTTTTCTGCCAAAGGCTCAATTATGTTAGGCTCGCTTACTGCTTCTTCTGGCAGTGATTCAATGGAGTTCCTCCGAAAGAAAGCGGGTATCTCCGAATCTTCCCTTTTTTCTTCCACTTGTTCCGGTATAAGAACGGATGGTTCTACCGTTAATTCTTCATGTGACACTTCTTTTGAGATTTCAGGAATTGATACTGGAATCTCAATATCGGGTTCTGCTTTTTTAAGGACGGGCATTTTGCTTTCTAATTCATATTCGACAATTTCTTCAGAAGGGACTATTTTTTTTTCCGGACGACGGAACCCATAAATGGGTGAAGGGATTTCCGTTGGGCGGAATGGAGTGTTTGACGGGACTATTTTTGAGGTTTCCTCCCGGTCGAAGCTTCTCCGTTTTGGTTCTGGATCCTTTCCAGGCCTTCTCGTCGTTTCTTTGGTCACATTCTTCCCCTGTTTGGGTTCGTGTTCTTCCCTGTTTCTTTCCCTGGGCTTTCGTTTATTCTGCTCCCGGTCTGGAATGAGCGGAAACTTGAACTGTCCTTTTGGATATTGAAACAGGATTTTCGTATCCGGGTCCGGCGTCTGGGACATTTTTTCTACTTTTTGATTGTAAACCTTTATTTCTTCTTCCTTTGACTTCGAAAGCTTCGAAAAATCCATTTTCCTTAATGTCTCTTCATCAAGCGGTTCATCTATAATAATTTCTTCGATTTCGATAATTTCCTCTGCTTGGAACCATTTTTTCATCTTATTTAGCCATTTCAAAACTATCACTCTTTCTACATCTGTAGTTATGTAACTAATTCTACCAGTTATTTTTAAAATATCGAGAAAATTTAAGCTAAATTGGGATTAGTATCTATTTTTTTATCGCATTCTTACTAACTTAACGTATTTCGCAGAACTCCTACCCTATTAAACCCCTTCTGGAATGAGTTTAAACCTATCCATCGCGAAATAACATTAGCCCCTAGTCTACTATTTAAATAAAACACCGCTGTTAAATCGCGTTTACAAAGAGATTAAGTTTTCATGCAGCCGAAAAAGCAGACTGGCAATTCATTGCATCATCCTTCACGAAACCTCCGTTGGCATCCAATACCTGCCGAAACCCATAAAACACCGTTCGTTAATACTGAACGGTGTTTTGTGGGTTCCAGCGTTTTTTTTGCAAACAAAGACCAAAAGGACTATTTCCATTCATAAAAACTGCATACAACCTGCGCCACTGATTTGGAAGCGATCAAAAGGGCATCTTCATCAATGTCGAATTTAGGATGGTGATTGAAATATGCCATCTCCACCCCTTTCGGTTTACAGCCAATGTAAAAGAAGCAGCCAGGAATCTTTTCTGCATAATATGAAAAATCCTCTGAACCTGAGAAAACCGGAAATTCCACGACCTTTTTAATATCTTTGTCATTCATGCTTTCCAGGCTATTTTTCACAAATCCAGTCAGTTCAGGGTCATTATATAACGGAGGATAATCGGGCACATATGTAAGTTCGCACTGAACATCAAATTCCGTTTCTATTCCTTTGACGATCCGGTGGATTTCCTTATCGATCAGCCGTTCGGTCTCTGCTGTCATGTAACGGACATCCCCTTCAATTTCTATACGATCTTTAATGACATTAAAGCTTCCTTTTCCATCGAAGGAGCCGATTGTGACTACGCCCATATCAAAAGGGTTCAAGCGACGGCTGACTACGGTTTGTACGGCTGTCACAAAATGCGCGCCTGCCACAATGGCATCATTAGCCATATGCGGGGATGATCCATGGCCGCCTACACCCTTTATCGCTAACTTGAAATAGGTCCTTCCAGCCATCGAATAGCCGCCGCGATACCCGACAACCCCTGCTGGGTGCGAGGGAAATAAATGGATTCCAAAAACAGCATCCAGTTCATCCAAAAACCCTGATTCCATAATGCTTTTTGCTCCACCTGGGGGTGTTTCTTCTGCATGTTGATGGATTATTTTGATCGTACCTGATAGGGAATCTTTCAGCTCATTGATGCAGTCTGCCAGTACCAATAAATAAGCGGTATGCCCATCGTGTCCGCAAGCATGCATGACACCTTCATTTTTTGAACGGAACGGGACCTCCGCTTCTTCTGTAATCGGCAATGCATCGAAATCCGCACGGAGACCTATCGTTTTCCCTGGTTTTCCGCCTTCGATCGTTACGATGATCCCTAATCCGTTTCCTACATTCGTTTGAATCGACACATCTTTTCCCTTATAAAAATCAATGATATATTGTGCCGTTTTCTCTTCTTTAAAGGATAGCTCCGGATTCTCGTGTAAATGACGGCGGATTTGAACCATTTCCCCTTCACGGGCTTCCAGCATGTTCATTAATTTGCTTTTCACGTTCACGAATATTCTCCCCCTTATTTCAAGTTGATTAGTATATTATTAAGTTCCATGTTCGCTGCAAACCTTTTGTATGCAAAAAGCCAAATAAAAAAGGACAGAGAAGGGTCGCGTAAACTAACTGCTCCCTTCTCTGTCCTTTTACCTGAGAGTTTAGCTCCATTTTGGTCATGGAGATTTCCCCGTTGGTGGCACACTTCCTGCGCGCTCTCCAGAGTTGCGTCCAGCTGTGGTTCCATTTACCTGAGAGATTTGCTCCAAGGGATATTTTTGGAACTTGCTCCTTCGGTGGCTCAATGCTTTGCACTCTCCCACAACGTTCATCGCTTGTTCTATTGTTTTATTTTTATGTTTTCAAAATATTACAATTATATTATCACCCATCAAATAACAAATATCAACAAATTTCCCTTAGATTCCCTTATCGAAATTCAGGAGACTCTACTAAACTTTAAAAGGACCGCTGCCAGATGCTGACACGGTCCTTATGTGATTCAATATATTATTGTTCACGCTTTTTGTTTTTACCCATAATGAAGATGGGCTCCAACTCATTTTCTTCATAAAGGAATGATAGAGCCGTTATCGGAACATGACCGCTGGCAAAGAAGCTCATCGCCATTTGCGCAAGAATATCATAGCCCGTATCATTCTTCACATCGGCAATGATAATGACATCCTGATGCGGTATGGCCACAGCCATGGTTCCCTCGATCTTGTCCTTCATTTCCCGGAGCCAGGATTCATTCAGGATCCTGCTGGCATCATATCCATCATTCGTGTTCAAAAAATAAAATGCATTACCTGCAACGATATCCGACTTCATTTCAGTGGATAGGGAACGGGCATTGAAAAGAGCAATTTCACGGATCCTGTCACCCTGCCAATTTTCCCGTTGAATCATCTTTTCATCTATGAGACGGTAGGTTTTCCCTAAATCAAGGGCATAAAAAATCCGTGTTTCAGCCGTATGCTCATCGAATAAAAATGGATTTCCTTCTTCCGATTCCATTGGAAAGGAGGTCGAGCGAATGACTGGGAAAATGAATTTCTCCTTGCCTTCCATGCTGTGTTCTTCCCCCATCACATTCAGGGCCTCTTCCACGTAATAGGTAATTTCATCGATGGCTTTTTCCTGTACGTTTTCATAGTTAGCAAGCACAGGGGGCAACTCGATGGTGATCCCTTTCCCGGTCTTCACATTTTCCACTCGTAACGTATCTTGCTTGCTATCGAATTTGAATGTGCGATTCTCATCTTTTAAACGTTCCTTCAAGATATTTTTCAGCTTTGTGCTGTCCATTTTCATGACTGACCCTCCTCTTCATTGAAAAATCCCCAGCGAGAAGGGGAAATTGTTTATAGTGATTGTATGAATTCCTCAATTTGTTCTTGTGTTTTGCGATCCTTGCTTACGAATCTGCCTAGCTCTTTGCCATTATCATACGCAATGAAACTTGGTATACCGAATACATCATTAGCTGCACACACATCGATGAATTCATCACGGTCAACATAAATGAATGTAAAGTCAGGAAATTTCGTTTCTATCTCAGGTATTATCGGTTCGATTACACGGCAATCTCCACACCATGTTGCTGAAAAAAGAAAGATATGTTTGCCTTCATTTTTCAATGCATCATATTGCTCAACGGTTTGTAAATTTTCCATTTGAATATTCCTCCTGCTCAAAATGACACCTTATTTTTTATAATCCCATCATACCAGACTCTCCGCGAATCAACCATTAATTCGGATTGGTTTAACGGCCGGGTCATCTTATTTTTGAGGCACTGACGAAACGATTTCCATCATTTGTTTCGCATCGGTTTTTAATTGATCTTTATCCGTTTCGGTTGTCAGCTTGACTCCTCCGATCCCCACTGCAAGCTCATACTTTTCTTTCGGTATCTCTTTGATCGAGATAAAGCCGAATTTATCATCAGTTTGAAAAGAATGCAGCACTACATATTGATCCTTTTGTTCCTTTATCGCCAAATATAAAACGGAGCTGTCTTCTTTTTCATTTGGATTGACAAATAATATATAAATCTTATCACCTTTTTGTAAAATCAAATTATTGTCATGTTCTTCTACTACCTTAAAATCCTTTGGCAGATAGACCTGAATAAGTCCTGCCTCGAGATTGGGCTGTTTTTCGTCGTCACGAAAAGCCAATTCTGCGGCCTTCATTGCCTTTTCGGTTTGCCTCTCAATACCTGAGCATCCCACAATCAAACTGCTGATTATCAGGAAAACAAGAATTTTTTTATTCGATAAAGCCATCGTCATTCCTCCAGCCATCTCTTTTACTCACTTAAGAATACTATTATCCTTATTTATGAAATTCATCCATTTTCTCAAAACATGATACAATGAAAGCAATTTAAATACCGAGGAGGAAAACAATGAAATTAACCGTGTATCTTGCTGGGGAGATCCATTCAAATTGGAGAAGCGAGTTGAGGGATAAGGCCGTTGCACTGAAACTTCCTTTAGAATTCGTCGGCCCGATGGAAAATCATGAACGCTCTGATAATATCGGTGAAGATATTCTTGGGGAACAGCCTAACCCCATTCTGAAGGATGCGGCCGCTTCCCAAATCAATAATTTGCGGACAGGTCTTTTGATGAAAAAAGCTGATCTTGTCGTCGCTCTGTTTGGGGAGAAATATAAACAGTGGAATACGGCCATGGACGCAAGCACCGCCGTTTCCCTGGGTAAACCGCTTATTTTGATTCGACCGGAATCCCATCACCATGCCTTAAAGGAATTATCTGAAAAAGCGAGTGTCACGGTCGAATCCGTGAACCAAGCCATGAAGGTGCTTTCTTATATTTTTGAAGAAGGGCTATAAATCTCCCTTGCCATGGACTCAAGTATGAAGGACTGATCATTTCATATTTACCCAAATAAAAAGCTTGCAGGGGAAATTAGATGTCTAATCTCCCCTGCAAGCGAAAAACGAATAAATTGTTATGGTTGGACCTTATCCCTTTTTAATGGGAATCCAAATTTCTGAGTAATAATCAGGGTTTGAAGCGTCATCATTCGCGTATACTTCCAATTCGGGAGTTCCTGCATGTTCATAACCGCTGGTAGGGAACCATTCGGAAAAAATTTGCTTCCATGCTTGCTGGATGGCATCAGGCATAGGTCCATGAACTTCAAATACAACCCACATGGAAGCCGGTATCGTAAGGGCTGAAAACTCTTCAGGCACTTTCCCTGCATACTCTGCACCTATCCAATAATCCATCGTTTCATTTTTTTCCACATCCCGCTTATCGACACATACACCAAGCAAGCCATCTATTTGGCCATTATTCAAATTCGCTAACCTATTGCCGGTTCCATCCGAATTCACTTTCTCCCACAACTTCGGAATCCCAATCAAATTCTCTTCATTAACCAAGGAAAACTCTTGCTTGATTCCAATCAATTGAAAGGAATCCCTTTCAAGGATATTGTATTTCATCGGTTTTGCCCCTTTCAAAATCACCTGTATCACCAGGCGTTCATAGAATTTCAGCTTCCCCATATACTTTCGGGCTTCGCTTGGAGATACCCCATGCTGCCTTCGAAAAGCTTTTGAGAATGCCTCGGGGGTGTCATAGCCATACTTGTAGGCTAAATCAATGACCTTGCCATTTGTGGATGAAATCTCCTGGGCAGCTAAGGTCAGTCTTCGACGCCGGATATATTCACTAATGGTAATATCCGTTAAAATGGTGAATGTCCGTTGAAAATGAAAAGCTGAGGCATTCGCCTGCCTGGAAATGCTCTCGATCGTCAGGTCCTCCAATAAGTGCTCCTCGATATATTCGATTGCCTTTTGGATTGATTCAACCCACCCCATTCCGCTCCCCCCTTGTCACTATACTAGCAAGCCCGCTCAATAAAATCCTGTCTGATTCTGCTCTGTTTTGGCAGTGTTCGTTTCCATCATTCGAAACCCGCCATTCCATGACAGTGATTCAAATATCCTGCTTTTTCATTTTCTGCTTATACTCGTGTTGACCGGCTAGCATCCTCATGATATGAAGGAACATTTCCTCCCTGGAGATTCGCTCATTTGTAAATACGCCGATCGCTCCTTCCTTTTTGCTAATATTTTCTTGCCTTGTAAAGGCGTCCATCACAGGTCCCAGCTCTTCACCATCCAGCAGCTTCTCAGCAACAATTCCCGGTAGTGGGATTCTCGCTCCGCCAGCTACAAAGACCTCACCGTCCCTTGTGGCCATCGCACCCCAATTACACAGAAACAGGCCTTGTCCCATTTTCACGACGCCGCCTTCAAGTCCGATGCCCAATTCGGCATCACTGTGAATCAAGCAATTCCGGGCACGTGTCATTGCCCCCTCCATCGTTTCCTCATCTGAAAAAGGCTGTTCCGGGACCCCACTCTCCACTTGAAGCGAAATGATTTCTGCACCTTCATATACGCCAAGCACGGCACTTACTTTCGCCGGATTCTTACTGCCTACTGCTAATTTCAATATCATTACCTTCCTTCTATGTAAAAAAAGCTGATGGAAAAGGATTCATGACAGCATCCCTTTCCATTTCAGCTTCCTCCATCAACCGTTTTTTATCAAGGTCTCGAATGTCGCTTTATCACAGGAGCGAACCAATTTCCCAATCAGTTCACGTGCAGCGGCATAATCATCAATATGAATCATCGAGGCATGTGTATGAATATAGCGGGAACAAATGCCAATCACCCCGCTTGGAATGCCTTCATTTGCAATATGGACCTGCCCTGCATCCGTGCCGCCTTGGGAAACGAAATATTGATACGGAATATCATTCGACTCGGCCGTATCAAGGATGAATTCCCTCATGCCGCGATGCGTAACCATCGAACGATCAAGAATGCGGAGCAGCGCCCCTTTTCCCAGCTGGCCAAATTCACTTTTACTGCCGGACATATCGTTCGCCGGACTTGCATCCAAAGCGAAAAAAAGGTCGGGTTTGATCATATGAGCTGCCGTTTGCGCACCCCGTAATCCCACTTCCTCCTGGACGGTTGCTCCGGAATATAAGATATTCGGTAATGTTTCACCTTTTAAATCTTTTAACAATTCAATCGCAAGTCCGCAACCGTAACGATTATCCCACGCTTTTGCGAGGATTTTTTTCTCATTGGCCATCGGCATGAATGGACAAATCGGTACAATCTGCTGACCTGGCTTAATACCGATTCTCTTCACATCTTCCTTATCATCGGCCCCGATATCAATCAGCATATTTTTGATATCCATTGGTTTTGAGCGTTGCGATTCATCAAGCAAATGGGGCGGAATCGACCCGATGACACCAATAACCGGACCGTTATCGGTTATGATTTCGACTCTTTGGGCTAAAAGCACTTGACTCCACCAGCCTCCCAGGGTCTGAAAGCGAATCATTCCATTTTCCGTTACGGAGGTGACCATGAATCCCACTTCATCCATGTGCCCGGCAACTAGTACAGTCGGCCCATCCTCATTGCCTCTTTTTACGCCAAATATTCCGCCAAGGCGATCTTGGACGATTTCATCCGAATACTTTTCCAGCTCACTCTTCATGAAACTCCGAACTGCATGTTCATTTCCCGAGGCTCCCGGTAATTCCGTCAATGTTTTAAAAAGCTCTAAAGTCTCATGATTCATTTTTCTACCCCTAACCTATGTATTGTTTCTTACTATTTTACAAAACTTAGCAACGTGTTACACTAGAAAGTTCTAATTTATCAGTTAATGGGTAAAATTTCAAATTATTAGTCAAATAAAGCGTACTTCTGTATACTAGAAGAAGTTATTTTAAAAAATGCAATGGAGGAGAAATCAATGAATTGGAAAACGTTTTTACTAGGTACTGCAGCCGGGTTTGCCGCTGGCTTTGCAACAAAACAACTATTGGATCAATCAAGTAAACCTTCTCCGGATAAAGTCTTGGCCCAAGTGAAGGAAACAGTCAAAAAGGATGGAAATATACATGGCTCATGGATCTTGATGAAGCCGGAGAACTATTCAAAAAATGATTTGGACTATGAAGTGTACAAAGGCGGGATCACCAGAAACACAGAGGGTAAACGCGAGCAATTCGAATTTGTTGCAGATGCCTCGACAGGAACGATATTGGAGCTTAATGCGCAAAATGATTGAAACAAATAAGGAGGGCCGTCTAAATGACGTCCCTCCTTTTGCTTTCCCGCTTACCGCTTCCGTTTCAATTCGGCTATTTTCTCCTTACCCGTAACATCCCATTTGATGGCACAGTAATGGGCATCATGGTAAAAGCTATACCAGGACCCATTTTCCAGTCCGGATTTCATCCACTTTTCCTTCGCCTCGATGGAAGTCATGGGATAATCGTCATAAGCGAGGACCCAGAGGACATTCGCATGCGCGTGCGTCGGCATGATATCTGCCATGTGAATCAATCTATCCCCACCATCCTCAATGATGATGATCGCATGACCATCACTATGACCCCCAGTATGGATCATTTTAATGCCGTCCGTAATTTCCTGCTCACCTTCAAAAGGACGTACAAGAGAAGCGACGGCCTCCCAGTTTTCTGCCCAATATGTACTTTTTGAACGAATATTCGGGTTTTTCATTTCCTCCCATTCAGTTTGGGTCGTAATGATTTTTGCACGCTCGAAAACAGGCACCCAAGTTTCACCTTCACGTTTCGTCAAACCGCAGGCATGGTCGAAATGTAGATGGGTCATTAAAATGTAATCGATATCATTTGGCTGAATCCCAAGTCTGCCAAGATCTTCGACAAGATTGGATTCCTCCGTGACCCCAAAATTCCGTTTTTGCTTGTCATTCATCTTTCCATTACCAATACCGGAATCTATAAGCATGTTCAAACCATTTGCCTGCACCAAAATCGGATCCGTACGTAACTCGATTTGGTTATTTTCGTTAACAGGATACTTCTTGGACCAAAGCGGTTTCGGTACAACACCAAACATCGCACCACCATCCAAGTGAGTCACACCGCCATTCAACCACGTTAATTTAATTTCCCCTATTTGCATCGTTTCCATTTTACCCCTCCTCTCCCTTTAGTTTAACACCCACTTCCATATATTGAAATTGATAACAATCAAGTCATTCTCGTGTATGAATCATACCGGCTTAAACAAAGTAAAAAACCAGATGCTGTGCACCTGGTTTCTGATCGATAATTATTGGAACATAGCTTCCAATCTGTATATCCGGTTGCCTTTACTGGAGAACTTTTCTTCATATTCAGTCATGATGTTGCCTTCAAAATTGCTGTTATGCAGATCAAGGCTTACATATTTCAAGAGCATGCCGTATTCGGAAATACTCTTCAAGGAAGATTCGAATAACCCTTGGTTATCCGTCTTGAAGTGAATCTCGCCTTTGTCTGGCAGGATACCTTCATATACTTCGAGGAAGGTCTTATACGTTAACCGACGTTTTGCATGACGCGATTTCGGCCATGGATCAGAGAAATTCAAGTAGACGCGATCCACATCACCTTTTGCAAAATAGTCCCCTAAGTTCGCTGCGTCAACATTCAATAGCTTTAAATTGGGAACATCCGCTTCAATCAGCAAGTCCAGTGCAGCTACAATGACGCTTCTATATACTTCAATTCCAATGAAATTCACTTCAGGATGGGCTTTTGCCATTTCTGTGATGAAACGGCCTTTTCCCGTACCCACTTCAATATATAACGGATTATCGTTACCGAAAACTTCATGCCATTTACCTTTATGGCTCACTGGCTGATGAATTACATATTGTGGAAAATCATTCAAACGGTCTTCAGCCCAAGGTTTATTTCTTAAACGCATGATGACACCCCTATTTATAATATAATCGTTCAAACCATAACACGAGTAGATGGATTCCTGCAAGTTGATTTTTTCAGGAAAGACTTGCATGTACCCACTGATACAATAAAAAAACTGCCGGCCATCCAGGCGGCAGTCTCTGTAGTTTTCATGTATAAAACTTTCCGCAAAACACACCATAAATAAGTGAAGGGCAGGCGAGAACCACCTGGGAATCCCTTGAATCCATATTTAAGAAAGGAGAGGTATTATATGCCGCTTTCCCATGAACATCAAATGTCACTATTAAAAGATATATTGACCAATCATCAAACAGACTGCTGCGGATCCGTTTCTGAATGTGAACAGGTTGAAAGGCTCGTCAAATCCTTAATGATCAATAGGGAAATTGACAGCAATGTGAAAACGATACTGACGGAGATTTACGAATACAGTCAGACAGGCATCGGTACCGCCGATTTAGATGCACATATTTCAACCCACCAGAACGACTTGTCCCAGTGGGTGGATGATATAGATCAGCAATTCTGATCAGCCAACCATCAATAATGCTTCCAGTTTTTGCAGTAATTCATTTCTTTCCTCGTACCGCTTTCTTCGATGATGCCATTGGATGGAAAGCACAAGTTGTGAAACCGTGTGCCATTTCATCCTCATCTCCAGGCCTGCGTCAAGCTTCTTGCCGTAACGGGCAAGCCATTGATTCCATTCTTCCCTTGGGACATATGAATACAGGAGTATGCCGAGGTCAATGGCCGGATCGCCAATGACCGCTCCGTCCCAATCAATCAGGAACAATCCATCGGTTTCGGTCATGAGCCAATTATTATGGTTCACATCACAATGACAGACGACTTTTTCGTCGCATTCAATCAACAGGAGATTATTCTGTAAAAAATGGATGGCCTGCTTGATAATCGGAATATCCGTAACATCCGAAGATAACCCGGTTTCTATGTCTGTAAGTATACTTTCAGGTCGTAAAGGGGATTTCCCAAGCCTTTTGAGCATGCTTAACAAAGGATCGGATTGATGAATTTTTTGAAGCAGCTTTGCGACTCTTATATTGTTCATTTCCTGCTGAGATAGCTCCCTGCCTTCCATCCAATGCTGGGCCGTAATTACATCCCCATTTTCCAGGCGTTTTGTCCACATTAACTTTGGAACAATGCCCTCAGCTGAAAGAACAGCTAAAAATGGCGATGAATTTCGTTTAAGGAAGAGCTTCTGCCCCTCTTTCTCGGCAATAAAGGCTTCTCCCGTAGCTCCTCCAGCAGGGGATATATCCCACTCCTGACCTAATAAATGTTCCAACTGGTTCACCTTCGATTTCCTCGCTTAATCATACAAATGTGGGTACGTTCACCTAGTGTATGTATTACCACTACTTTGAGTCCATGTTTTATAAAAAATCCGCCTGCTGGCGAAGCTGCATATATACTTGCATCGGGATGATACCCGCAATTAAAAACATCCTCATTTTAGAGAAATAAAAAAATAGCTATTGAGCAATTAAACAATAGCCATAAATTAAATTTTAGTTGAAAAATGGTTTCTTCGTCAAGTACTATAAAACGATTATACTCATAAAACAAAAACAAATAAATCATTTCATATTTTTGTTTTGGTTATCACCCTTGAACATGACGCGAATTTTCTCTTTCAGAACCACTGCAGCTACTTCATCCGTACCAACAATTTCCCCATCAGACTGAACTTTTACTGACCCTTGATTCTTCATTTTTATCATTTTACCAGAAAAAGAATCAACATTTTTAATGTTTAGGTGACCGCCCCAAAAAACGGTGACGAAGACGGTCAATAATTTCAACAAAGTAATATCATGGACCGCAATCACGTTCAACCTGCCATCATCCAGCCTCGACATCGGTGAAATCTTCATCCCACCGCCAAAGTAGGGCTGGTTCGCAATGACGATGAACCAAACTTTTTTCAAAAGGTGCCGATCTCCATCAACGATCAATTCCATGCAGCTGGGCTTGTAAGTAAATAACTTTTTTATAAAAATGAACAGATAAATTAATTTACCCGCTCTGACAAAATTAAACCATTTTTTCAGAGGGGAACGGTCTGCTTCATCGGAAATTTCAGCATCTATGCCCATTCCCAGGCTGTTCACGAAATACCCCACCTTGCCATTCGTCTCGAACTGCCCAATATCAATGGCACTAAAGGCATTATCCAGAAATAAAGAAAGGGCTTCTTCCACACTCTCAGTTTTTTGAATACCCCTTACATAATCATTGCCGGATCCAGCCGCAAGGGAGCCGATGATAGCGTGAGGGAAACCAATGGCGCCATTTATCATTTCATTAATCGTGCCATCTCCCCCGACAGCGATCATCCGGGTATCCAGATTCGTCCCTGATAGAATTTCCTTCGTCAATCTTAACGCATGTCCCTTTTCCCGTGTAAAAAACACCTCATGGGGAACTGCTTTTGATTTCAGTATTCCCTCGGCTTTTTTCCAAATATTCAAACTCTCTTCATTTCCAGCCATTGGATTGACAATGAAATACACCGTTTCATTAAGGTGCGGCATGCTCATTTCCTTCTGTTTGGTTATATTCGGCTTCCCATTCAGGTCGCAGGCTGGATGTAGTTTGGCAATATTCAAGCAAAGCCTGCGCCCCTTTTAACTGCTGTGCCTTAAGAGGAGACGATATTGCCCGCATCCTTTCAAACCATTTCGGGAAGGTCCGTTTATCCAATATCGTAATATCATAAGGGGCTTCAGGATAATCGACATACCCATTCCGGGATAAAATCACCTTTTTAATCGGCATGTTCACTTCATATAGCTCAAATAACTGGGAGACGATGTTCGTCATCCGATTTGCCCCCAACAAAGGATTGAGCACTTTTTTATCAGGATGCTTATGATGCCTGCGGACCCAGAACCGATCACTCGAACCGATGAAAGCAGCGTCTTCTTCCGCTTCCAGAAAAGTGATGCACCAAGCATCAACAGGGGTCAATAAAATGACTTCGACTTCAACAGGCGCATTTTTCAATAGAAAGATAGGTTTATATAATACGAGAAACGTATCCGGAAAACGCTGCAGAAAAAAGCGGAGCCTCTCATCCAAAAAGAATGATTGGTCCACAAATGACTTTTCACGAAGCGTCGAACTCCCCCATTTCATTTGAAAACGGAGCAATTGATTTAAAAAATTTTGCTTTAATTCATCCAGACTGGCCGGACGGAACGGAAATCTTAATGAAAAAACATTAGTATCTTCAACCTGGTTCGGTATTAGCAGTTCTTCTGCCACTGCCTCCTGTTTACCTGTCCGGTGGAATATGCCTTTCACCTTTTTAAACATGCCCTTTGACTCTTCCTGAGGCGGATCAAATTTGACCTGTGTTTCACTTTCAGTATGTTCGCTATACAACCGATCTAGCTCGCCCGCATTATAAGCAGCCTTCAGTTTATCCCATTGCTGTTTTTTCAACCGTGCAAATTGTGTTGGATAACGATAAATATCCTGCTCATACCGGGAAATATAATCCTGCATCTTTATGAGCTGTGCCATTCGACCACCACCCATCTCTCTCTATTTTTGAAGGTTTATCGTGAAAATCTTCTCGTATGAAGGGGAAGCTCCAAGATGTGTTTGATATAACGCAACCTGATCTGCTTCAAAATGCTTATCCTCCAAATTCGCTATCTGGCGAACGCTCTCCAACGAAAAGGGACTATCCCCCTCGAATTTTCTTGCCAGCGTTATATGAGGCTTAAACGGCTTTTTATCAAGTTCAAAACCCGCTTCGATACAAGAATTATAGACTTTCCTTTGAATGGCAAAAAGCCTTTCTTGCTGATTGACGCCTGCCCATAGAATCCTTGGACTCTCACTCCTGCCAAAACCGCCGATATCGCCGAGTTCCAAGCCGAATGAGGCCTCATTGGCAAGCTCGCTTTCCACACGCCCCAAAGCATCCTCTTTCAATGTATCGGGAGCATTGCCCAAAAATGCCATCGTAATATGATAATCGGCTGGATGCAGCCATTTCTTAAATGGAAAGTCTAGCTTTAGTTGTTCCGTAACAGCATTTAAATAAGCCTTAATATCATCAGGCAATACTAAAGCAAAGAAAAAATGAGTATTCATGATCACTTAAATTCCTTCCTATTTTCCCTTTAATTTTACCATAATTCCCATTGCATATACCTTTTCTTGGACTTCCTTATAAATATTCCCTCCTTAGGAATATTTCCAATCCTCCTCTGAACGAAGCCCATGACGGATAATACACGGACGGGTCCAGGACGTATTTTTTCGTTGGGGCGAATTAACAAAAAATACAGCATAAATCAAAGAAAAAAGGACCAAAAATTGGTCCTATTCTTCATTTTCTTCTTTTAGCTTAACAGCGTTTCGTAAAGCAGGAACAAGTTCAGTCCGATGATAAGTACAGCTATAAGCCAAGCGACGCTCGAGGTGATTTTATGGTTTACCAGGTTGCCCATGATTTTTTTGTTGCTTGTAAACATGATCAATGGCACTAGGGCAAACGCGATGCCAAACGAGAGTACAACTTGACTCACTACAAGTGCTTTGGATGGATTCACTCCCCATAATATTATGATCAAGGGGGGAATTGTGCTAATGACCCTTCTTAAATAAATCGGTATATGTCTTTTAATGAATCCCTGCATGACTACATCACCTGTCATTACACCAACGGATGAGCTGGATAAACCGGCAAATAACAATCCTATTCCAAAAAACATCGCGACTGATGGTCCAAGCATGTCACCGAATTGTTGATAAGCAACATCCAAGTCCTCTACAAGTATTCCATTCTTATAAAATAGGGCAGCTGAAACAATGACCATTGCGGCATTGATCGCACCTGCAATCAACATGGCGATGACAATATCAATTAGCTCAAAACGATATATCCTTTTTCTTTCCAAATCGTTTATACCGACTATTCTCTTTTGAGTTAAAGAGGAATGAAGGTAAATCGCATGTGGCATAACGGTAGCTCCAAGCATACCGGCCGATAGCAAAATACTGTCCACTCCCTCGAATTTTGGAGTGAAGAGTCCTAAAACAACGGCTGAAGTGTCAGGTTTTGCATAAAAAACTTGAGCACCAAAAGCAATCACTACTACAAATATCATGACCGTGATCAGAGCTTCGAATGTTCGATAACCTCTGCGCTGGATTTCCAAAATGGCAAAGGATCCAATCGCTGCAATTAATGCCGATGTGATAAGCGGTAAGTCAAATAGCAAATAAATTCCTAGTGCCGCTCCTATGAATTCAGCTAGGTCGGTTGCCATAATAACAGCTTCGGCTTGAATCCATAATAAGAACGATGTTTTTTTCGAAAATTTTCCCCTGCATAGCTCTGGAAGATTCTTTCCCGTGGCTATCCCCAATTTGGCTGATAGTGATTGAATTAGCACAGCCATTAAATTGGATGCGAAGATAACCCATAATAACGCATAGCCATATTTAGATCCGGCTGTAATATTGGTAGCATAATTCCCTGGATCAATATAGGCTACAGCTGCTATAAAGGCAGGTCCTAGATAGGGAAGCAGTTTTTTGATTCCTCTCGAAGAAGATTGATGCAACACATCGGACATATCTATTTCAACTCCTTTTTACATGCAACTCAAATTGTTGCAACAGGTAAACTTTTTAGGTTATTAGCAAGTATATTCCTGGTTCTTGAAAATGTCAAAAAGGGAGGATTGCGTAAGGATGCTATAAACGTGAACAGGGATTCGGAAATGGCCATCTCGCTACCGACTATACATATAAAAACCCCTTTGCCATTAGTGGCAAAGGGGCATTTATCTATTTAACGGAACCGCATTGCTTCTCGATTTCCTCGGAAAACAGTTTCTGCAGCCTTTGGGTTATCGTACCGGGTTCCCCGGTTGCAATCGATTGGCCATCGATATTAACAATTGGTGTCACTTCGACGCTTGTGCTGGTATAAAGGACTTCGTCGGCTGCCATCATGTCCTCGACCGTGAAGGCTTCTTCGACATAGGGAATCCCATGATCAGCGCAAAGTTTCAGCATCACCTGACGGGTAATTCCATTCAGGATCAAGTTTGTGGCCGGATGCGTTTTAAGTAGCCCATCCACCACGATTGAGACATTTGACGAACTTCCCTCCGTCACCGTACCATCACGATGCTGGATCGCTTCATCACAACCGGCTTCGACCGCTTGCTGTTTAGCCATTATATTACCCAGTAGATTTAAACTCTTGATATTACAGCGAAGCCAGCGTATATCGTCGGTGGTAACAGCCTTGACCCCTGGCTTCATTTTTCCTGTATAAGGAATTTCCTTGGTATAGGCAATAAAGACCGGTTCCACCTCTGCAGTTGGAAAAGAGTGTGTACGCGGCGATGCTCCCCTTGTCAGCTGCATATAGACGATACCGTCCTTCAGTTGATCTTCAGTAATCAGTTCTTTCACGCGGGTTTTGATTTCCGCTGCAGTAAAGGGAACTTTCATCTGTATCAACTTCGCACTGTCCATCAGCCGGTTCAGATGCATGTCCCCCGCAAATAATTCGCCATTATAAACCCGGATGACTTCATAAACGCCATCACCGAATTGATATCCCCGGTCTTCAATATCTACCTTTACTTCGGACCTGCTTTTAAGGTCGCCGTTAAAAATGATTTTTCCCATGTCTTTCTCCCTCTTTGCCTCTTATTTAGCCAATTCATGAATGGCACGTGCATAAATGGACGTAGCCTTAAGCATATCTTCAATATCAATATATTCATCTTTCTGATGCGCAATGTCTTCGCTGCCAGGGAAAAGCGGGCCGAAAGCAACGCCCTCTTTCAATGAACGGGCGTATGTGCCGCCGCCAATCGAAAGGAGTTCAGCTTTATCACCTGTCTCCGCTTCATAAACTTCCTGCAACGTCTTAATCAAGAAGCTTTCACTGTCCACATAATGTGGAGTTGAATGCGAATTGGTCTTCACTTTCAAATTATATGCCGCAAGTCTTTCTTCCAATGCCGCCTTTTGCTGTTCCCACTCGAACGTCACCGGATAACGCATACTGAAACCAATCGAGCTGTCCCCTTGTTTAGAATAATTGAAAACGCCGGCATTGACCGTCAATTCTCCTGTTTGTTCATCCGAATAAGCCACACCTAAATTATTTCCGCGGGAATCTCCAAACAAACGATCCTTAATGAAAGTGAAGTAGGCTTTCGCATGCGGATCAAGAGTAAGATCAGCTAAAAATACGGCTAAATGGAGACCTGCATTCTTTCCATTTTTCGGTTCCATCGCGTGTGCCGAGACACCATTCATTTCAAGCAGCACTTGATTTTTTTGCGGAACGGCTTGCCCCTTCAATGAGTATTTTTGCAAATAATCCTGATAGTTTGCAGCCACTTCAGCAGGGTTAGCCGCTTCCACAATAGCCGTAGCAAAATCCGGTACCATATTCGTCCTTCGACCTGAAGAAAATTTTATAACATTCACGTTTGAGTTCGTGCCATTTCCTGCATCGGCAGGGTGTATAACCGAGAAATCCCAGATTCCTTTTTCCGCACTGATGATCGGGAAATCAGCATCTGGTGCGAAACCGATCGAGGGCATTTCCTCCACTTCAAAGTACCGGTCAACGCAGCGCCAGTTCGATTCTTCATCGGTTCCAATGATCATCCTCACACGTTTGTTCAAAGGTTCTCCGAGCTCCCGGACCAGCTTCATCGCATGATAGGCAGCCATCGTCGGCCCTTTATCATCGATCGCCCCACGAGCATATATGCGGCCATTGCGGATTTCAGCGCCGAACGGATCCGAACTCCAGCCATCTCCCTCAGGTACCACGTCGACATGGCATAATATCCCGATTAACTCCTCGCCTTCACCCATTTCGATATGACCAGCGACATTATCGACATTTTTCACAGTAAAACCGTCTTTTTCGCCTAATTGAAGCATGAAATCAAGCGCTTCCTTCACCCCTTTACCGAATGGGGCCTCCTCTGTCGGATGTTCTTCATCCAGTACACTTTTTATTTTCAATAAGTTTTGTGTGTCCAGCAATAAGTCCATTTTTCGTTTTTCAACTTCTTCTCGCCAATTCAATTCACTCAAAATATGACAACTCCTCTTTTATATATATTTTTCATTTTATCACTTTTACTATCTGATTCGCCAAGCGTTGCTACCTTTTCTTCATATTCCCGTATTATTGCTAACATCAAACTACCGATAAAATTCCTTAACAAATAAAAAACACCCTCTTTTATTAAAAAGAAGATGATTTCATTAAGCTATCGTCATTCATAAGCTTTGTTACTTTTCGGTTTAGCCTTGGGATGTATAATGCTAAAAACACGGAACGTCCTAAACTGAAAGCCAGGAATGCAAGCCATAATCCATGATTGCCATGATGCGGGACTGCTGTGAATTGGACAAATAGAAAAGCCAATAGTGCAAGGAGCATTGAGTTCCTAACAGGAACGGCTTCAGTCGCACCGGTAAACACTCCATAAAAAATGAGTCCGATAAAGGCACTGAATGGGAATAGGACTATCCAAAGTCCATATTCATGGGCCAGTTCGATGACCCCGGGAATATTCGTGAAAAGGAGAATGACCTTATCGCTAAATAGATAGTAAGATACGGCAAGTATGAACGAAGCATACAAGCCCCACCGCGCCGATAGTGAGAGTGTTTTTTTATAAAGGTTTATATCTCTCGAACCAATCGCCTTTCCGACCAGAAGACTCGACGCGTTCGCGAAGCCATCAAAGCAATAGGCCATCAGGTAATGGATTTGAATGAGTACGGCATTGGCCGCCAGTGTCTCTGTCCCGAAAGTGGCTCCCTTGGCCGTAAAAAAATTGAAAACCGTGATCAGGCAAATGGTCCTGATAAATAAATCCCTGTTGACCACCATCATTTTTTTCAGGGAAGCCCGATCGAACCCCTCCCGGAATGAAAATGAATCCGGTACGTTAACCGCTTTCCAGATCACCCACAAGCCCAGTAAAAAAGCGGAAATCTCTGATATCAATGAAGCGGCAGCAACCCCTGATACAGACCACGAAAAGCCATTTACAAAAACGAGGCATAAGACAATATTGATCACGTTCATGAAAACTTGAATGAACAAAGATGTTTTTATCCTGGATTTCCCGATTAACCAGCCTAAGATGACATAGTTCAATAATGCAAAAGGTGCACCCCATATCCGGATGCCGAAATAATCTGCGGCAAAGGCGGAAACGTCTGATTCCGGACCGATTGCGCCTAACGAAACATTCAAAATGGGTTTTTGGATCACGATAAAAAGCAGGCCGATGATCGCTGCAATGAAAAAAGGCCGAATCAAGGCCATTAGGCTTTGATTTTCATCCCGTGCCCCCTCCGCTTGTGCAGCAAAGGCAGATGTACTGACCCGTAGAAAACCGAAAAGCCAATACATCGTATTAAAAATTATGGTTCCGACAGCCACCCCGCCAATATAAGCGGGATCACTCAACTTTCCAACCACAGCCGTATCGACCGCACCGAGCAAGGGCGTACTCATCGTCGAAATCGTAAGCGGAATGGCCAAGGAAAGATACATTCTGTTATTCATAAAATGATGACCTCCTATGTACATGAAAGTTCTGAAAAGTTAGAATTGGAACAGCGTTATAAAAATTTGTATTTAAAGTATAAAAAGATTGCAGTATTCAATTTTAATCACTAGAATTGAACATATGGTACTCCCAAACCTACATGCGCTGCCTCTACAAGATTACTTGTGAATCGTTTCAAATAGAACGGGTTAAGCTATTTTAGATATTGATAATCTACGGTATCAAAATTTGAAGATTAAAAGATTGATACCGCTTTCAACCTGCAGCGGTTATGGGAAGTCCATTTTTTCACAGACATACATGTACTTTTTCATCCAGCAAGAAAAAGGAAATTCGCAAGCGGGAAAATAAAATGCTTGACGGACTCTTGAAGGAGTTATAGTATTGCTCGTTGATAATATCACTTTTGAACTATGCTTGAACATATATTCATCGTTATAACAACTAATAGGAGTGATCATGATGGGAAGATTGACTAATAAAGTAGCCATTATCACTGGCGGTGCATCTGGTATGGGCAGGGAAATGGTAGACCTATTCACAAAAGAAGGAGCACAAGTCATTGCTGCTGATATCAATGAAAAAGCTGTAGCTGTTGTGAATGAACTGGATAACGTCCATGGAGCTGTACTTGATGTATCTTCAGACGAAAGCTGGAAAAAGATGACGGATGAAGTTATCGCTAAATTTGGCAAAATCGACATTTTGGTTAACAATGCCGGTATCTCAACGGAAAAAGGCATTAACGATACGACATTGGCCGATTGGCAGCTAATGTTAAGCATCAATGGATTTGGACCATTCCTTGGAATGAAACACGTTGTTCCTCACATGGCTAAAGAAGGTAAAGGCGCAGTTGTGAACATTTCTTCCTTTACTGCTCAAATCGGAATGGGCTTAAACTCTTATTCAGCTTCAAAAGGTGCCGTTCGTGCCATTTCCAAGGCTGCCGCAACGCAATATGGCCGCATGGGCGTCCGTGTCAATGCCGTATTCCCTGGTATCATCGAAACACCAATGACACAAAAATTAGAAGAGTCAAAAGAATTAGTCAACCAAATGATCAAGGCAACTCCATTACAACGTTTGGGTCAGCCGGCGGATATTGCAAATGCCGTACTTTATCTAGCATCCGATGACGCTTCATACGTAACTGGTGCCGAGCTAGTCATCGACGGTGGATACTCAGCTCAATAAATATAGGCAGAAATGGAAAAACCCGTTTCTGGAATCCAGAAACGGTTTTTTCTGATTCAATAAATAAACTTTGTAAGTAGTAATGAGTTAAGTTAACACACCAATGAAATAGCCAAAAGTCGTAAATACCAAACACCAGCTGAAAGCCCCTGCTCCTGCAAAGATAAAGTACTTTCGTTTCCCCATTCCATTCATACCGGAAATATAACTGGCGAAGTGACGGACTCCTGGGATGAAATAGGCTATGATAATGGTCCAAGGACCGTATTTATTGAACCATTTCTCCAATTTTTCCAACCTCGCGGGGGTCATTTTGATCCACTTACCATGCTTCCTCAAAAAAGGCTTCCCCACCTTTTTCCCGATGAAATAACTGATAAGCATCCCTGATATCGATCCAAGGAAACTGACAAGAAATGCTCCCTGAACATTCAAAACGGAAATGGATGACAAATAGCCGACAAAAGTCATCATGAACTCATCAGGTACCGGCAAGCCAATAATCCCAATTGCCAACAGTCCATATATCGCAAAATAACCATAGTTTGATATTAAATCTTTTACTATATCCATCTAAAGTACTCCATCTCAGCACCCTTTTTTAAAGTAATCCATTTTCTTATTCGGGCCTGGGTAACGTGATTACTTCTTTTAAATAGGATAACCTAATTTAACCCAGATGAGTTGATTTTCATAAAAAAAATAGAAAAAAAAGAAGAATGGACACGTTTTTTGTTGAAAACACCTGTATGACAATGCAAAGCAATGTTTCCCTTTACGGAAATGAAAAACGGCAACAATAAAGCGGACTCTATACCTGAGTCCGCTTCTCCTTATTTCACAAGCTTTATTTCGTTGATCGGCCAATACACTAGATTCGCCTTGCCTACAATTTCATCGACTGAAATCGTTCCGATTTCACGGCTATCCAAACTATTTTGACGATTGTCCCCCATAAGGAACAGCTGGCCTTCCGGCACTGTCGTGCTGCCTGAAATATCTTCGAGCTTGAAGGATTCAGTCAGTGGCACTCCTGCTTCCATCTGATTCTTATATTTGTCCAAGTATGGTTCTTCATAAGCTTTCCCATTAATATAAAGCGTATCGTCTTTATATTCAATATGGTCACCTGGCAGACCAATAACCCTTTTTATATAATCTTTATCTACCGTTGCATGAAAAACGACAATATCAAACCGGTCTATATTATCGATATTCGTTCCAAACTTGGTGAGAACAATTCTTTCGTGATCTTGCAGAGTCGGCATCATTGACTCACCGTCCACGACAATCGGTGCAAAAATATACGTTCGAATTAAAAAAGCTAGAATGACTGCAATCAATATCGCTTTTATCCATGAAAAAACTTCTTTTCTTTTTTCCAATCGAAGTCCCTCTCTCTGTTTTTTATTCATGCCATTATATCATAATCCTTTAATGATCACGTCATACAAATACCCACATTTTACACATTACCTATTACTTCCATTTTTCATATTGAATTTCGATGCTGTCCAACTCTATTTCCCTGCGCTGCATTTGGGCTGGACAAACCGCATTATATGTACGGACTTTCTCATTTATTTCATCAATTCGTTTCACTAATTCAAATTCGGGTCCATTCATTTTTTTCAAACGAACCAATCCGGATAGCTCTTCCCGAATTTCTTTTTGCCATTTTATCCAAAGTGGAACGTAGCCGGCATCCTTGGCCTTCGTCAAGAAATTATCATATATATTTCCCGATAGCGCCGACTCCGGAATCGGTTTTCCAAAGCCAGGATTATTCTTCAGCCCGCCGTCTCT
This sequence comes from Peribacillus simplex NBRC 15720 = DSM 1321, assembly GCF_002243645.1. Classification (NCBI taxonomy): domain Bacteria; kingdom Bacillati; phylum Bacillota; class Bacilli; order Caryophanales; family Bacillaceae; genus Peribacillus; species Peribacillus simplex. The sequence goes on along the minus strand of NZ_CP017704.1, from coordinate 4,015,074 downwards.
TTCATATTCCTTAAAAATCTGATCCATCCAGTTTACATGCCCGTGTTCTTTGCCCATAAACAATCCCCCTTCAGATCACTTCGCATTACAACTATTTACAATTATAACATTTTTATCAATATCAACTCTACCCTGGAGGATCAAACCATGAACACTTTCTACTATTATATATGCATATCTTTCAGCCAAACACATTCATGCATCAAAAAAAGGATTCCCCTATTGCGGGAATCCTTTTTTACCTTCTATTTAACTGTGATTTTCCTTTTTACTTCTGCCTTGTTCTTCGATTTATCCGTAACTGTGTAAGTCAATGTATAGGTGCCTTTTTTCTTCGTATTCACAGTCCCTGTTATTTTGATCTTATTTGTTAAACTTCCATCAAGATTATCTTTCGCGGATACACCTGATTTAGGATTGAATGTCGAGTTATAGGCAATGGTTTTGCTTTTGGCACCGGAAATGACCGGCTTGGTGCTGTCTACCGTAATCTTTCTTGTGACTGTCGCAGTATTTTTCGATGAATCAGTGATTGTATACTTTAATGTATACGTTCCCTTTTTCTTTGTATTCACCGTACCTGTCACTTTGACTTTACTAGTCAAGTTACCATCCAGGTTATCTTTCGCAGATACGCCTGATTTAGGATTGAATGTCGAATAATAGCCAACGGTTTTGCTATTGGCTCCCGAGATGACTGGCTTGGTGCCATCTATCGTGATCTTTCTTGTGACTGTCGCTGCATTTTTCGATGAATCGGTGACCGTATACTTCAATGTATAGGTCCCCTTTTTCTTCGTATTCACTGTACCCGTCACTTTGATTTTACTAGTCAAGTTGCCATCGGCGTTATCCTTGGCACTCACGTTTGTTTTTGGATTGAATGAAGAATTAAGTTTGATGGTTTTATTCCCGGCACCTGAAATCACCGGCTTGACTTGATCATAAACGGTTATCTTCCTTGTGACCTTGGCAACATTCCCAGCCTTGTCAGCTACCGTATAAGTCAAATTATAGGTGCCCACTTTCTTGGTATCCACCTTACCTTCCACACGTATGGCACTCGTTAAGTCACCATCTTTATCATCCTTCGCCTTTACGCTGGTTTTAGGATTGAAAGTGGAGTTGAATGGAATGGATTTACCGGCAGCCCCAGAAATCACAGGTTATTCGTATCCTAGATAGGTGCGACAATCGATAGTCTATTGGATATGTAAGCCGATGAAACATACCCCTTAATCTTCCCGTCTTCCGTTTGTACGGGGTAAAAAACAAATTTATTTCCTTTAGATTCGTGATAGTTAAAATTTCCTGTGATGATCAAGCTTGTATTTGGTGGAACAGATACTGCACCTGCCGTAGTGCTTATTTCTTTCCTGATATTCGCGCTTGATGTCGTCACCACTTTGTCTCCAGCCTTGAACCAATAAACAGAGTCATGTGTTTGCTCTGTCAGTGTGTATACAAGATTTGTAAAGATGATATTTCCAGTGCTATCCCGATCATATTGAAAATCCGATGTTTTAAATGGATATTTTGCCAGTTTTGTATCATTCAAATAACTTTGGTTTTCTATCTCAGCAAAAACTTCCTCTTGGTAGGCATTCACATTTATTTTCCCGTTCTCCTGGTAAAGAGGACTGTTAACCGGTTTTGTCCCATTGTATGCCATGACAGGAAAATACCAGTTTTCGATGACCCTGCGTCCTGCATCTTTGATCTTGGGCAAGTCCCTTCTTGAATACATGCCACTCAGGACCTCGACGCCTGCCTCTATATTGTAGACTATATCATTTTCCAGCTTTTTCTGGTCATACCCACTTTTATTGGTAAGCTGCATTAGACCGATACCGCCATCGTCGGATTTAACCGGTGTACCGTCCTCATTAAATTGCCTCCAATCCCCGTTTTCCTGCGTAGCCACCGCTTTTACTACTTCAGGGGGGATTTCAGCCTCTATTGCCGCATTCGTCAGTAAGCAGTTGATCTGCTTATGGGTAGGATTTCCATTTGGTTGAATCTCACCGAATGATGAACACGCATTGCTTATTCCAGACTCCGCAAAAGCCTGTCCATTGAACAAACCGAGTGTTAAACAGGTCAGTGCCCCAACCTTCATTAAAGGTATCTTCATCGATCGAACTCCAGTCTATTTATATTTGAATCTATAATAATAGTAACATGATAGACTGGTGTTTGCAGGTATAAATAGGTATATTCCCCTAAAATATCCTTACAGCACAAAAGGAGCTGACCCGCATTTTCGGGCCAGCTCCTTTGTTTCAAATCACACTATGTATGGTGCCGGATCATACGATCACTTCCACCGTTTCCCTCTGCTTCCTTACTAGGCACATGATTCCCGGTACGATGAAGAAGATAAGCGGCCAAACATGAAAGATCGTCAGAATGCCCGTAATGATCAATAAGATTCCGGCTCCCTTCGCTTTGCCGCCTTTTAATAGAAAGATAGCGATCAAGCCTCCTGCCAAAGCAATGAACAACGATATGATCCCCGCCCATAGTAAGCCCATGAACAGCTTGATTGACATATCTACCTCAGACGAGGAAAACTCAGAATCTGTCATTAATGAGTAGTCCATCATATCTTTCAAATCGATACTGTTGAGATAAACGGCCGCTATGATCGTCACGATTAAAAAAATCGCAGCGATACTCACGCCTATGATACTTAATGAGAATTCCCATGTCCGTTTCATTTGCTTCGCCTCCCTGAAAAAGTCACTTATATATAATACCCAATCTGGGAAGGAATAAAAGACTTTTATTCAATACTCCTCAAAATCTTATGCGCAAGGATAACCAAATCTATTTAACCCCCATCCTACCCTAACGATCCGGAGATAGGACCGTCAGTACTCCTTCTTTTTCAATCGTTCATTTAATTCATCTCTTTATATTCCAGGTTATTCATTTTTGTCATATGTTTTATAAAGAAACGGACCACCTTCACAACCATTACAAATAACAGAACAAGTAGGGCAAGTAGAATGATTGACATAAAATTTGTTAAATATAAAGTCACCCCCTGTCATTGCATGTTAAACATCCTTCAATTCCGGAAATCCTCAATAACAGAACAAACAAACCGAAGAACCGTGATGTCCAGTAATTAAATGATAACACGATAGGCCATAACACTGAACGCCAACAACATTTCTACGGTATGAATAACGTAGCCCCTCCAAAGGAAATAGACTCTGTTTTTATCAGAGCCTAAAAAACATTCCTATTCACGATCAACTCCACCAATTGTTCGACAGACGGTTCATTCGGCATCATATCCAATGTAAATCCATAGTCTTTAAGTCTATTGCCGGTACTTTCTCCGATTACCCCGATAGAGGCTTGATTTAGCAAACCTTCAATATCCACGTCTGCCTTGTTCCCATATTGCATCAGCATATCGACTGAATGCCGATTCGAAAATAGTACTGTTCCGACAGCTATCCCGTCCAGCATTCTCGGAAGGATTTCAAGGAATCTTTCATCGACAAATTTATCGATTGATTGAAAATAGTCTCCGTCCCCATGAGCCGGATCTCTTTGATCTCTGTTTCGATCTCCAACAACCAACAGGGTTCCGGCTTCCGACATCTTGGATTTGAGCTCGGCCATCAGTCCCCGTTGCTGTAAAGCCTTTTTCGATTTCCTTGATAACACATAAAGTTTAGAAGTAATCCGGCGGAAATCAACAGCATGTTCAATGAGTGAATCCAAGAATCCATCGGCACTTTCGGGCGAAGTGAAGAGAATTCGATCATACATAAGAAAAGAGAGCAGCTGGCTTTCTTCTATTTTCACTTTTGCCGCATGCCATTTAGGAAACTCGATGACTTCGCCGCCAAGTTCAAGCAGGGTTTCTGCCAAGGAACTCTTTGCCGTCCCGGTCCGGGCCACTAAAAATCGTTGCCCATATAGCGGCTTCTTTTCGAACCATTGCAGTTTTCCCCTTAGTGAAATGATATCTCCGACCAAGGTGATCGCAGGATTGCCAAGCGACCTTTCACTTACCCTTTCGACGATATCATCCAAGGTCCCCTCGACACTTTCCTGTCTTCCATAAGTGCCCCATTGTATGACGAGTGCCGGCGTATTCCCCGGCTTTCCATGGTTGATCAAATTTTCGCGGATATACGGAAGGTTGGCCACACCCATATAAAAGGCAACCGTATCTATACTATTCACAAGCCCGTTCCAATCTATATCCTTCTTCGTTCGGTCATGGCCTGTCACCATCGCAAAGGAACGTCCGTAATCCCGATGCGTGACGGGGACTCCTGCGTATATGGATGCGGCAATGCTGGACGTAACCCCCGGAATGATTTCGAATGGGATCCCCTCATCTTTCAACGCTTCCGCTTCCTCCCCGACTCTTCCAAAAACGGCAGGATCACCGCCTTTCAAGCGGACGACCCTATGCCCTGCCAGTGCTTTGGAAACAAGCAGCTCATTGATTTCCCCTTGACTGATGCCATTCGTATAAGGTGTCTTGCCACAATATATCAATTCACAATCGAGGGTGGCAGCTTCCAACAGTTTAGGATTTAGCAATCTGTCATATAAAATGACGTCCGCCTTTTCAATCGCTTTTTGACCTTTTACGGTAATCAAGCCCACATCACCCGGACCTGCACCCACAAAATAGACCTTGCCCTTGGTCATGCCGCACTCACCCCTATCTGCTTGCAATTCCCTGATAATATTTCACCAGCTCCACCATTGCACTGCCCATCCGTTGATCTTCAGGATATATGACCCGCTCGATCCCTTCATCGATTACCACCTGCGCCGTTACCTTTCCGACCGCAAGAGCAATTACATCTGATGCAAACAGGTCGATCATCTTATCCTCCACACCTTGTTCACGGACAAATCTCATTAAATTTCGCGGCTGCGGTGCACTCGTGAACACAACCGAATCGATTTTGCCTTCAAGGATTTCTTGGATCAGCTGCTGCATCGTTTCTTTTTCAGGCGGTATATGTTCATATGGCAGGATTTCTTTATGTTCCACTTTTTGTTCATCCAACCAGTTCATCAAAAGAGGCGCCGGATCGCCGTGAAGCTGCAAAGCGGCCTTTACACCTTCAGACAGTTGGCCTTCCAGATTTCGAACAAGCCCTGCCGTACTGCCATCATCATCACGGATTAATGGCTGCAGACCAAGCTTTTTCAGCATATTCACCGTTTTATAGCCCCTAGCTGCAATTTTCATAGACTGCAAGGCTTCTATGAAACGATCTCCCGCTTCCATCTTCACTGCTGTTTTATATAATAATTCCGTCCCCACTCCCGTCGTGAGAATGATCCAATCGAACTCCCCTGCCATCAACCGGGTGACATCCTCTTCCAAATGGGAATCATCAAGGAAAACCGTCCCCTGTGCCGGGCGAACGAGCGGGACTCCCCCAAGATTTTGAACGATTTTACTAAGTTCTTCCGTCTTCCTCGCTCCCAATAAAGCAACGGTCCTGCCATTAAGCTTACTCATCCATGCCCCTCCTATATGTACATTCAATTAAATCTATCTCACCCATTATACAAATTTTCAGTCTTTGAAACTATAAAAAACGAATTCCAAATCAAAATCAACGCTTTTTCTTTCTTTTATCCTATATGAAATCAATGGAAAAATGGTTTAGCAACACTTTGCTTTTTATAAGTCCCACCCTCGTGAGTTTCGGGCTTTTACTCGTGAGTTTGGAGCAAATACTCTAAAACAACAATAATGTAGCGGGTTTTGAAAGAATGAATCAAAACACGCTCTTCTTATCTTGGTTTAGTTCCGTTAGTTCAATATGAAATATAATCCCTTTCCTCCATGGATCTTCAATTCCCTCATCTTAACTTTTCCAGCCAGTAAAAATAGCAGCCCGAGGACAGCCGTTTCTATTTACCTTTGTTAATTCTTGTTTAGTGCCCTTTGGGCAATTTGCTTCTGTTCTTTTTTTACAAAAATATCATATTGACTAGTTTCATGGCGATTTTGAAAGTTTTCGGAACCTAAATTCATAGGCGTCTTCGTTTTGAATTGTATCCCTTCCCTTTCCAATTTCGCAATCACCTTAAAATAATTTTCATTCCCGAATGCCGTATAAATACATGTCCAATATTTATAGGAAATTATTTTAGCAGTTACTATACATGCAAGCATGAAAACTAGTATTCCAATTATTATATACACCCTTTAGCTTCCTTTCATTTCGGACTTTTTCGAAAAGCCATCCTGTACACTATATTCTTTGCCATACATAACATTTCCTTTTTAAGTAAAAAAAGGAGACCCCAGTTTCGGGTCTCCTTCTTCATATCTTCATTATTTTTCCGGCACGTTACAAGAACCGTCCGTACAAGCGTCGCCTGTTGCTGGATCATTCACCATTGTAAGCGGGTTTTCCTCAGCCCATACTTTTTTTAGCGTATCCAGGAACGCTTCTGTTGGCTGGGCGCCGGAGATTCCATACTTGCGGTTAATGACAAAGAATGGCACACCTGTAATACCAAGCAGGCTTCCTTCTTGCTCATTTCCCCTAACCTCCGCCGTGAATGCCGTTCCTGCCAGCATAGCTTCCGCCTCGGACTTTTCAAGGCCTGCCTCTTCAGCCAAACTAGCCAATGTAGCGTGATCGCCAATATGTTTGCCTTCCGTAAAGTATGCTTTAAATAGGCATTCATTCATTTCTTTCTCTTTACCTTTTGATTCAGCAAAATGCATCAAGCGATGAGCATCGAACGAATTCGTTAATACCACTTTGTCCAAATGATAATCGAGTCCCAATTCTTTAGCCTGTTGAGTCAGGTTTTGGCTGTTCGCTTCCACCTGCGCTTGAGACATGCCGTATTTCTTGGCCAGCATTTCATTTTGAGTCATATTGATATCCCGCTCAGCCTCTGGGTTCAACTCGAAACTGCGAAATGAAACCTCTACCTGATCTTTATTTTCAAACTGCTTTAAAGCCTCTTCGAATCGCCGCTTTCCTATATAACAGAACGGACATTGATAATCCGACCAAATTTCGACCTTCATGTAAATACCTCCTTATTTTAAATGCAATCGCATTAAGCACATTATATAATCCTGGGTATCCTCTTGCAAGGATATTACCCTAGACACTCATTTTCAAAATTGGTGAAGTCGACTTTTTTCATGAATTCTTCCAATGTATAGCCCTTTAGCAGGCGCAATGTTTCCTTTTCGGCTTCGTTCATGATCTCCTCCAATGCCGTATCCAGCTGCTTCCCAACTTCACCGCATTCGCTCGTTTCCATACAAACAAGACATTCCGGCCGTACCGCTTGATACACATCGGCCAAAGTCAGCTGAGAGGCAGGCACCTTCAAGCTATATCCGCCTTCCCGTCCTTCCTTTGTTTCGACAATCCCCGCAGCTGCAAGCTGTGCCATCACTCTTCTTAAAAAAGTGGCATGTGACTTCACCTTTAAGGCGATTGCCGAACTTGTCAGGAGCTTTTCGCTTTGTGCAAGCCAAACCAGAGAGTGAATGGCAATAGCGAACCGCGGCGGTCCAATTTGATTGTTCCGATTACCTGAAGACATGATTATCCCCCCTTACACCTCTATCCATGGTAAGGCCATTATACTATGTTACGTTCTCCCGAACAAATAGGCCCCTTTGACTTAATCGACACAATCATATAGCCTGAATAGTAAATCTTTATTACAGGAGAACTTCCATGAAGGAAAAATACCCCTATTTACTCGTCATCCTTGGGGCAATGCTGTGGGGAACGACCGGAACGGCCCAGTCATTCGCCCCCGATGGAGCCCATCCCATTGCAATAGGTGCCGTCCGCTTGGCAGTCGGCGGGGCCGCTTTATTGCTCATTGCAATCTGGCAAAAAAAATTAACGCGGTACAACTGGCCAATGAAAGAAACCATCTTAGCCACGTTAGGCATGGCCTGTTACCAGCCGCTATTTTTCATGGCTGTCAGCATGACCGGAATTGCCATCGGCACGATCATTACACTTAGCAGTGCCCCCATCATCGCCGGATTCCTTGAATGGCTGTTCAGTAAAAAACGGCCATCAACAAGCTGGTGGATCGCTACAGGTTTATCGATTGCCGGATGTTTACTGCTTTTTACCAATCAAGGATCAGTTACCATCGATCCAGTAGGTGCGCTGCTTGCGCTGGGGGCCGGAGCTTCCTTTACGGTATACACACTGGTTAGTAAAAGGATCTTGGATAAACAACCTCCAGAAGCAACTGCCGCTGTCATCTTCAGTTTTAGCGCCCTGCTGTTGGCACCCGCTTTATTCATACTGGATATCAGCTGGATCGGCACAACGAATGGGCTGGCCGTCAGCCTTCACCTTGGACTTCTTGCTACAGCAGCCGCCTATTTATTTTTTAATAAAGGGCTAATATCCGTTCCTTCATCAACAGCGGTCTCGTTATCACTCGCCGAACCTCTGACAGCCGCTCTTCTCGGTGTTTTCCTTGTCGGCGAGAGCTTGGCCCCCATGTCATGGATCGGGGTCGGATTGCTCTTATGCGGAATCATCTCTTTGACGATTTCACCTGGGCTACGAAAAAATCCTACATTGATGAACCAGGAGCTGTCCTAAAGTAAAAAAAGTCAGGATAATTTCCTGGCTTTTTTTCAACTTTACTTACTAATGAATCAGCCTTTGAGTTTTACTAAGTAAAACAAAAACCAGACGGCATGGTTTTGTTCATCGGCGGCAGCACGCCGGAACGCCTTTCTAATGGTTCTATCAGCCGCACCATCTGCGACATCCAGATAAAAATCCACTGTTTCCTGTTCATCTTGAACGGCAAATTCCAATCCAGCTGCATAGGAGTCCGGGCATGGTTCCATCACTTTAGGCTGTGGCTGCATCCCGGTCAAGCTGTTGTATATCCGGGTGAATGCTTGAAAATGTTTTATTTCATCTTCCCTTATTTCAATGATTTGTTTCCTCTGCTTTTCATCCGGCGCTAATGCTGCCAATTTCTCATAACACTGGATGGCACGATACTCGCCATTTATAGCCTTTTCAAGCTTATTCAACATATCCTGCTGTCTGTTCCAATCACCTTCATACATATCATGCCCATACATGGCATAACCCCTCTCTGTTCTTTATCCCATATAGTATGAATAACAGAGAACCAGGTGCCCATCAAATCAATGTTTGCCTTCAAAATATGAATTTGAAGAGAATTCTCGCCGCCCACGTTTTCTGCCATTCGGCGGTGTAAATACAAGCGGAATGGGATCTTATGATGGAATATATGGCTTTAAGGCCTTTTTACATGAAAAGGGTGTCTTCGTACAGGCAAAATACCCCTTTCGGCACCAGTGGAAAACCCGGCAAAATCATCCTTTTGCCGGGTTTTCCAATACTACTGAATAATTTGTACATTCTCATATAAATAAGCTTCTTCCGGTGCCTTTATTTTCTTCGACTCTTTTAAATCGATCACCGGTACTGGTTCCCCTTTATAGCTTCCCTTTTTTAATGTCCCTGTAATGGTATACCAATCATTCGTCTTCATTCCTTCCACATTCCCGTTGACCATATATCCGTATAACGTCGCATCGACCACACAGCAGGACATGGAGAGGCGGGAGATGGCCATTTGTTTTTTCGTAAATGTATCCTCACGGTATATGAACCCCGAAATCTCTATTTCCTTTCCCTCGATCGTATCGAGGTTGTTCAGTAAATCATCCAGTACTTCAAAATAATTATCATCGGTTACGGAGATTTTCTCCCCATTCGCATGTTTCCCTGAATCATATGAACTTACCATCTGTGCCTGCTGCTTCGCCATCCCTCTTTTCGCCAGTACTTCCCCGCTTAATGTAAAATCGGTCAAGATGAAGCCCAGAAGAATCGGAATGAAGAACAAACTATATTTCAGGACCAGTGCGGACGAGGAAGACTCTCCATTCGATCCGCAATCACAATGTTGTTCACCCTGTTTTTGTTTTTTCATTCGGAGAAGACTGATCACTAAAAAAGCAAAAAGAGCCGCCAATGCATATGGAACCATTTTGGGTGCAATCAATTTCGTTAGATATCCCGAAACATACAATTTAAAGATCATGAGGCCCAGTCCAAGCAGCAGCAATCCTTCAAGCCTTTGGATAAAAAAATGTTTCATCAGAAGCCCCCCTTACTGATCAATCCGCCTGCAATCAGGCATAGGCTGAAGACGACTGCGAAAACAAGCAGGACATACGTGACGACGAAGCTCCGTTTAAAACAGGACATCATGATCAGGACATTTTTCAAATCCAGCATGGGACCAAATACAAGGAAACCCAGTATGGAGCCTGGCAGAAAACTATGGGAAAAGGAGGCGGCAACGAATGCATCAGCTGATGAACAGAGTGAAAGCACAAACGCAATTCCCATCATCAATGCCGTGCCTTTTATTGGCGCCTGACCAATATCGGCCATTACGGTCCGATCCATAAACACTTGAAATACACTGGCAAACAAGGCCCCGATGATAAAGTATCTGCCGACCATAAAAAATTCCTGTGAAGTATGTTCAATGAAGCTTGTCCATCTACTGGGCTGAATATCATGTTCATGCCCATGTACCAGTACCAGTTCCACCTTCTCCTCTTTCACCACATCTTTAGTGCTGAATATATGAATGAATAAACCTACGATTATGGCCGTCAGGACACAAAGAATGATTCTTCCATATAGAATGGCCGGATTATTTTGGAACGCATAATAAGTTGAGCCAAACACGATGACATTCAATATTGGGGCTGTTACGAGCAAGACAACACCTGCATGGACCGGAACACCCTTTTGAATCAATCTCCGGACGACCGGGATGATTGCACATTCGCAAACCGGAATAATCAGCGCCGCTACTATCGCAGCAAAAATGGCCGTCAGAGGTCTTTTCGGTATCATCCGCTGAATGATTTCTTCACTGATGAACAACTGGATGAATGATGAGGCAATGGCCCCCAGGAACAGGAATGGAATCGATTCTAAAAACAATCCCAAAAACACGACGAACACAGAGTGAAGCATCGGGTAGCTCGAGAAATCAATCGCTTTGGGAAGGAACACATCACCTAGAAAAAAGAATGCTAGCAGCAAAAACAGCAGAATCAATAACAGTAAATTTCCCGTGTATCGTTTCAAAAGCATATTTAACCACCTCGCAAATCATAATTATTACGATTTAAGTTTGGATTCGGTCTAGTATATGCTTTTGATAGGATGAACAGAACAAGAAAAAAGAGAATGGAAGACATTCCCTACCCTCATTTATTTTTTCGATATAGATCCCTGCTCTTGTAACCTTCTCCTAAAATCATTTTCATTTCCTGGCGCCGTTTCACTTGGGTCGCCTCTTGTTTTGCACTATACACGTAACGTGCCCAATCCTTGCGATACCCTGGGGTAAGTGATTGATAGAACGCAAGCAAATCAGGAGAATCCTGCAAATCTTTCTCGATCTCAGAAATCATTTCGATATAATCATCTACTGATTGGCTTGCTTTGGTAGATGGACGGTTTCTACTTTTCGAATCTTCTTTCAGTCCGACTACCGTAAAGACATCATCCAATCCAACCATACGTGCAAACTTCAGGTCACTCGACCCAACATAACCGTCTTCATCCGCACCAAGGCCTTGCATCAAATCATCACGATGAATATATGTGGCATATTCTTTATTCCCCTTCTTGGGATATGCCAAATAGATATAGCCGTTTTTACTCAAATGATTTTTCTCGATCACCTTATCCACGATTCCTTTTAAAGAATCCATATCCAATACAAAGGCAAATATAAGATCATAGGCACTTTCATCAAGCTCTGTATCGTAATCCGGCAGCTCTGCTAAATAATCCGCCCCGGCTGGCAGATTCAAGACTGCAACACGTTCATATTTATGTAAATTCAGTTTATCTACTATTGTTTTAGCCATTGCATTCACCATCCTAGTTCATTTTGTCTATCTTCAGTTTAAAAGCTTCCCATTCGGTTCGCAACTTTTCTCTTGATAGTCTATCAAATATTAAATGCAAAAAAGACGATGTGTAAACCTTCCGTCTTTTTTCATATAATCATTTCTAGGAAAATATTAACTGTGCTATAATTCAGATATAATCAATTCCAATGTCCAGCTTCTTTTAGTTTCTTTTTCCCTTTGGATGCCAGCTTACATTTTCCAGTTCATCAGAGGAAGCTCTGGACGTCGCATTCTTGTATTGAAGCGCGTAGGCATAAACTTAACTTTTTTGCATAGGCATGATAGGGTATTAAAGCTCCAGAAAAAATGTAGTCCCCTGGAAGTACAGACCTGACTTCAGCTCTGCATTTCTTCTTCAAGACAACATAAAAGCCAATCTTTGAAGCAAGGTCTTACACATGAAACATGCTTTTTTTATACAATGCGAGATAACTTTGACGATCTTTCCCAAATGGAAACCTTCCTTAAATGCATAGTGTCATACCCCTGCAATCATTAGACATTCATATTCCATCAATGAATAAAAATCATAATCCTTTTGAAATTAATGTGTTTATTAATAAGTACGACATCTTTTTTTGCATTTGTCATGCAGTCGATATCCCTTTTTTTCCTATATCAAAAATTCCGTGATGCTTTCAAATGTGGGTGTCACAAAAGGGGAGTTCTCATGAATTATATCGAGTATGATTTGCTATTCGAATCAAGAAACCAGTTAATAGAGGAAATTACGGAGTTGGATGAAAAAATGCTCCACCATAGGCCAGCACCTGAAGTATGGAGCATCGCCCAAATTTGCCATCATTTATATCTTACGGAACAGGTTTTTACAGAAGCTATAGCAAATGGGATTCGGGAAAGGGACTTTAATAATATCATTCAAAAAAACATTTACCTGGTTACTAATAGAACAAAGAAATTCGTATCCCCTGACATCGTTTCACCCTCTTCAATCCCATTTCAATTATCGGGACTTATGGATTTTCTGGCAGAATCAAGGGATCGTTTATTACAGGTTCTTTATGATATGGATTCAGATATCTTGTTAAATAGAAAGAAAGCCAAGCATCCCCTGTTCGGGGACCTCTCATTGGATCAATGGATTGAATTATTATCCTTACATGAACAAAGGCATATCAAACAGATACAAGAAATAAAGTCCCCCCTTATATAAGCCTTTCCTGACAAGCCGGAGACAACATTAAAATCGATTTTCAAACAAATAAAGAGACCACTTCATTTTGTGGTCTTTTTTTTGGATATCAAGATGATTCTTTTAGTTTCCTTTTGATTTGTGTTGCGAAGATTTCAAGACAGATTGCAATTATCAGGATAAAATATGTGATTGCTCCAATTTCACTCAAGTCAAAGTAAAATCCACTTGCCATGAACATATCGAAGCCGATTCCTCCTGCGCCTGCCGCTGCGCCCATTGCTACCGCCACTGCAAAATTGATTTCAAAGCGCATGAATGTCCATGAAATGATATAAGTGATCGAAGATGGAATGATGACTTGGAACACGATCTGCCACCAATTCGCACCGCTTGCTTGCAGGGCTTCTATAGCACCTTTATCAATTTCCTCGAAAGATTCCGAGTAGGCCTTTACAAGGTAACTTATGGAGTGGAACGTCATCCCTATAACTGCCGCTACACTGCCCAACCCTGCTGCTACTGCAAAAATGAGGACCCATAACACGGTAGGAACGGCTCTAATCAGGGCAACCGATCCCTTTATGATAACCGATAATGGCTTGGACGAGATATTTCCAGCCGCTAAAAGTCCCAACATCAGCGCAATGATTGCACCAAATATTGTCGTTAAGAAAGCTAAACCTAATGTAATCGACACCTGATAAAGCGCTTGAGTAAAGGTAAAGTGCTTCAGATGCGGCTCAAAAAACATGGTCTTCAAATTGTCGACGGTCAATAATAGCGCGTCCCACAGTTTAACATCCTTATAATCAAAACTGGCAAATGCATAAATAGTCAAAACTGCAAGTACAAGCACACTCAACCTAATCGCGATTGAAGATTTCGAGAAGGGCTTTTTGGATAGTCGTTCAAGTAGCATTTTATCTAACTCCTGGCCAGTAGGAGAAGGAAATGGTTTGATTGGACCCTCTGCCTGCATTATAAAATCACCCTCCTCACATAATTTGAGATCAATTCAATACTTAATATCGAAATGATGATCGTGATGACGACAAGACTGGCAATGTCATAACTCAAGTTTTTATAATACAGATTAAACGTAAAACCAATTCCCGATCCTGTAAGCAGTCCGACCAATGTTGCATTCCTGATATTCGTTTCAATCATGAAAAGTACCCAGCTGATCATTTGCGGAATTGTTGAAGGAATAACAGACTGCGAAATGACGGTTAGATAACTTGCGCCGGTTGTCTGCAAAGCTTCTACGGAACTGCAGCTCACTTCATCGATCGTTTCAATAAAAGCTCTTGTTAAAAAACCGAAAGATCCGAAAAACAAGGCAAAATAACCGGTCAAGGAACTTTGTCCAAATGAAAATAACAGAACCAACGCCCATATTGAGACATCAATATTCCTAAATAAAACTGCTATCCCACGGCTAAACCCTCCGAAAAATGCATTAGCTCTTGTCGTATTGGAGCCCAATATTGCAAATACAAAGGCCAATATTCCCGCGAATGTCGTTGCAGCAATGGATATTAATAGTGTTTCTTTCAGCTTTATCAAAATGTCTGGCAGTTTGGTAAGTGATTCCTTTGTTGGATAAAAATTCGATAACGACCATTGTATGGCCTTAGGAACGGAGGTAACCCCTTTTGCGATGCTGAATTCTGTAATGATAATGGAAACAGCCGTCGCAGCCCCAATAAGCAAAAACAATACAAGTGAATTTCTTCTCTTTTTTGCAAAAACATCAGCCGACATGGGAACCTCCCATATCAAAAATCAACTTTCCTTCATCTGATCCATAAATCTGATGGATATCATTTGAGGTTATATTTTGAGTTGTGCCATTGAAAACAACCTTGCCACTATTCACACCGATGATTCGATCCGAATATTTCAGGGCAACATCGACTTGATGCAGGTTGACCACTACTGTGATTCCCATGGAAGTGCAGATGTTCCTTAAATGATCCATGATCACTTTGGAAGAATTCGGGTCAAGAGAGGCAATCGGTTCATCGCACAATAGCAATTTAGGATTTTGGATAAGCGCCCGCGCAATACCCACCCGCTGTTTCTGGCCTCCACTCAACTGATCGGACCTTTTATAGATTTGATCTTCCAGACCGAGAATTTGGAGAACTTTAGCAGCCTGAAGCTTCTCCTCTTCACTATAAAGGCCAAGGATTCCAGCCAGTGTAGATTTATAGCCTAATCGACCATGCAGGGTATTTTCAATCACACTTAGTCGATTTACCAGATTGTAATGCTGAAAAACCATCCCTATTTTCCTACGTACCTTCTTTAACTCCCTTTTATTCACCTTGTATACATGATCATTATCAAAAATGACTTCTCCGCTAGAAGCATCGACCATCCTATTGATGCATCGAAGAAGAGTTGATTTCCCTGCTCCAGATGGCCCTATTATAGAAACGAACTCTCCTTCTTTCACAGTGAAGTCAATATTGGATAACGCCTTTGTACCATTTCCAAAATGTTTTGAGACATTTTTCACTTCCAATAATGTTTTCATGTATGATCCTCCTACATTTTACTGCCTTTATTTAGATAATTCCCGAATTGGATTGAACCAGTCATCCTCAACTTCCACCAATTTTTCTTTTCCGCTCACCCGTTTAAATAGACCTGATAACTTGGAGTCTTCTGGTACAAAAACTTTCTCGTTATTTGCTATTTCATCAGACATCAACGTTTCAAGAATTTTTTCACGTGTGTCCTCACTGACTAATTCAGTGTTAACAACGAAAGGTGCATTCAAAACTGGAGTCACTGAAATAAGTGAGAATGTCTTATCTACAACTGTGTTGAAGGGTTCAGCTGCATCCTTCTTTACCTTATACACGGCACCTGCTTTATTCTCTTCCCCATCAGCCAGCTCCACATAATTATTGACACATGTGTCACAAAAAGCTGCCACTTCCGCTTTCCCGGTTAAAAGATTTACAGCGGATCCTTGATGTGAACCACCATAAAGCACTTCACTGAAGAATTTATCTTTCCCGCCTTCCAATAAATCCTCGGCCATTAATTCCTTAAACTTATCTTGCTGCGAAAAATAATCAACGATTCCTGTGGAAGGAACTTTGAAGCCAGATGTAGAGCTATTTGATACGAAAGAGAACTTTTTCCCTTGGATACCGTCTATCTTATATTCGCCGTTAATTTTATAGTCATCTGCATTTTGAACAGCCAGCCAGCTATTATAGACTGCATCATCCAACGTACCTGATTCACCGCTTGGAACGACTAGAGGTTGAACACTATCGTTTTTGTTGTTTGCTTCAATATATCCTTGTGCTCCCAGGAATGCTAAATCTGCGTTTCCATTAGCAATTGCCTCGATTGCAATGTTATAATCCGTAGTTGTCTTATGTTCGACTTTCTTTCCTGTGGCACCCTCTAAGATTTTCCCGATTTCATCGCGGGCTTCCCCTAAATCTTCCCCTGATTCATTTGGCAACCACGCTATGGTTAATGTATCATCTTCATTTGCACCTGTTGAACTACTAGAAGAACAACCTGTAAACACCAGCAAAATAACTAACATCAATATGGACATCATCGATTTTTTCACGTTAAATCTCCCCTCCAATTTGAAAGATCTTTTTCATTTCAGTCACTTCCCATATAACAATACCGGTACAATACTAACCTGCCGTTAAGGAGGCTGAATATTCAGTAAAATTTATGTGAATCAATCGTTAAATTTTTTGAATAGCTTGAGTAAAACATCCATTCTGCATGCTATATTCTTTATCTACTAACCGATTCATGAACTCCAAGTCATGAAAAATGCCCAGCATTGTCGTTCCTTCGTTCATTAACTGTTCCAGCAGGGTTTTCACCTTCACTTTAGAATCGTGATCCAAACTTGCTGTCGGTTCATCCAGCAGGAGGAGCCGCGGCCTTTTCACCATTGCTCTTGCTATATTTAACCTTAGCTTCTCTCCTCCTGAAAAAGTAGCAGGGTAACTGTCCCATAGCTCTTTTCCTATTTCAAAGTGGTCGAGGATTTTTTCTGTTTCGATATTGGCCATTTCCCTGCTTTGTCCCATTTCAAGTATGGCTCCGGTAACGAGCTGCCTTGCTGTAGTTCTTGGCATGACATTTAAAAATTGGGATACATAGCCTATCTCATGTTTACGCAGGGAAATCATTTCCCTTTCTGTAGCTTTTGCTAGATTAATCGCACCATAGAGGGAAGATTCGTACCAGATGTCTCCTTTTTGAACCCGATAGGTACCATAAATCGATTTTAGGATCGTTGATTTTCCGCTGCCACTCTTACCTGTAATGCCAATAAATTGGCCTTTTTTCACTCGGATCGTAATATTGCTTACCGCATGGATATTCTTGCGTTGATTATGTAAAATAAAAGACTTGGATAAATCATTGATCTCCAATATGTTCTCCACTTTGCCACCCGCTCTCTAAAATTTATATCCTGTAATTCGTTTTTTGAATCAATTTTCCATCTACAATCACAGTTGTTATGACAGGGAAATCACCAGAAATTTTTTCAATAATAAGTATGTCAGCCTTTTTCCCTTCGTGAATCGATCCTATTTCGTCCTCCATCTTGACTGCCTTTGCGGGATTAATCGTAACTAGCTTAAACATATCGACAAGATCCATTCCATGGTTTTCGACTAATTCAAACATTGAATGCAGAAGGGCTGCAGGGTAATAATCACTGCATAATATGTCTATGCTCCCATCCTGAATGGCTTCAGAGGCACTTAAGTTCCCGCTGTGAGAACCTCCCAAAAGAACATTTGGTGCACCCGATATGGTATACATCCCCATATCATGGGCCTTACGGGCAATCTCAAGTGTGATTGGAAATTCACTTATACTCGTTCCAAAGCTGTGAACCAATTCAAGCTTTTCTATTGAATCATCATCATGTGAAGCAACAGCAATATTGTTTTCTCTTGCTAGCAGTGCAATTTCCTTCATTCTTTCAATCGTCAGCTTTTCTTTCACTTGATGAGTCCGGATCATCACATCAATGGCTTCATCACTATAATTGTTATACCCCCTTAAAGTGTTTCGATAAATCTCTAGATGCCGATACTGCCCTTGCCCTGGAGTGTGGTCCATGAATGAGACCAGATGCACTTTCTTTTCCGAAACATATTCTTTTAAACTATCAATATCCTCCAAATTATCAATTTCATAACGAGCATGAAACCGATGACGTACTAGGTGCTTCATCTTATGTGTTTGATCAATTAAGTCAATAAGCTTCCTTACATTCTCAGGCTCCCGAATTGGCTTATATGCGTATTCAGTGGATTTATAGAGTGATAGTGAGTGAAACATGGTCGTAATCCCGTGCGTAATCAGTTCCTTTTCCGTTTCTCTTAAGCTCAAATGAAAATTCATTAAAGAAGTCGGGCGCGGCGCAGTCATATGTTCAATATAATCGGAATGAAGATCAATAAAACCGGGTGAAACATATCCACCCAAAGCGTCCAGCACTTCCATTTCAGGACTCGTTTCGATTTCTCCCACAGGTGCAATCCTGCAAATTCTATCATCCTTAATTAAGAGATCATGGTCCATCAGGATCGAGTCTTCCGTTATTATTTTTCCATTTTTAATCAGCAACAATGTCTCTTCCCCCATTTTCCTTTAGTTTCTTTTACAGCAGCGAGTGTACTAATTGCTGGGTATAAGGATGCTGTGGATCTTCGAGTATTTGATCTGTCAAACCTTGCTCGATTACTTTACCCTCCAGCATAACGAGCGTACGGTCCGCAAGCATTCGGATTACGCCCAAATCATGGGATACCAATACAATGCTAATATTCAAATCTCTTTGGAGACCTTTAATTAAATCCAATACACTTGCTTGAACTGATAAATCCAAACCCGTGGTGACCTCATCCAAAAGCAGTATGGGTGGATTGTTGGACAATGCTTTGGCTATCTGTACCCTTTGCTGCATTCCGCCTGAGAAATTCCTTGGTTCTTCTTTCATTCGATGAATGGGAATATTGACTGCCTCAAGGAGCTCGGCGCCTCTTGTTTCCATGCTGCCAACATGTCTGTTCCCAGCTGAAATTAACTTCTCAGCAATATTGCCTATCGAGGAGAAATCCATTTTCAACCCTAGAATCGGGTTTTGATAAACCTTCCCCATCAGGTGGTTTCGAACGAATCTTTTTTTCTGGGCAGACTCCATGAATAAGTTCTTTTTTCCATCCTCAAAGCCAGCCACATACAGTTCTCCATCGGTTACTTCTTCGTCAAAATATAAACTTTTCATTAAAGTGGATTTGCCACTGCCGCTTTCCCCTACAATTCCGAGAACTTCACCGTGATACAAGTCAAACGTCACATCTCTACAGGCATATACCGTTCCGCATTCGTAACAATAGTTTTTCGCCACTTTTCCTAATTTCATATGTTTACAAATTGAACATCCGTTACCGTACTGTTTGTTCATTTGTTTAACCGATAATACGGGTACCTCTAGCACAGACATTTAATTCACTCCCAATGATTGTTTTTGATTGACCATTTCAAGGCAATTGCTTGTATCATTGCATAGGAAATACGTTTCCCCTGATTCCTCATCAACAAGTTCATCCAAAAACACATCATTGGACCCGCAGAGAATGCAAGCATGATTTGTAAAGGACTCGATTTCAAATTCATAATCATCAAATGCCAAAGATGATACATTTGTATATGGGGGTACTGCATATACCTTTTTCTCCCTGCCTGCACCTAACAAAATGAGCGCTTCATTACCGTCCAGCTTGGCATTATCGAATCTTGGTATTGGGCTTGGTGCCATGACATACCTATCGTGAACCATCACCGGATGGTCTGCATCCGTCGCCATTATTCCGTACTTCATAATTTGTTCAAATAACATAAGCCATGCTCCGCTATACTCTCTCTCAGCATGCAGCTTTTTCGTTTCATGTTCGCTCGGCTCAAAATTCCTTAAAGGTTCCGGTAACGGAACTTGAAGAATTAAAATCTGGTCTCGTTGCAGCGGCACTTCCGGCACCCTGTGTCTAGACTGGATTAAAGAGGCTTCATTTGTGCTATCCGTTGTCCTTACCCCAGTGGTATCAGATACGAGTTTTTTTATGTTAACGGCATTAACGGATTCATCCGAGCCTTGGTCGATCACCTTAAGGACGTCATCTTTTCCGATCAATGACAATGTCAACTGCAGGCCGCCCGTGCCCCAACCACGCCCAATCGGCATTTCCCTTGAAGCGAATGGGACTTGATAACCGGGAATGGCAATCGCCTTCAGTGTTGCCCTTCTAATTTCCCGTTTCGACCCTTCATCAAAGAATGCAAAATTATAAGTTTTATTCATGAAATCCAACCTCCTGCTCTGTGGTCTTATCTTTCGACTTCCGTATGCTATCAAGCTTGGATTGGAACGTAACATAATGAGGCATCTTCAAATGGGAGATGAAACCCGTTGATTCCACTGAATCTATATGATAAAGAACGAATTCCTCGTTGTGACTTGGAAACTCTTTGTTTGGTTTTTCCAGGCAATTATCCAAGATACCCATTGCGATTGCTTTCGTTTCATTTTGTCCCATGCACATGCCATAGCCAATTTCAAACTCAATTTCTTTTTTGCCTTGTTCTTTCTCTACCGTAAGCGGAACGAGCATCTCTACCTCCGTCGCTGTGAAGTCCCCAATATAATAGCTATCTTCCTCTTGCCCTTCGTCCAGCAGCGGGTGATCGAGATGGACAGGCAGCTGGCCTACGCGCAGCTCACCTACTGTCGGGTGCAGTGCACCATATCCACGGATGACTGCATAGGCAAGTGATGTCACTGCACCGGTTTGGCCTCTTGTTAATATTTGCAGGCGTTCACTCCGCATTGAAGGAAACTCCAGACTTTTTCTTGTAACATCCCCAGGCTGCAAATCATTGTTTTCACAGCTTGCTAATAAGCCTTCACTTCTTAAGTAGTCCAAAACTTTAGGCAGCGAGTTTAAATCATCCATATCGTTCTGATATTCCGTTGAATGATTTTCTTCTTGAAAAGCCAGCAACCAATCTTGAATACTTATATCCGATTCATTTTCCAGCTCCGAATCTAGTAACCGATGTGTATAATCGGTCGTGGCACCTAAAATCTGTCCGCCAGGTATATCCTTAAAACTAGCTGAAATCCGCCGTTCCACTTTCATATTTTCAGAACTGATCACTCGTGAAACATGTTTTCGCGGCAAAGTGGATCGATAGGCTCTCAAGAGGAAAACAGCTTCTTCCGGATTGCCTTCAGCCTGTTTAATGGCAAGTGCAGCCAGTGATTGATCATACAAACTGCTTTCTGACATAACCTGATCAATCAATCCTCTCATCCCGGCTTCTATCTTATGCAGCTCTATAGCCGTCCCTTGCTTGACCCGTTCATACTTTAAGCGTTTGATGGATTCCTCAATCGCCTTTGTTCCGCCCTTTACTGCAACATATCCCATATAATCTCACCCCCATTTTCTTTAATTTGAGTCGTTCTCGGTAAAGCGATTAAACGATCTTGTCGATCAACAAAATACATATCGATTCCTAACGGGAATTCTATGTTTTTTTCGTTCCTTGCACCCAGCCAGGCGGAGACATTCGGGAGGCTTATGAATGATTCCTGTTGAATTCCCGGTCCTGAAAGGATCATGGAGTCCCCTTTCGTTACATCCGGTACTTCTAGAATGATCATCGCCGATTCATGAGGGTTCAATAGATTTCCTACCTTTGCTTTAGTCAAAGCTTCCTTCATTTGCTCCTCGGAGGCATCATGTAAAATAAAAATAAAATCCGCTTCCGGCAAATCGACAGGCTTTGAATAAGTAAGCTGATTAATCATTCTTGACACCGTTTCCCCCGCCTTTGAAATGACCTTAAAAGTCACTTCAGGGTCGAGTACAGTACGTGCAAGCAGGATGGTAGAAGATAAGCATTCCATTTGAACATCCAAAGTCTTGGCTTCCCTCTCCAAAACCACTAAAGTTCCAGGTCTTGAAGTCGCCGTTACAAGCTTTCTATAAACAGTTTGTATATCATGAACTACATCCAAATTCATTGCTTTCCCCCCTCTTATTGAACATCCATTGTTTCAAAGTTTACCTTGGTTCTTAAGATTGATCGATTCAGCTCTTGAAGATCTTTCTGTATGATCTTCTTCTCATTTTCTAAAATAGGTGACCATAATCTTGTTTCGCCAAGATCAGCCTGATAAGCAGCATCAATGACAGCTAAACTATGTGCCAGTTCTTCCCGCTGTCCCTTTACGATTCCAATCCCGATATAATCATGGATTTGGATCTTGCATTCTGTCACCAGCATTTCCCCTAGATAAAACAAGCTCTTTTTTGCCGTTTCCCTTGTCTTTAGCAACATGAGGGCACTCTCTGGCTTTTGAATGACGGTAACTTTATATTTCATTGCTATTTCCTTGGCAAATTCCTTCGCAATGTCCTCAGAGCCTTGAATCAAAATCTCGGTTCTTTCCCTTCTTCTCATTCCATTGGCCTCCAATGTTTTAGTTTCCCGCTACATCTTCAATGTATCTTGTTGCCAAGTGAACGTACGTTAAGAAAGAGTAAATCTTGTATGAAATTTGTTAAAGCCGGACCTACACTATTCAAAATTTCGTGCCATTACTCGTGAATTCGAGCTTTACTCGTGAGTTTCGTACTTTTACTCGTGAATTCGAAGCATTTACTCGTGAGTTTCGTACTTTTACTCGTGAATTCAGAGCATTTACTTGTGAATTCGAGCGATATCTGGAATGGAAGTTTTTATATAACATATGTGAAACAATCGCTTCGATAGATTATGACCGTGTGCTCAAGGACTTGATTGCTCCGCTTATCCCGGCATAACGATTCCACTTGCAAAAGTGGAATTAAACTTGAACACTGCAAAATATCCCGTTCGAAAAGAGTAGGAAAAATCACGTTCAGCGTGCTGCTGCTGGATCCGAATTCTACATAACCACGCTGCCTATAATACTGAAACATAGAGGTAATATCAGGACCGTCCTTTTCAATTTCAGGAAATGTTGATTTTGCTACAAACGATGTATGAAGAGCAATCGGGAAACCATCTATTAACCTAAGCCTGCCAATTTTAAAGACCTTGTCATCACTTTCCACTTCGAGGCTTTGAAAAATCTTCTGATCATAAGAAATTTCTTCGCAAAAAATAGTACTCGTTTGAAAGGAAAACTGGAATTCTTTCATTTTCTCGGTGAAACTAACATCTCCGGATAGAATTAACGGAATTTGCTTCTTGGTTTCCTGGACATAACTACCCTTACCTTGCTTTGAATAGATAAACCCTAAATCTTGAAGCTGCTCATATGCCTTCCTGACAACCATTCTTGGAACATTAAATTGGTCAGCGAGTATATGCTCTGAAGGTAACTTTTTATCCAATTGAAAGGTCCCGCTCTTAATTTCCGATATCAAATGATCGACTAAAAAGTTTTTTTCCCCCAACAGAAATCCCCCTTTAAATATTAGATCTGCTCAATACCTATTTTTCCTTGTTAAAGTCAGTGTAATGAGGAAATATGAAGCTGCCATGACTTTCTTGTAAAAAAAAAGTCCTGGTCGATTACCAGAACGAAAGGGAATACTTATTTTATGGATCTTTTCAATACGACATCCAGCATATGATCAGGTCGCTTTCACAGCAAAACTCCTGGTTTCATAGATCGATATTTTTCAATACCACATCATTAATGGACATGCTTTTTTTCCTTAATTTCAAAGCATCCACACATTCCTTTCCAGGGCTCATGCTGCCAAGCCGAATCGGCTTCTCCCCATAATCCCCATGAAAATCCGAACCTCCTGTCTTAATGAGATTATATCGATCTGCATATAAAATCGCTCTTTCCTCTTCTTCATGGCCATGATGCGGATGAAGAACTTCAATCCCTTCAAGCCCTGCTTCTACAAGATCAGGAATAATTTCGAAGCTCCCGTATTGTCCAGGATGAGCAAGGACCGGAACGCCTCCGGCAGCACGAATCGCCTTCACAGCAAGGATGGCATCCACATACTCCATAGGAATGAAGGCAATGCCTGGCTCTTCTCCATTTTGGCCGCGACTGAAGATCTTCTTATACAAATCTCCATAGATAGAATCCGTATACCCAGATTCCCGCAGCGCCAGCATAATATGCTGTTTATAAACACCGGTTCCTCCCCTGAATTTAGAAACCTGATCCCAAGTTATTCGATATCCTGCATGAATCAGCCGTTCCACCATTTTTTCAGAAGCTGCATTCCTCTTATGAATCAGTGGATTACATAGCTCCTCAAGCGCCTTATGACCAGGCTCAACAAAATAGCCTAAAATATGTACACGCCTTCCTCTTGCAAAGTCATAACCAGAAACTTCTATACCAGGGATGATTTCAATTCCTATTTCCTTTCCCCGTTCCACCATTTCTTGCAATCTCATCGTTGTATCGTGATTCGTAATCGCTAAATGGCCAATGCTCTCCCTTTTTGCAGCCTCCAATAGTTCTTCAAAAGAACTGGAACCATCTGAAATGTTCGTATGACAATGTAATTCAGCCTTCATGCCAATCCCCCCATTCTTATTCGTTACCCATTATCATTTTAACTTAGTGCCATGTCGGTCCCGTTAAGAAGATGTAAAAAAACGTAAAGGTGTAAAAGTCATACAGATTGGTGAAAATACTTAAGTATTTCAGACTGTAGACAAATAAGAACGTTCCAGTTGATTTCAGAAATCCGCTCCCTTTCCGCCGGCTGTCTGCCAAGCCTCATCAAAACAGGCGAGTGCCTGGAGTGGAAATTCATGTTCGTTCGTCTTTTTCAGCTTCCTACCCTGTTACGGATTTTCCATCTAGCTGAAATAAAATCAAAATAAAACCAATAAAAATTTTGACTTACTGTCAAAAATGATGTACATTACCTAATGGGCGAACAATTTTTATATAAAAAGACAAAAATATTCGTATATAGAGGTGCGTAACATGGAAAACGTGTTTGATTATGAAGATATTCAATTAATTCCTGCAAAATGTGTAGTAAATAGCCGTTCTGAGTGTGATACATCCGTTACTTTAGGTAAACATACATTCAAGTTACCTGTAGTACCTGCCAATATGCAAACGATCATTGATGAAAAGATTGCCATTTACTTGGCTGAAAACGGTTACTTTTATGTAATGCATCGTTTTGAGCCAGAAAAACGACTGACTTTCATTAAAGACATGCATTCAAGAGAATTGATTGCATCCATCAGTGTCGGCGTAAAAGAAGAAGAATACGGATTCATTGAACAATTATCGGAAGACAACATTGTGCCTGAATACATTACGATAGATATTGCACACGGCCATTCCAATGCCGTGATAAAGATGATACAGCATATTAAAAAGCATTTACCTGAAAGTTTTGTCATTGCAGGAAATGTGGGAACTCCTGAAGCGGTACGGGAATTGGAACATGCCGGTGCAGATGCTACAAAGGTGGGCATTGGACCTGGGAAAGTATGCATCACTAAAATCAAGACTGGATTTGGAACGGGCGGCTGGCAACTAGCTGCACTTCGCTGGTGTGCAAAGGCGGCAAGCAAGCCAATCATAGCTGACGGCGGCATTCGCACGAACGGTGATATTGCTAAATCAGTTAGATTTGGCGCTTCGATGGTCATGATCGGTTCACTGTTTGCCGGACATGAGGAATCTCCAGGTCAAACGATCGAGAAAGATGGAAAGGCCTTTAAAGAATACTTTGGTTCAGCTTCAGAATTCCAAAAAGGTGAAAAGAAAAACGTTGAAGGCAAAAAGATGTTTGTCGAGCACAAAGGATCTTTGGAAGATACGTTGAAGGAAATGGAACAAGATCTTCAGTCTTCCATTTCATATGCCGGCGGAACCAAGTTGGAAGCCATCCGTAATGTGGATTATGTGGTCGTTAAGAATTCAATCTTTAACGGTGACAAAGTTTATTAAGAAGTAACGAAAAAAAAAACGGCCTAATCAATGGATTAGGCCGTTTTTTTAATTATACCTTTTTAACAAATTGGGATTTTAATTTCATTGCACCAAAACCATCAATCTTGCAATCAATATCATGATCACCATCAACTAGACGGATGCTTTTGACTTTAGTGCCCATCTTTAAGACGGATGAGCTCCCTTTCACTTTAAGATCCTTGATTACCGTAACGGTATCACCATCGTTCAAGGCATTTCCATTAGCATCTTTGATCGTCTTCTTTTGATCACCATTTTCCGCTTCCACCGTCCACTCATGGGCGCATTCCGGGCAAACAAAAAGACTACCGTCTTCGTATGTATATTCTGAATCACATGCAGGGCAATTAGGAAAATCAGACATAATTTCACTTCCTCCATTCGTTATTCCCAATTTTAATATAATAATGGTTTACATACAACCGGTAGGCGATTACAGCTCCTGTTCCTCCCTTCCTCTAGAACCTATAAAGGTTTTACTATATAATTTTAAGAAAAAGCTGGAAAGTACGGTGAACCCATTGTTTAAACTACTATTGATAGAAGATGATACGACGTTATTCAATGAAATTAAAGATAGATTGGCGCAATGGTCTTATGATATTTACGGAATCGGCGATTTTAGTAAAGTGGTTCAGGAATTCACAGACATAAAACCTGATTTGGTCATCATTGATATACAGTTACCGAAGTTTGATGGGTTTCATTGGTGCAGAATGATCCGGACCCATTCCAATGTTCCCATCATCTTTTTATCATCACGTGATCATCCTACCGACATGGTGATGTCCATGCAGCTTGGCGCTGATGATTTTATCCAGAAGCCCTTTCATTTCGACGTACTCATCGCAAAAATACAGGCCACGCTTCGCCGTGTCTATAATTACAATACGGAAAAGATTGAATTGAAGACCTGGTGCGGTGCTACAGTGGATTACGAGAAGAACACGGTATCGGCCGAGACTGGCACAATCGAATTGACAAAAAATGAAATTTTCATCTTGAAAAAGCTCATTGAACAAAAAAACAAAATCGTTAGCCGGGAAGAATTGATCAACAGCTTATGGGATGACAAGCGTTTCATAAGCGATAACACCCTTACCGTGAATGTGAACCGTTTACGAAAGAGGTTGGATGAACTGGGTTTAGGGCATTTTATCGAAACGAAGGTCGGACAGGGCTATATCGCCGTGGAAGAGGCAAATGCATGATCAGAAAATATCTCGTGGAAAGGTTCAGCTGGATCACATTCTACATACTTCTTCATCTATTCATTATCTTTGTCGCCTTTCTTGATTCGGCCATTCCGTTAAAGCCCATACTGTATATTGTTTTTTTATCATTGCTCATATTCAGTATGTTTTTGATATTCCGCTATAAAAAAGAAACGTATTTTTATAAAAGTTTAGAAGTGCGGGAAGACAACCTGGATATAACGAATATAGCCGAACCAGAAAGCCCTTTCGAAAAAATCATAGAAAACAGCATCATTAACCAAACCGAATTATTGAAGCAATCTGCATCAATTGGTCAAATGACTTTAGAGCAGGAGAAGGATGAATTATTATCTTGGATTCATGAAGTGAAGACACCATTGACGGCGATGCATTTAATGATTGACCGCTTGGATGATGAATTGCTGAAATCCCATTTGACTTATGAGTGGCTGCGCATTCACCTTCTTCTTGATCAGCAGCTCCATCAAAGGCGCATGCCTTTCATCGAAAATGATTTGTATATAGAGAAAACCGATTTGGAAACAATAATCTTTGATGAGATTAAAACGCTGCAATCATGGTGCATTCAAAAAGGGATCGGCTTCGACATACAATTGGATGTAACCGAAGTGCTTACTGATGCCAAATGGCTGGCCTTCATCATGAGACAGCTCTTGACCAACTCCATTAAATACAGTGAAAACTCAGATATCACGATATATAGCCATGAACAAGCTGAACAAACGGTTCTTGAAGTGAAGGATTCTGGACGGGGCATCGACCCAAAGGATTTATCCCGCATATTTGATAAAGGATTTACTTCCACGACAAATCATCGTGACAATGCGGCAACTGGCATGGGTTTATATTTAACCAAGAATGCTGCCGAGTCCCTTTTCATCTCCATTGACGTGAAATCAGAGCTTGGAATGGGAACGACCGTTACCTTGACTTTCCCAAAAAGAAATGATTTCGTGAATATCACAAGCATGTGACAAAAGTGTCACATGCTTTTATTCTTTGTTCGTCCAAACGAAGGAAAAGAAATACATGGCCTTTTATAATGAGGATATAGAAAAAAAGGAGTGTATCCAAATGAATATATTAGAAGCGAAAAAAATCCATAAAAGCTATGGTAATAAATTCAATAAACAAGAAGTATTAAAGGGTCTCGATATAAGCATACAAGAAGGTGAATTCGTAAGTATCATGGGTGCTTCCGGTTCAGGAAAAACGACTTTGCTGAATGTCCTTTCCTCGATTGATAAAATAAGCAACGGCACCATTACGATCGATGGAAAAGAGATTTCGGGGATGAAGGAAAAGAAGTTGGCCGAATTCCGGAAAAACCACCTGGGCTTCATCTTCCAGGAATATAACCTATTGGACACACTGACTGTTAAAGAAAATATCCTCCTGCCCTTATCCATCACCAAAACGCCAAATAATGAAGCGGCACAAAAGTTTGATAGCGTGGCAAAAGAACTGGGCATATATGAAGTGAAGGATAAATACCCAAATGAAATTTCCGGTGGTCAAAAACAGCGTACGTCTGCAGCACGGGCTTTCATCCATGATCCAAGCATCATTTTTGCGGACGAACCGACTGGGGCGCTTGACTCCAAATCAGCTTCCGATTTACTGAACAAACTGAGTGAAATGAATAAAAAGCGCAAAGCGACGATCATCATGGTAACCCATGATCCAGTGGCGGCCAGTTATTGCAGCCGAGTCATTTTCATTAAAGATGGTCAAATATATACACAATTGAATAAAGGTGAAGAATCCAGACAAACCTTCTTCAAGGACATCATGAAAACACAAGGTGTATTGGGAGGGGTTCAAAATGAGCATTAATCAACTCATCTTGCGAAATCTGAAGAAAAATCTGAAGAACTATTATCTGTATGTGTTTGCCCTGGTCTTCAGCGCTTCCCTTTACTTTGCTTTTGTCACCTTGCAATATGACCCATCGCTGGATGAAGCGGAGGGTACGGTGAAAGGGGCCGCCTCCATCAAGGCTGCATCGATCCTGCTTGTTGCGATTGTTTCCATATTCCTTTTATATGCCAATAGCATTTTCATAAAAAGACGCAGTAAAGAAATTGGCTTATTCCAATTGATAGGCATGACGAAGAACAGGATATTCCGTATCCTGAGTGTGGAAAACCTGATCCTGTATTTCTGTTCCGTATTCCTCGGAATCTTTGTAGGGTTTGCCGCTTCAAAATTGATCATCATGATACTATTTAAAATAATGGGTGTCCAGGCGATCGCGACTCTTAAATTTTCTTTTCAGCCGCTAGTGCAAACCTTGCTCGTTTTTAGCGCCATCTATCTTTTAATCATGTTGATGAATTATACCTTCATTAAAAGGCAAACCATTCTATCATTATTTAGAGTGACTTCAATGACGGAAGGAAAAGTGAAAAAGGTTTCGATGTTCGAAATGATCCTCGGGATATTCGGGATCATCCTGATCATTGCTGGCTATGTCGTTTCATCCAAATTATTCGATGGAGCTTTTACAGAGATGACCGAGCTTTTTATGGCCATGATATTCATTTTGGCAACCGTCATCATCGGTACCTATCTGTTCTATAAAGGATCCGTAAGCTTCATCTTTAATATCATCCGTAAAAAGAAAAATGGCTATTTGAACATTAATGAAGTATTGTCCCTTTCATCCATCATGTTCCGGATGAAATCGAATGCGATATTATTGACGATCATCACGACCGTTTCCGCTTTGGCGATCGGGTTATTATCATTAAGCTATATCTCCTACTACTCAGCGGAGATAATGGCACAAAGCAGTATCCCCACCGATTTTTCGATGACGGATAAGGGAGATGCGAATACATTCAAAAAAGCTTTATCCGACAGTAAAATTGATTATGACGAAAAGGTGATCGATGTCATTCAAGTGGATGTCAATGTAAAGGAAATTATGGAGACTAGCCTCGAAGGAGTGAACTTTGATCCCGACATCATGACCGTTCCCGTCATCAGTGATGAATCCGTTAAAGGAATCAACCTCGCCGAAGATGAGACCCTTTTCAGCGGATACAGTAATATGATGGAGAAGGTCATGTCCTTGAAGGATTCCGGAAAAATTGAACTGAAGGGCAAACACGAAGTCATTCCGCAAACATATATGGGATTAAATGATGATACCTTCTTGTCCTATTACTTCACGAACGGCGGATTGCCCGTTGCCATTGTAGACCAAACGATATTCGACCGTTTGAAAAAGGATGTCGACCCGAAAATTCAAAAAGTTTCATCTGTAAATATCGGCATTGATGTGAAGGATGAAGCTGAACTTGAAAAAGCGAATGATCTATTCAATAAAATGAGTTTTAAAGAAGAACATGTGAATGATTCCCAATTTGAAATGTTCAACACCCAGAAGAAGAATATGGGTCTTATCATGTTCATCGTCGGATTCTTGGGATTAACCTTCCTCATCACATCCGGTTGTATCCTGTATTTCAAACAAATGGATGAAAGTGAAGGTGAAAAATCCAATTATACCATCTTAAGAAAACTGGGATTCACGCGTGGTGACTTACTAAGGGGAATCCAAGCAAAACAAGTTTTCAATTTCGGCATTCCTTTAGTCGTCGGACTGCTTCACAGTTATTTCGCAGTCCAATCAGGATGGTTCTTATTCGGGACCGAAGTTTGGACACCGATGATCATCGTTATGGCATTATACACGGCATTGTATTCGATCTTCGGAATCCTATCCGTATTTCATTACAAGAAGGTCATTAAAGAATCTCTATAAACTGCTAAAAGCTCCAGGGCCCATGAGGCCCTGGAGCTTTTTCCGTTTCCTTTAAAGTACCCCAGCCGGTTTCATCATTTCCTTGATCAATTCCCTGTTGCGCTTTTTAAAGATTTCATTATGGGAAGAAACCATTCCCACTCCGTGAGCGTCAGGCTGGATATATTGCTTTGCCTTATTTACGGCATTTGCTGCATCTTGAAAAGTACCTGCTATCAGGTTCAATTTACCTTCATGACTTAAGATATCACCGGCAGCGTATATTCCATCCATCGAGGATTCACTTGAAGGAGTACCTTCAATATAATAATTGTCGGCTATGGCAATATCCACTTTACTATTTCGAAGCAGCGATGTATCACGCTCATAACCATGATTGATGATGACCTCATCGATCGGCAAGTAAGAAACCTCCCCCGTTGCGAGATTCGTCAGTTCAACATGTTCAATTGATTCATGATCAGCGCAGGCGATCAGTTTTGTAATCGTCGTATTCAAGAAACAAACAGCAGAGCTTTCCATCAATTGCCTTGCTTGTGATTCATGACCTGCTAAACTATCTTTCCTGTATGTCAGATACACCTTTTTGGCGATGGGCTCCAATTCATTTGCCCAGTCTATTGCAGAATTCCCGCCGCCTGAAATGATCACCGTCTTATCCTTGAATCGATTGAAAGACTTAACAGTATAGTTTAAATTGGAGACTTCAAACCTTTCAGCCCCGTCTATTTCCAATTTTTGCGGATTCAGAATTCCGCCGCCAACCGCGACAATGATCGTTTTGGAAAAGTGCATTTGCCCTGAAGCGGTATGTAAAACGAAGATACCTTCTTCATTACGTGTGATTGATTCCACTTTTTCATTCAAGACGACTGTTGGATTGAATGTTAAACCTTGCTCCACCAGCTGCTCAATTAACTTTTCCCCAGTAGTGGGTGTCAGCCCCCCTACATCCCAAATCATTTTCTCTGGATAGACATGAATTTTCCCGCCTAGCCGTGGCTGGTATTCAATCAGTTTAACTTTCATTTCTCTAAGTCCGCTATAAAAAGTGGAGTAAAGGCCTGCTGGCCCTCCCCCAATAACCGTTACATCAAATAAATCTTGCTGTTCCATAACGTCCACTCCTCGGTAATCAAATGTGATTGATTATCATTCTCATTTAATCGTACACTCTTTTCTCACTTTTTACAATATGGATTTATTAAAAAACTCTGTTCATTTTAAAAATCAACAGAGTTTTTTATTTCCAATCACTAAAACTTACCATTCATTAAGTACGTATGAATGATAAGTGGAGTATTACAATTAGAATGAAAAATTAGGTTAAAAATGGAGTAAGGGTATGGGACGTCAATGAATATTATTGCTAAATTATTTTTATCCTCGGTCTTAACATCGCCCCGTGGTTAGCGGTTGATAACTACTTCGTAGGTACTCCCACTTGCTGTATGAGTTGATATGCTTTCAAAGCCATTTCAACGTTTAATCTGTTCTCCGGCATATCAAAATCAAGATCAAGAATCTTTTTTATTTTTTCCAGCCGATGATAGAGTGTTTGTCTTACAACATGTAATTTTTGAGCAGTAAGCTTCTTTGAGCGATCAAGCTCAAAGTATTTTGCTAAAGTCAGAAGCAATTCCGTTCCATATTCCTTATCATAGGATATTAAAGGAGAGAGATAGTCTTCAATAAAATGGGCTGTATCTTGATCATGCTGAATTAATTGTATCAACCGAAAGATGCCAAGGTCTTCGTAAAAGGCACTTGTTGAAAACGTACGATAATTTAAAGCTAACTGCGCTTCTCGATAACCAGTATGAGCATCCAAAAGTAACTGGTATTGTCGCCCAACGCCTATACGGATTTGGCTAGATTCACCTTCTTTAACATATAGCAAGGCATTGATCACTTTCAAGAAGCGTGCCTTAGAGGAATCGGCAGTTCCAAGATCAATAGCTAATACAATAATCTGATTTCTTACTGATGTGATATAGGGTGTAAAAGAATATTTTGCGAACCCAGA
This sequence comes from Peribacillus simplex NBRC 15720 = DSM 1321, assembly GCF_002243645.1. Lineage (NCBI taxonomy): Bacteria > Bacillati > Bacillota > Bacilli > Caryophanales > Bacillaceae > Peribacillus > Peribacillus simplex. Next base: position 3,981,827 of record NZ_CP017704.1, on the reverse strand, counting down.
TCGAATTTTTAAAGAATAATGATAAATAGCAGATTCATTTTCTTCATCCGATAAACTTAATGAAGACGGATGAAAAACATCTTCGATATCAACGATAACAATTCGATAATGTATAGAAGCGCGCTTAGATTTTAACGAAATAAATCCCCTTGCTTGTTCCTCATTATTGATGCGTCTATAAAGTAAATCATTTAGCCATGTAGATTCTAAACGTAATCGTTTTTCATCCAAATAATGTTTGCGCAATAAGTCTTGTGAGATTGCTAGAGAAGCACGATCAAGGATAAGGAAATCAAATTCATCCGATTCACGATCTAAAACCATAACAAGGTACGCCCAGATTTGATCCATTGCTCCGATCGGTTGGAGAAGAATAGTATGGTTTAATGCCTTCCATTCAACAGGCGAATCATTTGTAATTCGGTCATGCCAGTGTTCTTTATCTTCATAAATGGTTTGAAGAAGCTGTTCCATAAATTCATTTTTCAATCCTGGAATCGAAAAAGGTGTTCCTTCTATTGGAAGATAGATAATTGGTGCTTCTGTCTTCTGTTGCAACAACTTTAAAATATTTGATAACCCATGAGTAGTGAGTGACAATGAATGGAACTTTCTTGAAATCGAATCTAATGTAACCAACTTCTCATGATGAGCATTAATGATAAACGCATGTAGATCCTGTGTTATTTCGACGAAATTTATGAATTCTTTGAAAATAATAATCGGAAAGTTATACTCATTTGCCAGCTCGATCATTTCTTTAGGGACCTTTTCGAAGTAGTGTCCAAGTTCTATACATAAACATGAAGCGTTGCGTTCGATAAGATTTAATAAAAATGATGTATTAGAGGAGTCTCTCCATTCAAACCCAAATCCGGTGGAGAGTATCAGTTCCCCTCCCTGAAAGATGGTATCATCAAAAAACGGAATTTCAAGGACATGTGTCCATTTGACTTGACGGTGCAACCCGTTTGCCCCCGCAACTACCTCCGTCTTTGAAAAGAGTGGGCGCTTAAGAACATCTTGTACTGTAAGCATATGTACCTCCTCATTTAATAATTGTTAGCTGTATCATTTTATTATAACTATACTAGAAAGTCTAAGCCCATAAAATAGAGATCCCTATCTCTGTTTAACCCCAAGTAATGCGTACTTTTACGTGCTTTGATGAAATACCTTAATCAACCTGAGAATCTTTCATAATTCACACCATTTTTCAGCAGTTATATGTGCGCATGAACGATGGAGTACTGAAACATAAAACGACCAAAACATTAAATAAACAATGGAAAAATTATACTTTTTTTACCAATGCTGTATTCATAAAAGTTCAAGATGACCAAAAGTGCTTGGTTAAAAAAAAACTAATATAAATTTAACCTCGTGTCTAATGAAAGGGTTATCATTTCCCTGTAAGATTTTAGAATGTTCAATAAATTAAATGCAATTAAAAAGGAGAATGAACAATGATAGTAGGAGTTCCTAAAGAATTAAAAACTGCAGAGACTAGAGTGGGATTAAATCCAACATGGGTAAAAAAATTAACAACTTTCGGTCATGAAGTACTAATACAAAGCATGGCAGGTGAAGCTAGTGGTTTTTGTGACGAGAAATATGTTTTGGCCGGAGCAAAAATAGTAAACACGATTGACGAAATTTATGAGAAGGCAGAATTTGTTGTTAAAGTGAAGGAACTTCAACCCTATGAATACGGCCTTCTTAAAGAAAATCAAATGATAATGGCATGGTTTCATTTGGCGGAAGATGTAAATCATGAAATGACACAGGCATTACTAGATAAAAAAGCAATTTCATTATCAATGGAATTAATCGTTTTACCTGATGGGACAAGACCTACGATTAAACCAATGAGTGAAATTGCAGGAACATTAGCAATGCTTGAAGCAGTCAAATATGCTCAATATGGTTATGGTGGAAAAGGAATACTTCTCCGGAAACTGGCCGGTTTACCGTCGAGTAATGTACTCATACTTGGTGGTGGCAACGCTGGACTCAATACAGCGCAAGTTGCTGTGGGTCTTGGATTGAATGTAACAATCATGGAAGCATCAATGAAACGCATTGATTATTTGAACAATCAGTTGCCACAAGTGGACATTTTGTGTTGGGATAAAGATATGATGTTCGAAGAACTTATTCAAAGTGATGTTTTAATTAATACAATTTATCCGATGCCAGGGGTAACCGAGGCTCTCATTACACGAGAGATGGTCAGCAAGATGAAACCTAATTCTATTATTATTGATATTGCAGGAACGGGTATAATTGAAACCTCACGTTATACGACTTTAGAGGATCCAGTTTACTATGAACAAGAAGTCCTACATTACTGTGTCCCGAATATGCCGGCTCTTTGTCCACAAACCTCGACAAACATGATGTTGATGACAACCGGCCCATATATTATGAACATTGCGAATAATGGTTTGAAAGAGGTTATAGAAAATGATGTAATAGTAAGAAATTGTATCAGCACTTTGAACGGTGAAATTGTTCATCACGAAGTTGGGATCAATCATAACATGCCTTATACAGATATAAAAACAGAGTTACTATTGTCAAAATAATAAAGCGTTCTTAGAGTTATCTCATATTCTAAGTTTCATATCTATTGATTAGAAATCAGTATACACGTTATTGAACAAGTCGCTACTAAAGAAATTCCAGGAGTCAGTAAAGATGCCAGCGAGAAGATTTTTGCAGGAATTATCTTTGTTATTCTGCAGACGGAATTCCTTACGAGGAATGAGGAAATAAGACAACAAATTCATGGATAATTCAAAGTAGGCTCCCTAGCATCTTTTCTGACTTTTTTATGATTTCTAGAAACCCACGTATTAAAAAAGCCATGGAAGTAATAATATTGATCCTATTTCTTACAAAAGGTTAAGTCAGGTAAAAGAGGAGAGTATTTTACATGTCAAATATAAGGAAAACGGATAGAACACTGACACTCATTCCAGTTGTATTGTTTGGTTTTTCATTTATGGGGTTAACCACAGCTTTTACTACGTATGGTATTGCGGCCAATATTTCCCACGGTACTGTTCCAGGGGCAATGATAGTTGCTCTAGTGGTAATGATGTTTACAGCTTACAGTTATGGGAAAATGGCAATTGCGTTTCCATCTTCCGGTTCTGCCTATGTTTATACGCAAAAATCTCTCAATCCCTCTGTTGGATTTCTTGTCGGATGGGTGATCTTAATGGATTATTTATTTATGCCAATGGTGAATTATTTAGTTTTTGGTATTTTTTTCTCAGCAGCCTTTCCTACAATTCCAAGTTACATCTGGATTGCAGGTATGCTGATTCTCGTCACTTTTATTAATATTAAAGGATTGAAGATTGCCACAAATGTAAACGCATTCATAACGATTTTCGCTCTTCTTTTTATCCTTATCTTTATAGGTTTTTCTATTAAGGAAATTTTTATGGGAGAAAGCACGGCAACTCTTTTATCTCTTGAGCCATTCTATAATTCGAAAGAACCCTTTTCTTATACAATAGCTGGAGCAGCATTATTATGCTTTTGTTTCCTTGGGTTTGAATCAGTTACAGCGTTTGCGGAAGAGACAGTGAACCCTAAGAAAACAATTCCCCGAGCTGTTATTTTAATTACTCTTGGTGGTGGTTTAATCTTTACAAGTGTTGCATATTTCTCGTATCTTGTATGGCCAGAGTATAACACATTTAATAATCCTGATTCGGCTGCCTACGAAATTATTAAACTTGTTGGTGGAAAGGCGATGTACTCAATATATCTTGCGCTTTACGCATTAGCTGTATTGGGTAGTGCCATGTCGTCCCAGGCAAGTGCATCACGAGTCCTCTATACGATGGGGCGAGACGGACAGTTTCCTAAAAAGTTCTTTGGCACCCTGCATCCGAGATATAGAACACCCGTAAATAATATACTGATCATTAGTTTTGTCTCTTTGCTTGCTTTATTTTTAAGTTTAGATCTTGTAGCATCATTTATTAATTTCGGGGCGTTTCTTGCATACACTTGTGTTAATATTTCCGTAATTGCTCATTATTATATTAGAAATAGAGAACGTTCGGTAAAAGGAACTGTCTTATATTTAATTGTTCCTATTATTGGAGCTGCTCTTGATATTTTACTACTTGTGAATCTTGATGCGCACTCAAAAGTACTTGGAGTAAGTTGGTTAATAATAGGCTTCATTTATTTACTTGTATTGACAAAAGGACTTAAAAAACAGCCGCCAGTATTGAAAATCGAAGAAAATTATGGTGTAGATTTAAAATAAAGTCACGATGTTTATAAAAAAAAGATGAAAAACGATTTAGACACAACTATTGTCGGTATGAGACCTACAGATCATTACTGGATTAATCTATCGAATGGTTATCTAACGAAAAAATTGATGTCGTAAGTATATCCTCACCTTGTAAAAAGTAAAAAGAGAATCGAGATAACACTCAGTCCAAAAGTGAAAAAGTGCAGTCATATCTCATTCCCAATCGAGAAAGAAGGATATGCTGCACTTTTTTTGGCACTGAATGTTAGCTTGAACGAGGTCTTTTCCCTTCTGCTATAAGAAGGTTGATGTGATCTATGAGTTCAGGTAGTTCCTCCATCGTTTTGATGGTAAAGTCTGCTCCGTTTTGCATAAAGGTGTCTGCCGTTTTAGAGATGAGATTTTGTTTATCTCGTTCTGGTAAACTTGTATACTCATTCAAACTCAATCCCATCTCGGAGCTTCCGACAATGATTCCGACCGACCATACCCCAGCATTCACTCCCTCTTGCATATCGGAAATGGTATCTCCTACCTTCACTACCTTCCATGATGCAGTTAACTTCAATTCTTCCATATTCCGATATATCATGTAAGGATAAGGCCTTCCAATCGAATGGGTTGTATCCGGGGTTACATGGAAATCCGGCCGATACCCTTTATTCAAAGCATTTGCCACTACGACCTCCATCATTGTATCCGTATATCCCGTTGTCGACCCAATCTTCAGGCCGCGATTTCTTAATGCTTCCACCGTCTCGATAACCCCCGGAATGGGATCTGTATAATCCGCCAATGACATCATTAGTGCCGGTTCGAATTCAGCATATAGTTTTTCAACATCTTCCTCATTGAATGGCCTTCCGTATTGTTCTTCCCATAACGTAGATATCCTTGACATGGTCAGCATCGCACGAATATGGTCGATTTTTAGCATGCCCATTGGAGCCCTGGCTTCTTCCATCGTCACGTCCAGTCCAGCATTCTTAAAAATATCCACAAAAACATTCACTGGCGCAAAACATCCAAAATCCACAGCCGTTCCAGCCCAATCCAAAATGATTCCCTCTATCTTATTCATACTGTCACCACTTTCATATATTTTTCTACGATCCTGCCAAGTTCCTCGATATCTTCTTCATAGATTTCGCCAATATTTCCGATACGGAATGTATCTATGTCAGTAAGCTTTCCGGGGTAGATTACGTAGCCCCTCTCTTTGATAAAATTGTAGAATTCCTCAAAATCAAAGGTTTCAGTAGGAAAAAGGAAAGTTGTAATGATAGGCGATTGTTTATCAGGTGAGATATATGTACGAATGCCCAATTTACCCATCAGCTCCCTCAGCCTATCATTATTATTTTTATAGCGGGAGAATCTGGCTGGAATGCCGCCTTCTTCAGTTAATTCTTCCAACGCTTTAGCAAACGCGGCCACTACATGTGTTGGGGATGTGAAGCGCCATTTCCCATCCTTGTCCATCTCTTTCCACTGATCATATAAATCCAGGGACAAACTGCGGGCATTGCCTTCACAAGCCAACAATTTCTCAAGCTTTGCAATGACAAAACCAAAACCAGGGATTCCTTGAATGCATTTATTTGCACTGCTGATCAAATAATCAATTCCGAGTTCAGGCACATTCATCTCAACTCCGCCAAAGCTGCTCATCGCATCAATGATCAAGGTTTTCCCTTGTTCCTTTGATATCTTCGAAACCATTTCTATCGGATTTAAAATCCCTGTCGTCGTTTCACAATGAACCATTGCAATATGTGTGATATCACTATCATCCAGTAAAATGTTCCGGATTTCAGCTTCCTTTGGAAATTCATTGTACTCAACGCCATATTCCACATGATTCAATCCGATGCACTCCGCCATTTTCACAATCCGTTTTCCATATGCGCCATTCGTTATGATCAGCACTTTATCGGATTTTGAAAGTGCTGTCGTCAGCACAGATTCTACAACAAACGAGCCGCTTCCCTGCATAAGTACAGCTGTATACTCTCCGTTTGCAGCATATGCCAATTCAAGAAGCTGGGATCTGATTTTTTGTGTGATTTCTTTATAATCATTTTCCCACGTACAGCGGTCAACAAGCATTTCCTGTTTCACCGTACTTGTAGTGGTCAGCGGTCCAGGCGTTAAAAGTTTATAAGTATTCATTTTCCTTCACTCCTCACTGTATTTATCATTGTGCTGATTTAAAAAACTCTTGATGCTGTTTTAATAATTCGACCGTTAGAGGCAGCTCGAATTTCATAGGGTGGGCCGGTTTGTTCTTTTCCGTTACCTTTTCACCTTCATAAAGTGCGACCGGGTAATGTTCCAACAGTTCTTCTCTAGCATCTTTACTGATCGTTTCTGCCATTTTCATTGCTAAACTTGTTTTAGCTTCATTATCCTTATTGACGACAGCGACGGATTCCGTGTAGGAGAAATTCCCCTCAATGGGATCGACAAACTTGATTGGTAAGCCCGACTCTTTAGCCATCACGGCTTGATAGCGTAAACCAAAACCGGCAGCCACTTCCCCTGCTTGCACTTTATTGATTGGACCAGAACCTGAGCTCTCAAGATGCGGACCGCTATTTGCTATTAAATCATGGAGAACCTTTTTCCCTTCCCCGTCACTGTATTGACTGATAATTGCTTGAACTAACAGCCACCCTGTTGAAGAGTCCAAGATATTAGGAATTGAAACGAACCCTTTATATTCCGGCTTTGTTAAGTCCTTAATCGAGGTCGGCATCGGCAGGCCTTTTTGTTTGAGCACTTCCGTATTCACAAAAATGGAACCGGTATTTGCCAAAATCGGCGTATAATAGGCTGGATGTTGTTCCAATGCTTTGGTACTGAATGACAGGTCCTTAAACATGGAGTGCTGATCCTGTGCACTTTCGATGAAATAGGAACTCATCGTCACGACATCAGCCTCGATTTCAGCGCCTTCTGCCAGCAGTTTCCCTCCTAATTCAGATGTGCCTAATGATTGAAGGACATATTTCCCTTCGTATCCGGCATCTTTCAGGGAAGTCTCCATTGCTGCAGTGGCTTCTTCATCGCCATTCGTATAAATGACCACCTTTTCCTCATCCGCTTTGCCGCTGTTACGGCCCACCAATACAAATACCAAACTTAAAGCAACTAGAGACAGTAAGGCTATCTTCATCGTCTTAAACATAATATCCCCCTCATTAATGTTTGAATTGTCTTTTTTGATAATGATCACAAAGCAGCTTCACGACTAGATTTGTAAAAAAGATAAGTAAAGACAGGATGAATATTTCATTGAATTTGGCAAAATGCTGAAGCTCTTTAATTTTACTGGCCACTAATGTGGTTTGGGCCGTGACCAAAAAGATGATTCCGCTGATCGTCACCATACTATTAATGAAATAGTAGCTGAACATCTCGATCACCGTAGATGCCGAGTTTGGCAGAATGACACGATAGATTGTCCTGATCCAGCTATCCCCCAATAGATTCCCGGTGGTTTCCCAAGCAGGGTTCATTTTGGATAAAGAGTTTTTCGCCATTAAATAGGGTGTCGTAAAGAAGTGGACCATGTTACATAGAATGATGATGGCAAAGGTCCCCTTCCAGCTGCTGCCGTTGAACAGCAGCAAATACGATAAACCCAACACCATTCCTGGTACTGTAGTCGTCAGCATCGAAATGACATCCATTGACGATTTCCCCCTAAGGGGCGTTCGGACATTCAAAACTGCCGAGCTAAAAGCGATGAGCGTTCCCAGTACGGCCGTCATTAAGGCAACGAATAAGGAGTTTTTATAGACTGCCGTTAAATCGCTCGATTGGAATGTGTCGATAAAGTGCTTTAAGGTGAACGAGAGATCATATGGGAAACTAGTTAAAAATGGTGCAATGAACATGACCGCGAATACAGAAAACATCCCTATTAAGACCAGCAGCGAGATACCCCCAAAACATATATCCCTCCCTTTGTGCTGCGTCATTTCGATATCGCTGAACTTGTCATAATGAAAATTAAGTTTTTCCAGATAGTTTAATAGGAAAACACTGAATACTACCGGAATGAGCATGAGAATGGCAATCACTGCACCATTATTGAAATCAGGGATTGAACCTAGCATGACTTGATACAGTTGCGTCGCAACAACGGAGTAGGTCCCGCCGACTGAAGCCGGTATCCCAAAATCGGTGAAGCTCAAGATGAAGGAAAGTACAAAGGCTCCTCCCAAAGTTCCCGACAATGGCCGTATGATCGTATTCATAAAACTTCTTATCGTTCCGTCACCCATTAATTTCGAAACGATTATGAACTTTTTATCCATGTACTTGAAGGAATTATTAATGAGAAGAAAAGCTGATGGCAATGTATAAATCACATAACCTATCAATAATCCATTAAATCCGTATATATCGAATAGATTCCTTCCAAAAATCTTCGTTATGATTCCTTGATTGCCGAAAGAGTAGATGATCGCAAACCCGAATGTGATCGTCGGAAGCAGCATCGGAATAAGGATCCCTGTTTTAATTACACTTTTTAATGGCCTGTATAATCGGGTGCAATGGATGGAATAGGCCAGGAAAAAAGCTAAAACGGTCGTAATGACGGCTGTGAGCCCTGAGATTTTCACGCTGTTTCCAAATGACTTCATCAGCTCTGCATTTGAAAGGACCGTTAAATAATTCGAGAGATTGATTCCATCAGCCGTTTCAAAAGAACGGACGAACAATACGCCAAGCGGCAAGAAAAGAAAAGCGGCAAATAGCAGTAAGATAGGTATATAAATGACTCTCATTGCCGGTTTTACATCAGGCATACTTTTCACCGAATAAGTTATAAATATTTTCTCTCTTGATCTCCAGTTGTTTAAGAATGAATTCCTTAACAAAATCATTGGCTGGCTGATTAATGATTTCTTGAGGTGATCCAAATTGAGAAATATTCCCCTGATTAATGATCAAAATTTTATCGGACATCGTCAAAGCCTCTTCCGGGTCATGTGTCACTATGATCGTCGTCAGCTTATATTCGCGGGCAATGGATTTGATGCGTTCCTTTATCGATTCCTTAATCACACCATCCAAAGCACTCAGTGGCTCATCAAGTAATAGGATCTTCGGTTTCATTACAAGAGTCCTTGCGATCGAGACCCTTTGTTTCTGACCCCCGGATAATTCGCTGATCCTTTTTTTCAAATGCGGTGTTAATTCCAGAAAATCGATGTATTCCTGAAGCTCTTCCTTGGAAACGGATCCCTTCCTGTTCCTCAATCCATAAACGATATTTTCATAGGCATTTAAATGAGGGAAAAGAGCGTAATCCTGGAAAACGATATTAAATCCCCGGTCTTTCATGGACACGTTACTCAAATCGGCATCATTGAAAATGATTTTTCCATGATTGATACCCGTCAATCCCAAAATTATATGTAATAAAGTAGTTTTGCCGCTTCCACTTGGTCCTAATAGTGAAACGATCTCCCCCGTTTTAATATCAAGATTTATATTATCCAAAACTGATTTTCCATCGAATTGCTTGCTAATATTTTGTAATTTTAGCAAACCGTTCACCTCCTTTAATACACCCTTAGTATAAAAGCCTTTTGTAAAACGAATTTGAGATTTTTGTAAATACTCTGTAAATAATGAACACTTTATTACCAACTTCATACTAACTTTTGACCAATTAGTGATATCTTCATCATCTACTTGTTGAATATATTCGCGGTAAACAGTACACTTAAACTGAAAATCAGGAAGAAAGATATGAAGAATAGGCGGGTGAAACTTATGCTTCCACTTGAAAGGCAAAAGAAGATCATCGAGTTATTAACGATTAGAAAAGTTATGAAGATTGCCGAGCTTACTGAAGAACTGCAAGTTTCCATCGAAACCATCAGAAGGGATATAAACCTGCTTACAAAGCAAGGAAAAATAGAAAAGATCTATGGTGGCGTTAAGCTGGTTCAATCGAAGTTTGGAGAATCGACGATAGATGAACGGATGTTCAGTCAATTAGAAGAAAAGGAAACCATCGCCCAAAAATGCAGTGAGTATATCAACGATGGCGATTGCATTTATATCGATAGTGGTTCGACAACCTATCAAATCGCTAAATATATTAAACAGAAAAAGAAACTGACCGTGATAACCAGTTCGATCCCTGTTGTAAATGAGCTCATTCATAGCGATATCGAGTTATTGATCATAGGTGGGAAAGTAAGGAGAAATGAACAATCCATTGTTGCTTTTGACTACTTATTCAACTTTAGTGAATTGAATATTTCGAAAGCATTCATTTGTGCGAGTGGCATAACCGTTGAAAAAGGCATATCCGACTATAATTTAGAAGAAGCGAACACACGAAAAAAAATCATTGATTTATCCCAAGAAGTCTATGTTGCCGCTGACAGCACAAAGTTCGGGAAAGACGTGACCATCGGGATATCGTCACTGGATAAAATCGATTACATCATTACTGATGATCATTTACATAAAGATTTCATCTCTTCATTTAAAGAGACCGACACACATTTGATTCTTTCGTAAAAGCAAGAACAAACGGGAACTATACAGTAGTATAGTTCCCATTTCAGTTTGTAGACAAAAAGGGTTCGGCGAATGTCTAATGTAGTTGTAATGAAGGACGTTTTAACAAAATGACAGGGTCTAACTTTGGCGATCACTTTCGGAATACGCATCTTTAACCAAATCAAAAATGAAAGGGAGATCTATAACTGCCGGCCTAATGATGTTTCAGGAAACAATTGGCACAAATCAACACCTTCATCATTGATTTCCTCTCCAGCACTAGCTTGCGGCGAGGAGGCTGGATTTAAAGGATGGTTGTGCTGGATTCCCGTTTAACGGTTCCGGACAAATAAAAAAATGCCCTTTCATACCGAGGGCATTTTTATGATCCATTTATTAATTTACGAATAGATATAACTTTCTATGATATTTCACAAATGCCTGCTGGCCCTTTTCCGTGTAGTCCATCCACTTCACTTTCTTGCATCTTTCCTCTAATCTCTCATTCAGTTCATCTTCTATTTCATTCATGAAACGAATGATTTCCCCATAAGGCATATTGAAATGACGGGCTGCGAGCCGGGGCGGAGAATGCTTTACCAGCAATCTCATGAATTGATCGACCGTGTCCGACTTCGAAGCAAGATAATCTTCTTCGTTCACGATGAATTCATACACTTGTTTTTTCACGCCAGAAAGTCTGGTCACTTCGTCGCGCAATAAAAACTCCATTAATCTTTCGTTCATATGGCTCTACCTCGAATTGGTTTATATTTAAATCCTTTTAGATATGTATGAAAAATCTATACTGCCCGATACCTCATTATGACATCATAACCGCAAGCCATCAAGCTCCTATTAATACATAAAGCGTAATAATTACGATTTATGATCCTTTTAAGTAAAATAACATGTATATGCTTTATAGTCAACGTTCGTGCTGTGCGACATCTTGGGATGCATTTTAAGCATTCTTTGTTGGTAAAATATGTTCGTGAACGAATGGATCAGCTCTTTATTAATTTTTGTATATGTAAAGAGAATAAATTTGTTAAAATTTGATATAATAAATGTAATATTTAGTCAATTAGCATCTTTTCCTAGAATTTGCTTTTGCAAAGGGGTAGAATGAAGCTAATGACATCTTATTTTTTCTAAATGTTTCCGAGGAGTTATAGGGTGGGTATAGCAAGTACATAGTGACAGCTGAAATGCTGTCCGACATATCGGTTGTTTTCATTTGTTCAGAATAACAATGAAAAGAATAAGGAGTGATTTTTTGAAACCTTCAACAAATCGCATGTTAACCCGTATTAAATCCGTTTATATGTTCATTAGTAATAACGGTACGGTTTCTACTCAAGAGCTTGTAGAAGAATTTGGCATCACTCCTCGAACTGTGCAGCGCGATTTAAATGTCTTAGCATACAATGACCTTGTTCAAAGCCCAAGCCGTGGCCTTTGGACGACAACAAGTAAAAAGGTGAAGATGTCATCGTAAAAATGAACGACCACCCGAACAAGATCGATATGTAAAATACTTTGAGGCGGACAATATTGTCCGCCTCATTTTTTGTGTCCAGCTATCATTCAGTCGGTTGGCCCGCCTTTAACTGTTCAAGCTCCTCCGCCGTTAACTCACGGTATTCACCAAGCTCAAGTTCCTCATCAAGCTGTAAACTCCCCATGGAAAGACGCTTTAGGTAGACGACACGTTTGCCAACGGCCTCAAACATCCGCTTCACCTGATGGAACTTCCCTTCCATGATCGTCAGCTCGATATCTGATGTCAGACCTGATTTTAAAATGTTCAATTCACCTGGTTTTGTTTCGTATCCATCATCCAAGGTCACACCGCTGCGGAATGCCTCGATATCCCGTTCCGTTACTTCGCCATCAATGACCGCAAAATATGTTTTAGGGACATGTTTCTTTGGGGAAAGCAGTTGGTGGGCAAGCTTTCCGTCATTCGTGATCAGCAATAAACCTTCTGTGTCCTTATCAAGACGGCCTACAGGAAATGGCTCGAAAACCGAATCTTCTGGCTCCAAGATGTCGATGACCGTTTCTTGGTGTTTGTCTTCCGTTGCCGACAATACGCCTGGCGGTTTATTCATCATTAAATAGATGAATTCCCTGTATTCAACACGTTCACCATGAACCGTCACGATTTCCGTATCAGGGTCCACTTGTTCTTTCGGGTCCTTAAGCAGCCTTTCATTGACCTTGACGGCGCCGGATTTCAGGAGCTTTTTCACTTCTTTCCTGCTGCCATAACCAATATTGGATAAAATCTTATCTATTCTCATCGTTTCCTCCTAAAGCCTTTTTCAGTAAAAAGCCTTGCCCACTTTAATGACAGGCAAGGCCAATATATTTTAATCTGGGGATTCACCATTCAATACCCTTTTTTTTACACATCAAACTTCCAACTTATAATCCTAATTTAGCTTTTAACCGATCGATCCGGGCACCGAACAAACGATGGGCAAGTTTGCTTTTCAAGGAAAGCGCCCCATAAATGAGAGCTCCAAAAATTGCACAAACGGCCACGATCAAAATCGCTTGGAAGCGCCCTTCCGTTGTAAGCCACAGCGATAATAAACTGAACATGCCCCATGCAGCCAGTCCCATTATAATTGAAAAAACAGTTATCAAAACAGATCTTCTGATGGTAAGGCTGTAACGATATCCAGTAAAGTAGGTAATGACATACAAATTCAGCAGCACAGCAGCCAAGTAGCCGAATGCCGTGGCATAAACGGATCCTTCCGTTTCAAACAACTTGATCATCGGGATATTCAAGCTCAATTTGATTAAAAAGCCAACAAGCAGGCTGAGCACCGTATATTTTTGCTGATTGATGCCTTGTAAAATGGCCGCCGAAACGGAAAAAAGCGCAAACAAGATGGAAACGGGCGCATATGCCTTCAGGACACTGATTCCAAGTGGATCATGGCTGTAAAAGGCACTATAGATTGGATCGGCTAGCACCGACATGCCAACGACCGCTGGAATCGTAATGAACAACAAAATTTGGAAGGCTTGGTTCAGCTGGCGGTTTAACTCTTCCGAATCCTCGCTTACATATGCCTTCGTCACCGAGGGAAGAAGCGCCATTGAAAACCCGGTTGCAAGCGTCATCGGAATCAAGACAAGCTTCTGGGCATATACATTCAAAACCCCAAGGGCATCTTCTGCGACATGCTGCAACCCGATGGACGACATCGCCTTATTGAAAGACAATAGGTCCGCAAACTGAAACAATGGCATCGCGATTCCGACAAATATGAAAGGAATCGACGAAAGAAATATTTCTTTATAGATCTCCTTCAGGGAAATTTCCATCGTCCCCCGGTCTTTCTTCATCAGGCTGTCCAAATGGGGTTTTTGTTTTTTCCAATACCAAAATAACACCACTAAACCGCCGACAGCCCCGACCGTAGCCGCGAAGGTAGCTACTTGGATGGCTCTCACTAACTCTCCATCCAGGACATTCAAAACAACATACACACCAGCCAGAAGGAACACGATGCGGACAATTTGTTCGATAACCTGAGATATGGCCGTTGGTTCCATCGCTTCATGACCTTGAAAAAAGCCGCGGATGATGCTCATGAACGGTACAAAAATCAAGGCGAAGCTGACTGCCCGTATGATCTCCGTGACATCACTGACATCTTCCTGCCTGACCCCAAAGACTCCAGTAAACAGCGGGGCCATCGTATAGAGAATCAAAAAAGCGAGAAAACCGGTGACAACCATTAATTTCAGGCTCGATTTAAATAACTTCTCACCGACGGCGTACTCCTCGAGCGCATTATACTTCGAAATGAATTTAGAAACAGCAAGCGGCATGCCTGCCGTTGCAAAGCTAATGAAAATGGTATATGGAACGTACCCATATTGATAGAGGGTAGCCCCTTTATTCCCAACCATATGTTCAAATGGGATGACGTAAAATAAACCAAGTACCTTGGATATGATCGCTCCCAGCGTTAATATAAAAGCCCCTTTTAAAAACTTAGATGACATCTAATCCCTTCCTGCCTCTGTCAGTTACGTTTCACACGCTCTTTATCTTATCATATTAAAGTATTTTTTCTATAGAAAACTACACTCAAGTTTATCGTTTTCGAAGATAATACACAAACAAATAATTCCTTTCTTTCTACATTCGCAATCTGACGGGCTCTTGCTATATAATGAAGGGACTGAAAATGATAAAGTGGTGATCAATTTGAAATATGATGTAGTGGTAATTGGCGGCGGTCCTTCCGGATTGATGGCAGCAATTGCAGCCGGGGAAAAAGGTTCCCATGTCTTGTTAGTGGATAAAGGCGAAAAGCTTGGCAGGAAACTTGCAATCTCGGGCGGCGGACGCTGCAACGTGACGAACAGGCTCTCAATCGATGAAATCATTCAGCATATCCCTGGAAACGGGCGATTTCTATACAGTGCATTCTCAGAGTTCAATAATGAAGACATTATTCAATTCTTTGAAAAATTAGGCGTGGCTCTTAAAGAAGAGGACCATGGCCGGATGTTCCCTGTCAACGATAAAGCACAAAGTGTCGTGGATGCCCTTCTGACGCGCCTGTCGAATTTAAAAGTAACGATTTATAAGAACTCTCCAGTTGCGGAAGTTCTCTATGAACATGGAAAAACAAGCGGTGTCCGGTTGAAAGATGGACAGGCCATTGATACAGATGCAGTCGTAATTGCAGTCGGCGGGAAATCAGTTCCTCACACCGGTTCAACCGGAGACGGCTACGCATGGGCTAAAAAGGCGGGGCACACGATTACCGAACTGTTCCCAACAGAAGTTCCCGTACTCAGCCATGAAACATTCATTAAAGATCGAACACTTCAAGGACTCGCACTTCGCGATGTTTCATTGAGTGTCCTTAACCCAAAAGGCAAGGCCCTGATCACACACCGAATGGACATGCTCTTCACCCATTTTGGCGTCTCCGGTCCTGCTGTTCTAAGATGCAGCCAATTCGTCGTGAAAGCGATGAAAAAATGGAACCTATCGGAAGTGACCATGAAACTCGATGCCCTGCCGGACCGAAACAAGGAAGAGGTTTTTCAAGACATCATGAAGGAAATCAAAGCCGAACCGAAAAAAGCCATAAAAAACACCTTAAAAGGTTTAGTTCCTGAACGATACCTTCACTTCCTGCTTGAGCGAAGCGGCATCGACCTTCAAGAACAAGGAGCGACGATATCAAATGAAAAAATCCGCCGCTTTGCAGAATTATGCAAGGACTTCCAATTCGGAGTACACGGCACCCAGCCGCTAGAAAAAGCCTTCGTCACAGGAGGAGGCGTATCCGTCAAAGAAATACATCCAAAAGAAATGGCATCCAAACTAATGGACGGACTGTATTTCTGCGGTGAAATTCTGGATATACACGGATACACAGGCGGCTATAATATCACATCGGCATTAGTAACTGGAAGACTCGCCGGAATGAATGCTGCCATGTATGCCCGTTCATAATTCCTAAAAAGAGGCTGATCCGCTTGGATCAGCCTCTTTTAGATGCGATTTTGTAAGCCTATACATCCATTCTGTTTGTTTGTTAGGCATCAATTCCTGCGTAGGCACCGTTATTTCGGCCTTCAGCGTACTTTTTTGGCATCCGGAACAGTTTTTTCGTCCGCACATGCACTTTATTCGTCCGCACTCGCGCCGCTTCTTTTATCCGGCTTTCCGTTCAAAATATTTCTGGATGATAGCGAAAAGCTTCGAGGTCAATGGTATTCCGTTCCGTGAATGTGATGCCTTCACTCTCCAGCATCGCCTTCTGGTGTTCTGCGGCGCCCTCCGCTTTTATGCCGATTTCTCCCTTGGCATTGATTACCCGGTGCCAAGGAAGGTCATGTTTCTTGCTGCTTGAATGAAGGATCCTTACGACCTGCCTTGCACCGCGCGGACTTCCGGCAAGCTGTCCGATCTGACCATATGTCATCACTTTACCGGAAGGGATTTGTTGTATGATATTAATTACCCGTTCCGTAAAACTTTCCAAATAACTCGCTCCTTTGATTCTATCCGTTTGCTAAAATCGTGATTTTTTCATCGGTTATCAGGACTCCATGATGCTTGATCAAGTTTGTTTTTAGCTCGGCAGGCAATCTGCAGTCATCGTATGCACAAACTGAAATCAATCCTCTTTCCTTGATCAGTTTGTCGATTCCTTTTTCATATTCGCCTATCGCTAAGCTGACTTGATCGTCATGGCCCCATTCAACATGGCCCCATGTCCGCACGTGCTGATTGCGTTCAGTGTATGTATCGATATTTTCCAAGAAATAATTAACCATCGTCGAAGGATGGAAGTCTCCATGAAAACAATAAAAATCAAAATTATTCATAAGATGCACTTGCTCCAATTGCTCCTCATTTAAATGAAGCTGCGATTTCTTGTACACGAAAGGAAAGATACGGTCATTTTCGACGACCAGGATATGGTCCCCCTGTTCAACACCGGCAATGATGAAAGTTGCCTCATTTTCAATGTAGGCTTCCAATTCATTAAAACAGTATAAAATATGGCCACCATCCGATTGCTGTATATTTTCTATTAGTTGTTTCATATTGTTATCCAAAATGGATCTCTCCTTTAAATACATCAGTCCGCTCAATGTATTATGTATAACTTTACCCATTATCTCCGTGTTTGTAAAATTCATAGAAGAATATAGTCAGTTTTTCCTAATGTCATCTGTTATGATCTGGAATTTGTTGAGTCGAATTAAGGCTGCTTTTAGTCCACTCATTGAAAGACCCAGGCAGCCCCATTCAGCAGATTCCGTTCTTCATGCATTTCCCCTTTTTATGTTCACCCTTAAATCACAGGATAATACGGCACATAACGCGGGTTATAATAATATGGCGGTCTTGGTCCTATGAGCGGCAATTCAAAGGTATTTGGGTTGGAATCATATAACAACTCCACTTTTTCATCCGATTGTTCGACCAATAATAACTTCACTTCTTCGCTATAATAATATGGCATATAGAGGCCTCCAAAAACTTTTTTCTACCCTTCAGCATATTCGAGCTGCACGGCAACGAGCCCGCCCACATAGATGTTCTTCATGCACGGCATATACCTGATCATCATAAAGTAACCCGACTAAATTCTTTTTTAGGAGGACTCCTCATGGCAGAAGATAAGAAAAAGAAATCATCCGATAAAGGCTATCCCATGCATCCGAATTATGGAAAGATCACTCGTTATCAAGACGTTCCCATCACAGTTCCGGAGCAACGCCAATTCCGCCAACCTGGTGTAGAAAAATTAATGGTACCCCGGCCCATCATTGAAAATCCCAATTATAGGGGCAGTGGGAAATTAACAGGTAGTGTCGCATTGATAACTGGAGGAGACAGTGGGATTGGAGCTGCGGCTGCCATCGCTTTTGCTAAAGAAGGCGCAGATGTTTCCATCGCTTATCTGGATGAACATGAGGATGCCAATCGGACTAAAACGAGAATTGAAGAGCTTGGACAACGTTGCTTACTGCTGCCTGGTGACTTAAGGGATAAGCAGCAATGTATCAATATCGTGGAAGACACCATCCAAACATTTGGAAAGCTCGATATTCTTTGTAACCATGTGGGTATTCAATTTCAGCAATTAAGCTTGCTTGATATTACGGATGAGCAATTCGATGATACCTTTAAAGTGAATATCTATTCCCACTTCTACACGACCCGTGCTGCCCTTCCCCATTTAAAAGCTGGGTCCTCCATCATTAATACATCTTCTGTCGTGACGTTTAAAGGGAATAAGCAATTAATTGATTACACGGCGACTAAAGGGGCCAATATTGGTTTTACCCGTGCCTTGGCAAACAGTCTTGTCGATCAAGGCATCCGGGTGAACGCCGTTGCGCCCGGAAGGTTTTGGACACCCCTCATCCCGGCAAGTTTTTCGGCAGACGAAGTGACACAAGTCGATAACCCGATGGAGCGTCAAGGCCAGCCATTTGAACTGGCTCCCACCTTTGTCTATCTCGCTTCTGATGATTCCCGTTTTGTGACAGGACAAACACTTCATGTCAACGGCGGGGAAGCGACATCGTCTTGATTTCCACATCGAATTTGCCCCCTTCCCAGGAAGTCAAGACGCAAAAAAGACTACCTTGGATTGCCCGCGTTGCAGCAATAGGTAGTCTAATATTGATTATAGGGCCAGCCGGCCTTTATTTTTTTTTATAGATGATCATCGCACTGAAACAGTAGATTTGTTCCTCTTCCTCTTCACCTGTAGTGGCGACATTGTATTTGATATCGACGATTTGATTATCACGAATGTCTTCCAGGAAAAAGTTCATTTCATCCTCTAGATCCTTTTCATGCTCATAATCAAATAATTTGACTTGTATCATCGGCTCCCCGCCCTTTTACTATAATGATAGTTATTGTGCAGGATGCCCATTTTTCATGATGATTATACTTGATTTATTTGTAAAGCGGATAATATTGCAACCACCTCATCCCCGACTTCTTCTGTAGAAGCAGCCCCGCCCATATCAGGAGTCAGAGCCTTTTTATCAATCATCAACTGTTCGATCACGTCCAACACTTTTGCACCCCAAACCCCGTGCCCAAAGAAATCGAGAATCTGGCTTGCGGACCATATGGCCGCAAGTGGATTGGCGATGCCTTGATGTGCTATATCCGGGGCTGAACCATGAATCGGTTCGAACATCGAAGGGTAAATCCGTTCCGGGTTTAAATTGGCACCGGCCGCCAGTCCCATCCCGCCTGCAATGGCAGCACCTAAATCCGTGATGATGTCACCAAACAAATTGGAGGTGACAACGATTTGAAACCGTTCGGGCTGTTTGACAAAATACATGCTCGCCGCATCGACCAGATAGGAATTCGTTTCTACTTCCGGATACTCCTGTCCAATTTCTTCAAAAACCTGATCCCAAAAAACCATTGAATAATTCAATGCGTTCGCCTTGCTTATGCTCGTTAGCGTCCTTCCTGTCTTACGCGCAAGTTCATACGCATAACGGATGATCCTCTCCGTTCCTTTTCGTGAAAAGACCCCCGTCTGCAGTACCACTTCTTCTGGCTTGCCTTTAAAAAGCCAATCACCGGCACCGGAATATTCCCCTTCACTGTTTTCACGGATGACAACCATATCGATTTGGTCACGAGTCACGTCTTTTAATGGACAGGGTGCACCTTGAAGCAATTTAACGGGTCGAACATTCACATATTGGTCAAATCCCTTTCTGATTTTCAGCAGAAGTTCACGTAATGAAATATGGTCCGGGACACCAGGATAACCGACCGCTCCAAGATACACGGCGTCAAACTTCATCAGTTGTTCCAGTCCGTCGTCGGGCAGCATTTTGCCGTGCTCGAGATAATATTCACAGCCCCACGGAAAATATGTGAACTGGAAAGAAAAATCCCCGGCAATTGCAGCCACTTCTTTAAGTACCTTTACACCCTCATTAATCACCTCAGGGCCTATCCCATCACCAGCAATGACCGCTATTTTATGAACATTCATGCTTCAACGCTCCTTTTTCTATATTTTCTGATTTCAGCACCCTAATTTTAACATATAACTTTTGCATCCCCGTTAGGAAAGGTTCATAGAAAAAAGAGCCCTTTCATGAAAGGACTCTTTTTTTTCACGTCTTCAAATATGCGCGTCTTTCCGCATATTCACGACATTGTGAACAAACCATGATCTTATGTCTTTCTTCATTCAAATAAGCCGTCACATTCTTGGATTTACGCTTACAAAAGTAACAGGTTTTTTTGAAGAACTTCACTTAACGATGACTTCGCCGTCCCATTCAAGCATTCCGCCAACCATGTTTGCCACTTTATATCCTTGTTCCTGAAGATAATGGCATACATTTTCACTGCGGCGTCCTGAACGGCAGATAAAAATATATTCTTTTTCTTTATCAAAATAGTCAAGGTTCGCCGGGATATCATTCATGCGAATATGTTTCGCGCCTTCAATCATTCCCTCTTGCACTTCTTCGTCTTCACGAACATCGACAAGCTCCATCGCTTCGCCTGCCTCAAGCTTAGCTTCCACTTCTTCAGTTGTAATGATTTTGATTTCTTCCATAATTAGCACCTCGAATTATCGTTTGATTTATCTTTTTCATTATAACAAAATTTCCAGTTAAACATCACGTAATGGTTCGGCTGATGAAATTTAACAAGGCAGCCACTATCAGAATACCGAAAAGGATCGATTAATTTGCGATGATCCTTATCCGTCCTATAGTCACTGGAGCCTGAATGTAAAAACGCCAGCGAATATAATATTCGCCGGCGTTTTAAGGAATAAATTTGTATCAATGCTTGAATCCAAGTTGATATTGTTTAGGGATCTCCGTTTTTTTATTTAAAGCTTTAGATGCCTCCAGTGCCCAATATGGGTTTCGCAGCATTCCTCTGCCGACGGCAACCAATTCCGCTTCTTCATTACCAATGATTGAATTTGCAAGAATCGGATCATCTAATCGACCTACAGCAATCACCGGAATATCCAAAGCTTTTTTGATTTCCCTGGCCAACGGCGTTTGATAGTTAGCATGCGTACCCGGTCTTCCGTCTGCTCCAATCGGGCCTTCTCCTCCAGAGCTTACATGGAACATATCGACGCCTGCTTCTTTAAAGACTTGTGAAAATGCAATGCTTTCTTCAATACCATATCCGCCTTCAACGTATTCTCTTGCAGAAATGCGCATGATCAAAGGCATGTCGGCAGGCATTTCGCTTTTCACGGCTTTAATGACTTCCACTCCGAATTTGGTCAGGTCCCTTCCATATTCGTCATCCCGTTTATTCGTAAGCGGTGATGTGAATTGGTGGATTAGATACCCGTGTGCACCGTGTAATTCGATTACGTCAAATCCTGCTTGAACAGCCCTTCTGGCCGATGCCCGAAATTTATCGACCATTTCCTTCACTTCTTCCGTTTCTAAAGCTCTTGGTGTTTTAAACGTCTCATCAAAGGCGATGGCTGATGGTGCCACCGGAGTTTCGGCATCCTCCGCTTTACGGCCTGCATGGGCGATTTGTATCCCGATTTTTGCACCGTATTGATGAACTTCCTTAACGATGTTGGAGAAAGCTCCAATTTGATCGTCGGACCATAATCCAAGATCGCGATTCGAAATGCGCCCATCAGGTTCCACATCGGTCATTTCAACTATAATTAACCCCGTGCCTCCAACTGCCCTGCTTACATAATGCTGCTGATGCCAGTTGGTTGGTATACCATCTTCCGCTTCGACGGAGTATTGGCACATCGGCGGCATGACGATCCTATTTTTAAGTTCAAGTTCTTTTATGCGATAAGGTGAAAATAAATCATTCATAATTTTTATCTCCTTTTTTATATAATGCATGCACATGCATTTATATCATCATAGAAATACCGTGTCAACTAATCAGATTCCCGAAGCTGTCATTGTAAACGCCATCGAATGTTGGTACAGCATTTTTCCATCCCCAACAATGTGGAGATCCAATAAAAAAAGAGAAAGACGGATATTCCGTCCCTCTCCTTCATACGTGATTAAAAGTCGAAATTATCAGGATCTGGACCAACACGGTGATTCTGATTCAATCCATCAATTTGGTTTATTTCTTCTTCCGTCAATTCGAAATCGAATACAGATGAGTTTTCTACAATACGATGTTCTTTAGTGGATTTTGGAATCGTTACAATCCCATTTTGTAAATCCCAGCGTAAAATGACTTGTGCAACTGATTTACCATGCTTGGTCGCAATTGCTTGTAAAACGTCATTATCCAGAAGTTCACCTTGCATCAAAGGTGACCACGCTTCAAGTTGTATTCCTTGTTCCTTACAAAATGCCTGAACTTCTTTTTGAGTTAACCGCGGATGGCATTCTACTTGATTGACCATCGGCTTCACTTCTGCATCTTCCATTAGATCTTTTAGGTGGTGAATCTGGAAATTGCTCACACCGATCGCTTTTACTTTACCTTCTTTATAAAGAGTTTCCAATGCTCTCCAAGCTTCTTTATATTTTCCTTCCACTGGCCAATGGATAAGATATAAATCCAAGTACTCCAAGCCAAGTTTCTTTAAGCTTTTTTCGTAAGCCGCAATTGTCGATTCATATCCCAAATCGGCATTCCAGACTTTTGATGTTACGAATAAGTCTTCCCTGGAGATTCCAGCTTCTTTTAAGCCCTCACGAATCCCTTGTCCAACCCCTTCTTCATTTTCATAAATGGCAGCCGTATCGATACTGCGATAACCATGCTTAACGGCCACTTTAACTGCATTTACCAGCTCAGGTCCTTCTTCCACCTTAAATACGCCCAAACCGAACCATGGCATTTTAACCCCGTTATGCAATGTTGTTGTATCTTGTAAATTTTTCACCATTATCTCTCTACCTCCAAATTTTTTCTTCATTGTTTTTATCAAAGATTGTAATGCGCTTAAGTATCAGTATCATTACATCCCTTCAAGGAACCTTCCATCATTCGCTGAAGGGATGCAATGATACTTGGTTTTTTGATACTCTAAACGCATAGCATGCCTTTTCTAACATGTATCACTTTTTTAATCCTATGCTATTTTGTCAGTTCCCTTAGTACGGTCTTTACTTTCCAAGGCCCGGCTCCACCCTGTTAAAATCACAGCTGCAAACACCATGACTCCACCTATCCAAGCTGTATGGATCAGTCCGATCGAATCCGTAATCACCCCTCCTAAGTAGGCACCAATGGCGATTCCTGCATTGAAGGCGGCAATATTGATGGCTGACGCCACGTCCACTGCACTAGGCACGAAACGCTCCGCTAACATGACGACATACACTTGAAGCCCCGGAACATTCATGAATGCAAACAATCCCATTAAAATGATCGTAATTAAACCAGCGATCTTAAACGGTGCCGTGAAAGTCAAGACCACAAGTACAATGGCCTGTATAAGAAACATATAGAATAGGGCATTAATAGGATTGCGATTGGCCAATTTCCCGCCAAGGGTATTTCCTATTGCTATCGCTACTCCATATACTAGCAAAATCAAGGCCACAGTTCCTTCTTTAAACCCTGTCACTTCCTGAAGTAATGGCGACAGGTACGTGAAGACAACGAATGTACCTCCATACCCTAACGCTGTTATGATGAATACTAGCAGCAATCGGCCATTCGTCACCAATTTGATTTGGTCACGAAACGTGGTCCGTGCAGCTTTTCTTAAATCGGATGGTACTAGGATGCCGTTCCCTATGAAAGCAATCACGCCGATTGCCACAATGATGATGAAAGCGAACCTCCAGCCGAATTGCTGGCCGATGAAGGTTCCAAAAGGAACTCCGGTCACCGTTGCCACCGTCAGGCCTGTAAACATGATGGCGATGGCACTCGCCCTGCGGTTTTCAGGGACCAAATCAGCCGCAATCGTAGCGCCGATTGACATGAAGATACCATGTGCAAGCGCTGAAATAACACGTGCGATCAATAATACACCGACCGTTGTCGCAGAAGCCGCTAATGCATTTCCGGCAATGAACACGACCATTATCCAAAGCAATAAAGTCTTTCGCGACATATTCGATGTCAGGGATGTCAGGATAGGTGCCCCGAACATAACCCCCAAGGCGTATAAGGATACAGTCAATCCCGCCGTCGTCACTGTAATGTGTAAATCTTTAGAAATGAGTGGTAATAATCCCACGCTGATGAACTCAGTTGTTCCTATCGCAAAGGCACTGATCGCTAAAGCCAGCAATGCCCATGTACTTCTATTTTTACTTGAAATCATATCCTCTTCTCCTTCTCGTCGTTTTGTACTATCATTGAAATTGCCTAAGCAACTTTTTTATAAATGGTACAGTGGAATTCGGTGTGCAAATGTTATTATGAGATATAATACAAATAAAAAACAGTACGTACTTTAAAGTAATATAGGTACCTTAAAGTTCCTATAAAATAAGGAGAGTATGCAAATCATGCAAAAAAAGAAGTACAATATATCAGTTGAAGCAACTCTGGAAGTACTGGGCGGGAAGTGGAAATGCGTAATCCTCTGCCATCTGACCCACGGAAAAAAGCGGACTAGTGAATTGAAGCGCCTTATGCCAAACATCACCCAAAAAATGTTGACCCAACAATTGCGGGAGCTGGAACAGGACGGTGTCATCAATCGGATCGTTTACAACCAAGTCCCCCCAAAAGTGGAATATGAACTAAGTGAGTATGGACAAAGCCTGGAAAGTATCCTATCCGCACTGTGTACGTGGGGGGAAAATCACATAACCAGAGTGTATGGAGATAAGTTTTCCGTTCTTGAGGAAAGTGTATTGAATGATCAATTGAAGTAATTCCAAACAAAAAAGATTAGCTCGAAGTAGCTAATCTTTTTTGTATATAATGAATTCTCCTAAAAAAATTTCACCATCGTACCATCCGTTTTATTCCCCTCCTAATTTTTGGTATAATATGTAATACCACACCATTAAAGTTTTTATTTTGTAAACGAAGAAGTATAATGGTGAAACCAAGGAGTGACATATGAGGGTCTTATTAGAATTGATACGTATCATATTAATTTTCGGGATAGCCGGAACAATCATTTCGACCATTGTAAACGGCATATATATAAACATAGGAGTTAATATGAATCAGTATGGCTGGCTAGGCTCGATTGCGATCCTGATTTTATTATTCGTCTGGTATAGAAATAAACTTCAGTTCAGTGGCTGGTATTCGGGAAAAGGGAAGGAAAAGCTTCCAAAAATGGCCTCACAAATACTCATTCTGTGTTCACTGTTTTTGTTATGTGCCCCACCTATCTTAAGTATGCTGCAGATGATCTTTCAATAATCGGGATTCTATATCCTAGATAGAGCAGGAGTGAACGATTTGCGGAAATTGTTTAATATTGTTGTCCTCATACTCCTACTCGGTGGATTTTGGTATGGATATGGTAAAGATATTCAGGAGTCTGGGTTCAAAGCAGGGGTTGGTGCCTTTGCATCCGATGTTCATTCCTTTATAAACGGGCCAGAGGTTTCGACTGCCTTGGAAAAACTGAGTACTGGAGTCAGCAGCGTGATTGGATCGCTGACGGAAACATTGGATACCGCTTCTGAAAAAGAATCGCAGGAAACGGAAAAAGTGAAAAAACCAGCACTGGAAGCACCTGCTGATGCATCATTTTCAGTCCGTAATATCGAAATGGGCGATACGAAAGCTGATGTAGAAAAGATGGCTGGTGAAGCTAAGCGGAATACGCGGAATGAATATGGCGTAGACTGGCTCGCCTATCACGAAAATTATCAAAATTTCTTCATGGTTGCCTACGATAACAACAATAAAGTTGTTGGTTTATATACGAACCAAGATTTGATTTCCTCAAAGGAAGGCATAAAACGCGGCACTCCCAAAGAAACCGTGACTGGAAAAATGGGGGAGCCTGTAACAAAACTGCTTAAAGGAAACGTCTATTACCAGATTCGAAGTGACAGCGGCGAATACGATATGTTTGAAATGGATAATAGCTATGTGACCATTTTTTATGACAAACATGAGAAAAATACAGTCACTGCAATCCAAATCATCGACGCAAAACTCGAAAAGGAAAAAAGCGGCTATTTTGCAGAAGCCGGCCCCGGATTAAAGAAGGGCTTTGAATATCAATTATTCGATTTGACCAATGCATCACGGGTCAATCATGATCTCTCAGTGCTTTCATGGGATAAACAAGTGAAGGTCACTGCACAGGATCATAGTGAAGATATGGCCGTGAATCAATACTTCAACCATACAAATCTTGAAGGAGAATCCCCTTTCGACCGGATGGAAGATGACAAAATCAATTTTCGAATGGCGGGGGAAAATCTGGCTGCCGGTCAGAATAGCAGTATCTTTGCCCATGAAGGCCTAATGAATTCCATTGGACACAGGGAAAACAAATTACAGAAGGATTTTGAATCACTCGGTGTCGGAGTTGCCTTCGATGAGGAAAATAAACCATATTATACGGAGAACTATTTGACGAAATAAAGCAAAAAGCTGTGCATAGGAAAATCCAGCACAGCTTTTTTCATACAAAAGAGGGCATCCATTTATAAAAATGGATGCCCTTGTTTTAAATCACCAAACGAATAATCCAACGACCATGGCACTTAGCAAGGAAACAGCCATCCCGCTAACCAACAGCTTCCAAACATTTCTTCCGATAATGTTCGATTTCTCATCATTGAGTATGGAATTGAATGTTCCATAAATCATGCCCACTGTACTGAAGTTGGCAAATGACGTCAGATAAGTGACAGCCACAGCAACTGTATGCGGAGACAGTGTACTGACTTTATCTTTTAAATCGAGCAAGGCAACGAACTCATTTGTGGCAAGCTTGATTCCCATCAATTGAGCGACGTACATGGCATCATGTCCAGATAATCCAAGCAGGAATGCAAATGGACTAAAAATGACAGAGAAAATCTTTTGAATGGTCAATCCATCCACGAAGAAACCGAAAATGCCGTTTACGCTGGCCGTTAACGCCACATAGCCGATAACCATTGCCATGATGACGAAGACCATTTTGGCCCCAACCAACATACTGTTGGAAATGGTGGAAAAGAAATCTTTACGTTCCTCTTTAGAAGGTACATAAACGACGTCTTCTTCTTTACTGACATCGACGGGATTCAGCATGTTAGCTATCAGCAAGGCATTTAAGCAGTTCAAAGGTATAGCTACAAAAACATAGGTTGCCGGTACCATGGACAGATAGGCTCCAATGATTGAACCACTGATGCTGCTCATGCTCATGATTCCAAATGTCAAAAGACGCTGATCCTTAATCGCACTGAGTTGAAGGCGGATAACGGCAAGTGCCTCGGTATTTCCTAGGAACATCATCTGAATCGAGAAGAAACTCTCAAGTTTTGGCAAACCGGATACTTTTGAGATGAGCCATCCCACTTTATCAATAATCCAGGTAAGTATACCGAAATACGATAAGACATCAAAAAACGTGATAATGAAGATAATTGGCATCAATGCGCTGAAAAAGAAATCCACTTGTTCATTTGCCATAAGTGAAGGAAAGACAAAAGAAATCCCTTCATTTGCGCATTCAATCAACCAGGTGAAGAATGAAGCGATCAGATTGATGACCCATGCCCCAATTTTAGTCGATAACATGAACCATGTGATAAGAAATTCAAGAACAAGCAAGGTAAGAATGGCTTTCCACTTAACGTTCCTTTTATTAGGTGAACATAGGTAAACGATTCCCATTACAACTAAAACACCTAGTATATTCAATAAGAAATACATGATTTCATCCCCTTTGGATATATTATTTCCCATTCATATTTTTTATATAAAAAGCCCTCACCTTTTTACACTTTCAGCCGCAGGAAGAAAGTGTGAAAAAGTAAGAGCCTTCATTGAAACAATTTTATGTAGATCAAGCTTTTTTCAAGCGAAGCAACATAAACCTGTTCATCTCTTCTATTTTCATACTTCCTTGTAGTCCGGCATTACGGCTGCCAGGTAGAAACTATCAGACCATCATCACTGATATTATACAAGGATATTTTTTAAATAAATTTCTCAGGAAAGATATCATTTTAAATCAGTTTATTTTTAATTACAATACGATTTAAAGTTGTTATATTAATATAAATTTTTAGAAAACAGTTAAGAATGTCTCCTAGGGTCCAATGTTGGGTAATACTTATGAAGGAGTCGGCTTAAATATAAACGGCCCCATCTTTAGAGGTCTTTAAATAACCTTCCCAGTCGTGATAATCCTTGCTTCAATTCATCATACTAACTATTACATCTCCTTTATAGGAAATAAGGACGTGAATTTTTTGTGGATTTTTTTAATAGCCAGGAAACTCTTACTGCAATTCAGTGGACTTTAAGAGCCATTATATCCTTCTTCTTCTTACTTTTTTCGGTTAAATTGATGGGGCAACGGTCCATTTCCCAGCTAAGATTACTCGATTTCATAATGGCATTAATTATTGGAAACATTCTTGCCCACCCTTTGTCTGATGAACAGTTAGGTTTGAAGGGCTCAATGATCACGACCTTTGTTTTAGTGATTTTATATATAATTAGTGTGTTTACGGGTCTTAAGTGGGGCAAACTCCGAAGGTTTTTTGACTCTGCCCCCTTTCCACTTATCGAAAATGGACAAATCATTTACAAAAGCTTAGCAAGGGCCCGAATCTCCATCGATTTTTTATTATCGGAATTAAGAAAAGAAAAAGTCGAAGATATTCAAAAAGTGGCCCTCGCACTATGGGAACCGGGTGGTACCATTTCATTGTTTTTATACCCTCAATATGAAGCAGTAACCCCAGAAGATATGCACCTAGCAACAAATGCCTTCACTTTTCCTAAAACGATCATTAAAGATGGAAAGATTGATTCTAAAGAATTAAATCGGGGCGGTAAAGACGAAGCATGGCTGAAAAACAGAATCAAGATAACATATAATGCCGACGTGAACGATATTTTATTAGCAACTCTTGATAATAACGATAACTTAAAGGTCTTTTTCTACAAATAGATACTTAAGAACACTTCAAAAAGCACTTTTGCAGCCAAAATAAAATCCCCTCAAGTATAGTGTAAAGCTTACATATTAATGTAGGCTCTTTACACGTTCAACTTAAAGGGGATAATATGATGACCGGCGCTCTTCTTCAATAAAACTCGCTTATTACTCCGACCAATTCAGTGTATTTAAGAACTTATACACATCCTCATACACCTGCTCACGTTCCTTACCCAATGTGATAATATGACCGGATTTTTCATACCAGATCAAGTGTTTATGCTGCGTATCAACTTCATTGTAAATCGCTGAAGCACTCTCCGTATAGTCTGGATCATCCAAGCGCCCTTGTAAAACAAGAGTTGGTGATGTGATTAAATCTAAATTTTCACCTGTCTCATTTATAATATTCAACACATCTTTTAGTTGAGGCATTGGCTCTTCTTCCAGAAGCTTCACTTCTGCAGCAATTTGGTCTGCATCTTTGCCCTCAAACTTCTTATAAGCCTGTGCATAATTGAGCAAGCGGTTCTTTTGTCGATCGATACTTTTTCCTTGCGTCGGAGCGCACATTGAAACTACCCCTGTTACAGGCAATTCAATTCCCACTTTTAATGAGAAAACTCCTCCTAAAGAAATTCCTACAACTGCAATTTCCTCATAGCCTTCTTCTTTAAGGAATTTATAGCCATTAACTACATCTTCCCACCATTCCTTAGGACCAGTCTTAACGAGTTCCTCACCAGACAATCCATGCCCTCTATAAAGAGGTCCGTGGCAAGTATAGTCGAGATCATTCAAGTATTTCCCTAATTTCTTCATATCTCCTGTACTTCCGGTAAACCCGTGAAGTAAAAGAACAGCTCTTTTTCCACCTCTGTATGTGAATGATTCAGGTGCTTTCACTTTCATCTATCTAGGACCTTCTTTCTCTGCTCTTGTTAATAAATAGAATCTATATGATTTTCGAAAAAAAATCAATTAATACCCCTTGAGTAGGGATTCTTCTATCCTATTCCGTTTTTTCATTTAAACAATTAAATCATGTATATAGTATCCTTACCACACGCTTCACAACTCATCCGTTCCGAAGCACATTTTACTATGATTAAATTCATTTAGCAATCGTCATTTAACCATTTTTTAAAAGAAAAGTAAAATGCACCTTGTGATACGATGTACAAAGGATTACACTTTAAAAATGAAAAGGAGGAGAATTTATTTGGATAAAGAATTAATGAAGGGAAGCATTGACCTCCTTTTGCTTTCACTTCTTTCACAAAAAAAGCTATACGGCTATGAAATCACGAAGATCTTGAAGGAAATGAGCATGGGCAAATATCAAATAAGTGAAGGCACCCTCTACTCCGCCCTGAAACGGTTAGAAAAAAAAGAATTCATAAAAGGCCATTGGAAAGAGTCAGAGTCAGGCCGCAGGAAATATTATCATGTCACCGAAAATGGACAAACCGAACTTGAGCGGAAACGAGAATGCTTTTTCTTCCTGGAAAAATTAGTTCGGAAAAGCGCAGAGCAATTCTAAACAAAATAAAAAGCTTCCTGCAACCATTAATGGAACGGCGCAGGAAGCTTTTTTTGCTATTTACTCGTGAAAATGTGCTGTACTCATTAATTTGAGCTGTTTACTCGTGAGTTTCGCACTTTTACTCGTGAGTTTTGCTGTTTTACTCGTGAATTCGCACTTTTACTCGTGAATTCATACTGGACTCATGATTCAGCACGTTTACTGGTGCCTTACTTCAATCACGCAAAAAAAGGACCTAATTTGGTCCTTTTTTGTCTATTCCTTTATGCTTGCGATAATTGGCGCAGGAGAGCTTCATACATTCCCCTTGAACATGCGGGCCATATTTTTCACGAAAGGCTTCGAGGCAATAGCATTTGTCTTCTTCTTTTTTGGTTCCATCCATCGAGTGCATCCCTCCTAGCATTTAACTGGAGACTACACGTTTCTCCAGTTCTACGTTGATTCGTCCCAACAGTACGGCACCGATTGACTGAATGATAGTTTTAACGATGATTTGGCCGATAACCGCAGCGGGTACTGCTTCCCATGGTAATATATTGGCACCCAGTGGACTTAGGCCAATCACGACAAATATCACCGAATCGAAAAAGCCTCCAACGATCCCGCTGTAAAACACCCTCCAACTCATCGGGAGCTTTAAACGGGTATAAATTTCCGTATCCGCTGTTTCTGCGACCACGAACGATAAAGCGGAAGCAAATACGATCAGTAACGTATCCCCTAATAAGAATGATACACACGCAGATAAAATAAGTGCAGTGACGATACATATATAGGTCTTGGCGCGGCCGAATTTATTCTGGACCAGATCTCGAAAGATGAAGGTTCCCCCAATGAGCAATGTACCCATCGGAATGATGAACATGCCAAAATGTAATGGCGCAAAAGCTGCTGTAACCACATTCGCCGTGATGATGGATACTAAATACAATAAAATTCTTAACATTTCTTAATTCTCCTTATACAGAAAAAACAGCACCCTAAGAAAGAGCACTGTTCTCCTTAGTTTTTTTGAGAGGGTAGCTAGAACCTCTTCCGCCCGAGCGGATTATCATTTTCCTTAATTATCGTAGCTTGAAAGCGATTAGAAATCAAGAAGTTTCAATACGGCCGATTTTAGTCACTGGGAATGGTGCGATTCCGCGGATATCGTTTGGTATTAGCAATGCACTTCAAATCTTCTTCAATCCAATGACTCTGGCGATTTTTGTCGCAGAAAACTACTTGACCGGCTGTATATGAAAAGCCGACAATGATTGATAGAATAATGTTTCGATCTTGATATGAGATATAAACGCGAGGAGGAAAATAATAATGAAAAAACCAACGTTTGTCTATCCTATTTATATCGCAACCACTCCAGAGAAGCTTTGGGAAGCCCTGACGAGCGGTGAAGTCACGAAGAAATATCACTTTGGATGCCAAGTCCAGTCTGACTGGCAAGAAGGCTCAATCGTTAAATATTTGCTCGAAGATGGGCGTATTACTGATCATGGTAATGTACTTAAGTGTGAGCCGCTACACCTGCTCTCGTTCACTTGGAACATGACAGGAGACGAAACACCTCGCGAGCATCCTACTCGGGTCACTTTTGTCCTGCAGCCAATGGATGATTCCACAGTGAAGTTAACACTAAAGCATGAGGATCTTGTGGAGACAGATTTCGTATATGATGACAATACCTTTGAAGGCTTGAATAATGGATGGCCAGCAATTCTAAGTAACCTGAAGAGCTTGCTTGAAACTGGACGGACCCTGCCGCCAATATCAGTAGATTGGGATAATTAAGTGGTAGTGGAAAACTATAAAAACAAATCGAAAGAGAGTTGATTTAGTAATGGATACTCAAATAACTACGAAATTTAAAATAGTCAAGCCAACTAATGAAGTATTTGAAGCCATAGTGAACCCTGAAAAAATCGGGAATTTCTGGTTCTCATCGAGTTCTGAAAGATGGGAACAAGGCCGGACGCCTACATTGAGATATAACGAATACGATGCTGAAGTGGTCATTAATGTATTGGAAGTCGAGGAAAATAGGAAAATCGTGTTTGCGTGGGGCGGAAATGATCAAGAAACGGTTGTTACAATTACACTAAAAGAGTTGGATAAAACGAGTACAATTATTGAAGTGAACGAATCGGGTTTGAAAGAGGACGACCCCGAATTGATAAACAAAATGATAGGACAAAAAGAAGGATGGGTATATACATTAACCTGTTTAAAGGGTTATTTAGAAAATGGCGTTAATACTTTGAGAGCATCAATAATTTTTTAACTTTTAAAGGTTCAGATTTAGACGGGAGGAGACTTTTAATGTTTCCGAGAAAAAACTCAAGGATGAATATCACCCTTGAGTTTTTTACTTTCCGTATGCTTTGACAAGAAATTCAATCGGAAAACACTTTTAGATATATGCCCTTCGAAGCTTTTTTATAGGCTTCAATTCCCATTTTCTTTACTTTTTCTGATAAACTGGATGCTCTTACTAATTGGGTTCCTTGAATAACGGAAGGATCCATCAGGCGCATTTTATTTTTCCGATGTATATCGTAATCCAATTGATCTTCTTTCACCTTTACGTTACCATGGATCCGTTTTAACAGGTTTTGCACTTCATGGTCTTCAGTGAAGCTTAACAAGGACATGACTTCTTCATCTGTACCGAGTAAGTCATCAAGACTGATCAGTTTTTTAGCTAAAGCCAATTTTAAGGTATTTGCCAAGATATCATAGCCATATATATTAAGTGGGTTCATGAAAAAATCAATAACTTCGCTGTAATACGTTTTCACAAACCATTCCGCAGATTCAATATTATCCAGATACATCCTTCCATTTATTATGATTATATGGTCTAGAAATTCATTAACGGATTCCATTGTGATATGTCCATATTGATACATATCCCGGAGAGTATAATCTACCCGATCGGCACATAACTCAGGTGCTGGCTGTTCAAGCAATTCCCATTTTGATTGAAAAATGACTTTACAATCATATCCATATTCCTTCAGTATAAATGGGATTTCGGATTCCATAATGACTTGATCATATATCTTTTCATGATAATCTTCATCCTTACAATCCAGAACGAAATCAATAACATGTGAAAATGCAGTGTGGGATACGTCATGCAGCAAGCCCGCGATTTGTTCCTCTAATGAACCTCCAAGCGCTTTTATTAAAAGCATCACACCAATTGAATGGTCAAATCGTGTGACACCCCACTGCTCATTAACTAAATAACTTGCCCCGCCTTGATGTATCCCCTTCAATCTTTGGACCGGTTTGCTTACTATCAGTTCTTCAAGAACTCCCTCTACAATGTGTTTCCCATAGATACTATCCAAAACTATCAATAACTGCCGCCTCCCACATTGGTTTACTCATTATAGGTAGGTGATTTCACTGATTTTCTTCTGTAAAAATTATTTCCCCCTTTTCATTTTGCTCATATTGCTTTTTTGCCATTTTTTTCATTTCCTCTTCATCATTCAAATCGATATCACCTGGATTGACCTCATCAATTCCCTCTATGATTATGATTTCATTTATTATTACATGATCTCGTGGATATACTTTAATAAAGTCTTCTACAGGTTTTGTTTTATCTTTATACGGTTTAGTGTATAAAAAATAGCCGGTCAAAACTATGATAATTGAAGCCAAAATACCGAATTTCTTTTTCATTTATTCATCCCCTCCAACGTTCTACGAATACCCTAATAATACCATATATTGGTATTGTTGGTACTGAAATAAGGCAAGCACACATATAGTGGGTTCCTTTTTTTCTGTTACAGGACATTCATATTTCCTCTGATTTCACCCTTTAAAAATAGCTGTAAATTCAAATACCTGTTTCATTGAAACTAAAAACGTAGTTGCTTTGGATAAGGGAACATCATACCCACTAGTATTTAAGTTAACTGGTTGCGGGGAATAATCCATAGGCAATGTCCTGCATCCCCACCTGTATAAGGTGAAATCCCGTTTCATCAAATGGTAAAGTTTCTCTAAAAAAACAGTACTTTATAATATGATCTAGTAATTGACATTTCGAAATCAGTGAGTTATCATCCTAATTAACCAGTGGTCAATAAATAAGGGAGTGTTAAGATGTCGCCAAGGAAATCGGCAGGTAAAGAATTGT
Source organism: Peribacillus simplex NBRC 15720 = DSM 1321 (assembly GCF_002243645.1). NCBI lineage: Bacteria > Bacillati > Bacillota > Bacilli > Caryophanales > Bacillaceae > Peribacillus > Peribacillus simplex. The sequence continues at coordinate 3,946,716 of NZ_CP017704.1, read as the reverse complement.
CCAGGGACATGGTGTTGAATGAAGCTAGAAACCTTTTTGCAACGTTAGGGTATTCGAATGTCTCAATGAGGCAATTGGCTAAATCATTGGATTGCAGCCATGGAGCCATTTATTATCATTTTAAAAATAAGGCAGAAATATTTTATAGTTTGGTGAAAACGGATTTTTCCGTTTTAAATACTTTAATCGATGATATCATCATGTCGGAAAATGACCCTTCTATAAAAATGGAAAAGATTTTATTGTGCTTCTTAGAGTTCGGTTTAACCCAACAGAACCATTATTCCATCATGTTTTTATCGAAGGAAAAAGAAATTCAGCAGTTACTTCAATTTGATTCTAATAAAACATACGAAAAGCTAATCCAGTCCCTGACGGACCTAACGGACAACAAACTGAATCCTGCATCCATTTGGTCGATTTTTCTTTCTCTTCACGGATTCATAACTTTTTATATTAATTCTGAACTATCTTATCAAGATGTAAAAGGTTTAGCTTATTTTCATGTTAAAAATATCATAAGAAACATCATATAATTTTTTCAAACTTTATTGACCAATGGTTAATAAAACTTTGGGAGGTTTTAAAATGGTAAAGAAATTCCTTCATATTGAAGGACTCATGGTTCTTTTAGCGGTGATTTACATCTATTCGTTATATGAATTCAGCTGGTGGATTTTCCTTTTATTGATTTTGTCTCCTGATGTTTCCATGCTGGCCTATCTGATCAATGAGCGGATTGGAGCAAAGGTTTATAACTTATTTCATACTTATATCCTGTCCATCTTCATGATTTTGCTTGCAATCTTTCTAAAGTCGGATGCATTTATGATGATTGGTTTAATTTGGACAGCGCATATTGGAATGGATCGCTTATTTGGATATGGCCTTAAATACACATCATCCTTCAAAGCTACACACATTCAAAGGTTGTAATAAGCTTAAAAAGGCAGTGTGATTAAACATCACACTGCCTCCTGCTCTCTTTTCTTTACACGCCCCGCTTGTTTCCCCATATATAGGTATGCAGCTGGGGAAGCACTTTCACATCATTCAATTCATCATCTGCTATCACTTTATCAATTAACTCTTCGTACTTCTTCAAAAGGCCGCTGATCAATTGACGATCATCCGCCGTCCTGCTGTCGTCATTGCCGACCTGCAGATAAAAAGGAATATCCGGGTAACGCCCATGTACATGTTTGGCATATTGATAGTCTTCCTCGTTAAAGACGACGATCTTCAATGAGACATGGTTTTCAGGATTTCGATTGGCAAGGTTCGAGATGATTTGGTCGAGCACCGTAAAGTCCGTGTTCATTTTAGAGCTCGGCGGCTTAGGTGAAATAGTCAGTTCATCAATATCGAGAAACCAATCCTGCCATCGGCTCCCTTGTGTTTCGACACCTATTTTCATTTTATTTTCATGTAAGATCGCTATCAAGCCGTTTAGGTTTTTCAGCAGAGCCGGGTTTCCGCCTGATATCGTCACGAAGGAAAAACCGGAACCCCCAATTCGCTTCAGCTCATCCCATATTTCTTCGGCAGTCATCTGGACGGTATCTTCCTTACCGGTGCCATCCCAAGTAAATGCGGAATCACACCAGGCACAGGAATAATCGCAGCCGGCAGTCCGTACGAACATGGTTTTTTGACCAATGACCATTCCCTCTCCTTGGATGGTCGGCCCGAAGATTTCCAAAACCGGGAGTTTACTCACTTTCCATCCACTCCCGTCTGGCTTCAGCATAGCTTGTCGGCGTTTCGTATAATCGAACAAATTCGACTCTAGCACCCTCATATTCTTTTAATGAAAGGGCTTCGGCCATTTTTTCATAAATCCAGACAACCATATTTTCAGCCGTTGTATTCATGAGCGGCAGAGTTTCATTCAAATAACGATGATCCAGGTGGATTTCAATTTCATTTTTCCATATATCCTTGATGTCCCCAAAATCTATCATCAACCCGCGTGAATCTGTATACCCGCTCAACCCGAAAATGACCTTATACGTGTGGCCATGCAGGGTCTTGCATTTTCCTTCATAGTCATGCAGATGGTGCGCCGCGTCAAAGGTGAATTCCTTACTCACAAGAACCCTCTTGTTTGTATACTTCAATTGGCTGCGCTGAATATCTTCATCTATTTTTTGGAGTTTATCCACTATATTAAAACCGTACATCATGAAAGCACCTTCCGTCTGCTTACATAGTCATCCAGTCCTTTTTTCCGCAGATTACATGCCGGACAATCTCCACAGCCGTCGGAGATGATTCCGTTATAGCAAGTCAGGGTCTTTTCGCGGACAAAGTCGAATGCGCCAAGCTGATCCGCAAGCTCCCATGTTTCCTCTTTATTAAGCCACATTAGCGGCGTATCAATCACGAATGACTGGTCCATCGACAAGTTCAGTGTCACATTCAACGATTTAATGAATACATCACGGCAGTCAGGATATCCGCTGAAATCAGTTTCACAGACACCGGTGACAATATGTTTAGCGCCAATCTGACTCGCCAGCACTCCGGCAAACGAAAGGAACAGCAAATTCCTCCCCGGTACGAACGTCGACGGCAATTCCCCGTCTTCTCCGTCCGCCACTGCAATATCACTTCTCGTCAATGCATTCGGTGCCAGTTGGTTCAGCAGCGACATGTCAAGGATATGATGATTCACGCCCAATTCCTTGGCAATGTTTTGAGCACATTCGATTTCCAAGCTATGCCGCTGATTATAATCGAACGTCACCGCTTCCACTTTCTCAAATCTCTCCAATGCCCAGAACAGGCACGTCGTACTGTCCTGACCTCCGCTAAACACAACCACTGCCTTTTCTTTCTTCTTCATTTCTATAAAACTCCTTTTTACGGAAAAAAACAGCACCCTAAGAATAGAGCACTGTTTCTCCTTAGTTTTTTTGAGAGGGTAGCTAGAACCTCTTCCGCCTTAACGCGGAATATTATATTTTTCCAAGTCAATAGTAACTTGAAAACGATAAGAAATCAAGATGTTTATATTTAGTGAATATTAAACCTAATGGAAAATTTGGTTATCTTTTCATTGCTTAAACATCCCATTTTTTAACCGATAAAAAAGAGTGAATAAAATATCGATAAAGGGGTCCATTAATTTGAAAAGCATTAAAGCAAAGGTATTGGTGGCATTTTCACTCATTTATAAAGGTTGTTTCATTTTCGTATATTCGGGGAATAAATAACTATACACAATAATAAACCAATAAAAAGCAAATCTATCAAAAGCGGCAGGAAGTGAATATTTTCCTTTGTTTTCAGAATATTTAGTGTATAATAAATATAACTAAAGGAATATTTTAACTGAAATAATCATTGCTTCCAATACCTGCTACTGCAAATCCCGACATTTCCTTTCAACACCATGCACGGGCACTTATACTCAGTAAGGATCCATTGCATGCTTTCTCTCGAATCAAACCATTCACAACTTTATTCACATAAAAACACGATTCTCACTCCAGATCTGTAAAAAAAGGTTAAATTTCACTCACGATATGTTACTATTAAACTAAGACCTTTTAACCCCAAAGGAGGAATTCATATGAAACGTTTTTTCAAATTCATAACAGATTTTAACGAAAGAAAAGCACTGGAACGGGAAACCGAAGAGTTCTTTCGCAAAGAATACGAAAATTATATGAAGATGAATCCTGACAATCAAGGAAAAAGAAGGAGATTAGCTCCTAGACTTTATGTGATTGATGGCGGTAAAAAGGGCTCCAACCTTGAGATTTCTGACAGAAAGAAATCCAGTTAACCTGATTCCTCCCATAATCAGCTACGAATGCAGTTGCTCAAGACCCACAAACGTTAAATCACCATGATAAACGGAGATTCGTGACCATTCCATTCATTTACAATATATAAGCCGAAAGCTCAGATATGCTTCTGAGCTTTTTTTATTTTTCATTCTTTTATAAACACTATATTTATAGAAGAAACTAGGTATTTTTTTAAAAAAATGGGTTAACTTTAGTTTATTTCATGTTTCAGGTAAAAGATCAACTATAGACCCATGGGTATCCCATTAGGAAAAAACCGGAAAATATCAAAAAAAAGAGATGTGTTCTTTTACTCATCTTTGTCCGTATTCTAAAGAGTCCAACTAATTGAGTCGATAGATGCAATATCTTACATTGAATGACAATTCCATAAATATTGTTACGTTTATGACAACTAATAGGTATAAACAATTAATAAACTGTAATAAACCTCACTTTTAAAAACAATTCATTATTCAAATATAGCCATTAAGAATCGGGTTCAAATGCTCATTAAACCATTTTGATTCTGACCAAAATAGATCTTTATTAAACTTTCCATAATTTAGTGTAAATAAACCAAGGATTTACGTGTTTTTCAGCCATATCTTTGTACTCATAAAACAATTTATCCCATTAGATAATATTACACTCCTATATACATTTATTTGAAAAAGCTGATAATAACTATATTGCGATAGAATAATTGACTCTTGCCTATTAAGTTTAAAATCATGTAGTGTGTATTCAGTAAATCAAATAATTAAAAAAAAGAGAGGTTAAAAAATGGCACCAATATTTATTTGTGCGATCTTTTTACTTGGCTATGGCATTTTCGAACAAAAACGCCATCAGAAGCGTCTCGACTCCATCCCGGTACGTGTGAATGTGAATGGGATTCGAGGGAAATCGACTGTAACGCGCCTGATTACAGGTGTGATCCAGGAAGCTAAGTACAAAACAGTAGGTAAAACAACCGGAACATCAGCAAGAATGATCTATTGGTTTACCGACAAGGAAAAACCGATTGTACGCCGCCCGGAAGGACCCAACATAGGAGAACAACGGCGTGTAGTTAAAGAAGTTGCCGACTTAGGCACGGAAGCACTAGTTTGTGAGTGCATGGCCGTACAGCCTGACTATCAACTAATCTTCCAAAACAAAATGATCCAAGCAAACATTGGGGTCATCGTGAATGTATTGGAAGACCATATGGATGTCATGGGACCGACTTTGGATGAGGTTGCTGAAGCCTTCACTGCTACCATTCCCTATAATGGTCACTTAATAACCATTGAAAGTGAATATTTGGACTTTTTCAAGCAAATTGCCAAAGAACGCAACACAAAAGTGATCGTTGCAGACAATTCCAGAATTTCGGAAGAATTCCTACGCGAATTCGATTATATGGTATTTCCAGATAATGCATCACTGGCCTTGGCCGTTGCGGAGGCTTTGGGCATTGATGAAAAAACAGCTTTTCGCGGTATGTTGAATGCACATCCCGATCCAGGTGCCATGCGGATCACCAAATTCGGAGATCCCATTCAGCCAACTTTCTTTGTCAATGGCTTTGCTGCAAATGACGCGTCATCGACGCTGAACATTTGGGAACGTGTCAATACGTTTGGATACAGCACAGAACCTCCTATCGTCATCATGAATTGCCGTCCCGACCGTGTGGACCGTACCGAGCAGTTTGCTAGAGATGTATTGCCTTACATAAAATCTGAAATCGTCATTTCCATAGGTGAAACCACATCACCGATCACTCGGGCATTCGAGCAAGGTCAATTGGATACAAAAGAATATTGGGATTTAGAAAACTGGTCAACTGAAGAAATCGTGGCCCGCCTCCGCCCATTGATGAAAAATCGCATCGTCTACGGTGTCGGGAATATTCACGGTGCAGCGGAACCATTAATTGAAGCATTCATGAAATCTAAAACGAAGCAAAAAGCGAGTTAAGTAGGAGGAACCTTAATGTTTGGATCGGATTTATATGTAGCTCTAGTACTAGGAGTTACGCTTAGCCTTATATTTTCAGAAAAAACGGGTGTCGTACCCGCAGGACTTATCGTGCCAGGTTATTTGGCATTAGTATTTGATCAATGGGAAATCATGCTGACCATCCTGATCATTAGTGTAGTAACTTATTTGATCGTCACTCACGGCCTTTCAAGATGGGTGATTTTATATGGAAGAAGAAAATTCGCAGCCATGATGGTGACAGGGATTTGCTTGAAGCTCCTGTTGGACTTCGTCTACCCCGTCATGCCATTTGAAATATTCGAGTTTCGGGGAATCGGTATAATCGTACCTGGATTGATAGCGAATACGATTCAAAGACAAGGAATGCCATTGACACTTGGCAGCACGCTTTTATTATCCGGCTTGACTTTCGGTTTAATGAACGTGTACTACCTATTCTGAGGTGCAAAAAATGAAACGGACTTTAAATGCAAAAGAAAAAACACTTATCTTTATTAAACGCACGAAGAAAAAGAATCTTAAATACACTGGAATCATACTACCTATATTACTAATCGCTTTAGTCATTACCACTTGGATGGGACGGGCTGAGGAAGTGAAAACAACTGCTTCAAAATCCGATCAACCATTTACGATGACAATGGTCGGTGATGTGATGATGGGACGGTATGTTAAAGAAGTGACGGATAAGCACGGATATGAATACCTCTTCCGTTATATGCAGCCCTATTTTTCCACTTCAGACTATGTCAGTGGGAATTATGAACATACCGCTTTAAAAGAAGAGGTATCTAACTATAAGGGAGCAGATACTCCCATCCGGTTAAACTCCAATACTAGTGGTGTTCAAGCCGTTAAAGATGCTGGCTTCTCTGTGATGTCTTTGGCCAATAACCATATGATGGACTATGAAGAACAAGGACTTCTTGACACGATTGATGAATTCAAAAGTACGGATATGCACTATGTCGGTGTTGGATCGAACACTACGGAAGCTAAAAATAGCATCGACTATGCAGATGTTAATGGCGTACGTGTCGCAACACTTGGCTTCACGGATGTTTACGGTAAGGATGCCGTGTCAAAAACTGATAAAGCCGGACTATTGAACTCCAACCCTGATTTATTATTTGAAATGATCGGCAAAGCAAGGGATGCCAAGCAAGGCAACGCAGACTTGGTTGTGGTGAATATGCACTGGGGACAAGAGTATTCAACATCTACAACCGCCCGTCAAAAAGACTTGGCTAAAGCTATCATCGATGCTGGAGCTGACATCATCATCGGCCATCACCCCCACGTGCTTCAATCGTTTGATGTGTATAAAGATGGAATCATTTTCTATAGCTTAGGAAATTTCATATTCGATCAAGGCTGGACACGCACAAAGGATTCAGCCATGGTTCAATACCATTTAGCGGAAGACGGAAAAGCTACAATCGATGTCGTTCCACTGCAAATTGAAGAAGCAACACCAAGGCCAGCTACCTCTTCAATCGACAAATCACGTGTTTACCGTCAGTTGACGAAGGAAACGAGTGAAAAAGCCCAATGGTCGAAAAAAGAGGATCGTATCGAGATTACCTTGGATCACAAGAAGATAATCGACCATAAAGCACAACGTGAGCAAGAAGAAAAAGCAGCGAAAGCAGCGAAAGAAGCAATGGAAAAGAAAGCTGCACAAGAGAAAAAAGCAGCACAAGCTAAACAACAGGACATGCAACCCATTCAGTAAGGAACGCTTTGTACTACTACGTAAAGAAAAAAGACACACAACTTAGAAGTTCAACGAAAAGGGGGACCAACCGATGATTAACCGTATGACGAGAAAAGTGCTCATTTCCCTTAGCATGCTCATTTATATTGCTGGATGTTCGAAGACACCCCCTATTTCTGACACTAATGAACCGATAGATAGTAAAAGCGCACAATCATATGGGGTCAGTTCTTCAAACCCAATCGCAATAGATGTCGGGATGGATATATTGGATAACGGCGGTACGGCGGCGGATGCCGCCATTGCGGTATCCTATGTATTAGGTGTAGTCGAACCCTATGGATCTGGCGTGGGTGGCGGAGGCGGTATGCTGATTGACCCGGAATCCGGCGATCCCAATTTTATCGATTATCGTGAATCTTCTCCGGAAGACCCAAGTTCAAGACACGATACGGGGATTCCTGGTTTAGTGGCCGGCATGCAGGTTATCCATGATAAGTATGGGAGCGTACCGATGGAGGATCTTCTTCAGCCGGCGATTGATTTGGCTGAAGGCGGTTTTAAAGTGGATGAGATTTTATCTTCGCGCTTAGCCGCAGCTCAACCAAGGTTATCTTCCGATACATCATTATTTTATCCTGATGGCGATGCCATTGAACCAGGCAAAACCCTCATTCAAGAAAACCTTGCTGAAACATTGAAGCTAGTTCAGAAGGAAGGTCCTGATGGTTTTTATAAAGGGGAAATTGCACGGGATATTAAAAGAGAAACAGACATCGACTTGAAGGATTTAAAGCGCTATGAGGTGAAAGAACGTAAGCCGGTTCAAGGAACATTTGCCGGTTATGACGTTTTAACCGCCCCTCCGCCCTTTTCCGGGATTACAGTTCTTGAAATGTTGAGGCTCGCCGAGGAAACGAACCTCGGTGAATCTTCAAGTAAATCAGCTTATTTGAAAGTCCTGGGGGGCATCTCAAATACAGCCTATCAAGATCGGTCCGCCCATATTGGGGATGGGATAAGCCACTCTAAGGCGGAACAATTGCTCTCCCCCATTCACTTGAACAATCTTAAAAGTAAGATCAAAAGTGATAATTGGGAAAATAAAGAATCGAATGATTCCGAAGAACATGAAAGTACGACACACTTTGTGATCATGGACAAGTATGGCACTGTCGTTTCCGCAACAAATACGCTCAGCAACTTTTTCGGATCTGGTGACTATACGAATGGTTTTTTCCTTAACGATCAATTGAAAAATTTCCGGTCCGGTTTGAACTCTCAAGAGGCATATAAACGGTCAAGAACTTTCACCGCTCCGACCATTCTCAAGAAACCAGGGAAGGAATCGATTGGGATCGGCTCACCAGGCGGTGATAGGATTCCGCAAGTATTGATGCAGGTCCTATATTCTTATACAGAGAATGAAGGCCCATTTCAGGATATCGTCGACCGTAATCGGTTCGTCTTTGATGGAAAGAAAATTTATACAGAATCCAGGCTTTCGGATGAAATAATATCCAACTTGGAAGATTCAGGATATGAAGTCATTCAGAAGATTTCCCCCATGTATTATGGTGGGGTTCAAGTACTCGTTAAAAATGAGAAAAATGGACAAATATCCGGAGCTGGGGATAAAAGAAGAAATGGAAGCTGGAAAGCTCAGCAATAAAAGTGCAATCCAACCCCTCCTTTTCTAAAAAAAATCATAAGAATTCTAGCGATGTATAAGGGGACTTAGAATATGAATACCGTAAAAAAAATAACAAGCTGGGTTATACCCGTTGTTCTAATAACAGCCCTGCTTGTGACCATGAATACATTTAAACGGACAGAAACTTTAACACCCGACGAGCAAAAGAAAATAGAACAATATACGACTGTCGAAAAATAAAAAAAGCTGGGGCATCCCCGCTTTTTTTATTTTTGCCGTCAACGGATATGGAAGATGAAATACGCTATAGATACGGAGGATAACCATGAGTGAAAATAGCTATATCGATTTTATTGAACTGCAGCAAAATGAACAAGAAGACCTCGATTACCGCATCATCGTTCATCACAGGAATCCTGATATCGCAGTTCTAGCCATACATGGCGGGAATATCGAACCAGGTACGAGCGAAGTTGCAGCCGCACTTGGAGAGAGACTTTGTGCAAGCACCTATCTATTCGAAGGCCTAAAACCAAGGGGCAACCAGGTCCTCCATATAACATCCCCCTTATTCAATGAACCGGGCGGCGTTTCAATGACAGCGAACGCTCAGACCATCCTTTCGATCCATGGCCACTACGACGTACATAATGCGCTGGTTTACATTGGCGGAAGGAACGAACCCTATAAGTACCTTATTCAGCAATGCCTCAACAAAGCTGGATTTCAAACTGATCATGCACCGCAGCACCTTTCAGGCATGAGCGGATACAACATCACCAACACATCCAAAACGGGTGCAGGCGTGCAATTGGAACTTTCCACAAAGCTTAGAAAAAGCTTTTTCAAAGGTGATGACTTTACCAGTAAGAACAGGATCAATCACTGTGATCTTTTTAAACGGTTCGTTACTGCCATTGAAAAAGCGACTCTTGAATATAAACAGGTTGAATAAGCTTCTTAGTCCATGAGGCTTTCAACTTGACCGAAGCTTTCGAATTTCTCGGCAAAATAACCTGACGAAAGATTGGAGATATGAACGCCGGTGTTTTCCGTTGTATTGAGAAAACGGCCATCACCTAGATAAATACCTACATGGGTCACACCTAGCCTTGTTCCTGTGTCGCTAAAAAACACTAAATCCCCAGCCTTTGGATTTTCGATTTTGGGCACCAATGAGAAGTAATCCGCTGCGGAATCTCGTTTTACTGAAAGGCCCTGCTCCTTCATGACCCAATAAATGAAGCCGCTGCAATCCATTCCGATCATCGGATCTTCTCCCCCAAAAACATAGGTGAATCCGCGTAAAGTGTATGCATACTTGATGACATCATATGCTTTATCATATGCAGCCTCCTGGTTTACATAAAACGGATATAACGGGTTGCTGTATAGTTGAAGATACTGCCCTTGCATCAACTCATCCGTACTTAACGCGTTACGACTTTTGATCGCACTCATGGAAATGCTGTAATTCTCCGATATACTATTAAGCGTTTCTCCCGTTTGGACGATATGCTCTCCTTTAGGCGTGTATGTTTTGTACGCCACTTGGTATTTTGCAAAGTAATCTTCTGTAGTGGATCTCACCTGAACCGTTTCTGCACCATATCCAGAATTGACAAATTGGTTTTTGCCAATATAAATACCCGCAGTCATGACTTTTAAGCTGTCTTTTTCCAGAAAGAATATAATATCCCCAGTTTTCGGAGTGGCTGTATCCATCCCTTGCTTATAAAAACCATCCACTGTCAAACGGTCGACCGGCACATTTTGCTGGGAAAGCACCCAATGAATCAATCCGCTCGAATCAAACCCTTTTTCAGGCGTCTCCTCACCAGCTGTCTTTTTAAACCCCATAAAAGATTTCGCATAGTTCGCAATTTTTTTTCCTCTCTCTGACCATTGATAGATGGAAGGAGTATACGCCGTCTGAATGATTGCCAACTTTTGGCCCGCAAATAACTTATCATCCGGTAAACCATTCGTTTTCATTAATTGCTCAGCCGATATATCATATGTCTTGGCAATCGAATCTACCGTTTCGCCAGATATTACAGTATGCACAGGATCTGCAGCCTCGGCCTTTATGCTAGGTAAAAAAGTGAAACTAATCATAAATACCAAAGTAAATATCATACAGCTTATTTTTCCATTAAACATTTTAACCCTTCCTTTATACGCTGAAATATTTTAAATTTACGATGTATTCCATCATATGAAGCCGAACAACTTTCATATAAATCTTTTATCCTATCATTCACCTAAAATAATGTCTTATTGCTCATCTCAACAATATCATCGTCGAACCAAACGAAACCTTTAGCCTATTTTTTACAAAAAAATTCGGTCACTTTCATTGAAGCACTTTATAAATAAATCAATATTCCTATACTGTAAAATTTCACCTCATCGAGATAAGTTGGAAATCGAAGAATTCCTAAAGGGTTTTATTTTTTTATGCAAAATGGGTAAAGTTAGATTATAGGAATCCTGGTCATGATAAAGTCGTGCATATACGGCTTGCCCTATTTATGAAGAGGTTAACGATATAGGAGTGAACATTTTGATAAAAATGACAGAGAAAGCCCAACAGGCAATTAAAAATATGCAGCATAGTTTGGGAGGGGAATCGTATTTGAGGTTTGGCATAAACAGACCTTGCTGTAACCAGATGAACTATACATTAAGCTTGGCAATCTCTAAAAAAGAGCACGAGGAAATACTCGTTTTACATGATATAAAAATGTTGATTGACCCATCGGACTCCCATTTTACAGATCAAACGGAAATTGATTACGAAGGCGATGGATTTTTGATCAGGAACCCGAATCCATTGGTATCACTCATCATCTAGCAGAAGTAAATAAGGGGAAAGCATAAATGGCCTTCCCCTCGTTTCTATGAATCTATGGCATATACACCGTTTTACTATGTGAAAGCTTCAAAAACACTTTATCTATTGGCTGTCGTTAACTCAACCAAGTTGTTTTCCGCCTTTTATGGACACCATGTTTACATCATCTTGGTAGGCACCATAGGATTTTTAATCTAGTAATCTATCTCAGATTAAATCTTGGATATGCATCAATGGAAAATGAGGAGATAGTGATGAGTGATGAGTGATGCGATTGCATTACTGGTGGAGCAGTGTCACCATCGTCGTTATTGGTATGACAACAAAAATAGTCCTGCTTTTGGCCTTGAGCCATTGGACCCTACTTGTCCGATTCCTATATATTATTCCCCTTTGTAAAAAAGGCATGGATACTTGACCAGCCCCTCTAAATTGTACTTTTGTACTTCTATGTGATTTTGTCCTCTAATAGAGAGATGCCCCGTTAAACGAATCAAGGTCAAGTGCCTGCAGAATGGTAAAATGGCTATACAACCAAAAGGGGAAACCACTTAGTGGCCTCCCCCGTTCCTTTAATTCTTTATCTGGAATTCCCCCAGCGTATGCTCCAAATCATTTATTAACTGTGTAAGCTGCTTTGTATATTGAAAAGTTCATTGCAATAGGAGGATAGGATTGGTTTCATCCCGAACCATGGTTTTAAAAGAAGACTTGTTTATCCTTCATGTTTTTTAAACCCTCACTAGATTGAAGAAATTTGCAACACTCCTGCCGAATAACTGGCTAACCGAGACCCCACAGACGCTTGCTTTGATGAGGCTTGGCAGGCAGCCGGCGGAAAGGGTGCGGATTTCTGAAATCAACTGGAACGTTTTTTAAATATAAAAAACTGTAGATCGACAATAGAATATGTCGGTCTTTTTGATTCGAAGCTGATCATTTCCATGAAAAAGGTAAGGTGATAACTCATTTTACTTTTTATCCGGCTTGGTGAATTGCTGACCAATTGCACCTATTATTAAAATGATGATCGAAATGAGACTGTAGTCCTTAAAAAAGGTCGTAAATGGAATATCCAGAAATAAAAATGCCATCGTAAGCAGTCGTCCTAACAGTAGAATCATTCCGATAACTACCATCCATTTAAATACTTTTCCCAAAAATTCCATCTTTTCCTCCTTAGCTAATCTATGATGACCTTCATGGTATTACCATTTTACAAAAATAAATAACTGGAGGGCTGCCAAATATCCAATATCCTTTAATATTCATAATATCCATATCAGCCGGAACACCGCCCAGGCTCCAGTCCTTCATCTTTACATGGGCGTTCTGTGTACCATTACTCGGGGGCATCTTTCGAGATCGGTTTTCCGGCTTCGATCAACACTTTGCTGCCCAGTAGGAAAAAACCTTGAATGAACAGCAATAAACCAGTTCCTATAAGCAGCCATTCTATTTTAATGATGTCGGATATCGGTCCAAATACAAGCATTCCCAGCGGCATCATCGAAGTCGAAATCATCCCTAAAACACCAAATACCCTACCGAGAAGATCACCATTGACCTTCTCCTGTAACAAGACCGTGGACGGCGTATTAAAGATCGGCATCGCCACCCCGACTACCCCCATGATGATCAAGTAAATCCAGAAAACGGGGATGATTCCAAGAGCGAAAGTACAGGCACCAATTATAAGGCTCGCAAGTGTCATCGTATGGATCTTGTTTTTAAAGCCTCCCCAGGAAGCCATGAAAATCCCACCTAGCATCATACCGATGGCAAAAGTGATTTCTATCGCAGTCAACCGCCAAACATCATTCCCGAAAGAGCGTGTGACCTGAAGCGGTGTAAGAAATGCAACAGGTGCGGCAAGCACGAAGAAAAATGCGAAAAACATAAAGAACTTCTTAAGAAAGTCGTGATTCTTGATATAGCTGAATCCTTCTTGCAAATCGGCGAAATAGCTGGTTGTTTGCTCTTTTAATGCCTTCGCATGTGCTGGAATTTTCAAAAATGCCAGCAATGTGAAGATGGCAATTGCAGCTGTAATCACATCAATGAAGAAAATGGTTTCGATTGAAGCCATCGTAAGCAGCGCGCCGCTCACCATGGGGGAAACGAGCATCACTAGCGCTTGAATGCTTCCATTTGTCCCGTTCACCTTCGTAAGTTTATCTTCTGGCACAAGCTGCGGAAGAATGGCCCCAACTGCAGGAGTCTGGATTCCAGTTCCGATCGCCCGGACAGCGGACATGACGAAAAGCAGCCAAAGCTCATCGTAGCCGATTAAAAACAAGATGGCCAATATCAGCGTTGAAATGGCAATCAATGAATCCGAAAGGATGATCAGCATCTTCCGATTATAGCGGTCTGCCCATACCCCCGCGATTGGGGAGAGTATAAAGGTAGGCACGAAACCACAAACGATGGATATCGTCATCATGACACCCGACTGTGTATTCAACGTGATATACCACATGATGGCATACTGAACCAAGGACGAACCAAAGAGCGATATGGTCTGACTGCCTAGAAAAAGAGTTATATTCTTTTTCCAATTGTCCGTTACTTGTTCATTTAATGATTTCATCTCTTATACACCTCATTCTATTTTAATATTTTTTTCTTAATGCCCTAAAAAAAACACAGGCTATCTGCCTGTGTTTAGAGTAAATGGATCAGAACCTAACTAAAGAAACCTGAGAGGATGATTATTTTCACGATAAAAATAATCTCCCACTGGCCTTCGTTTGGTCATGCTACGGAGGGTCCAACCTTCTACACGTATCCAAAATGACCTCCTTGGATGCGTATTTATAAGATTAACTGGTTTAGCGAAAACCTTTGAGCCACAAAGGTTGCCGCGGCTTCAGCTGGACAGCAAAAAAAGCGTAAAATGAAGGTTTCCTTAAAAATAGACAGACCATTCCCATTTACCCTGCGGATATGCAGAGCCCTTGAACGTATTCAATTAGCGGTTCAAAGATTGGAAACGCAGTCTGATAAATGTCACAAGGAAAACCTCCATTTCTTAAAAGTTAAAGTCATATTAACATGGCACAAACTGGTATATCAACAAAAAACTTCCTTTAAAGCAGAAGCATCACTTCGGTTTTAGGCCGTCTAATGTATCCACCGCATTCCATTCATCCATTCATTCGTTTGACTGCGGCCGTATATTCCATATGCCATTTTTCCCATTCACCCATTGGGAAGTCCTGATGATGACCATCAAGTAAATTACTTAACATATCGAGGCAAACATGCCAGCCTGCCAAATCCTTTGGTGTATGATCATTAACAGGCTGGATGGATTCCTTCAATACTAATGAGCATCCATCCTTTTCAGGGGATACCTCGAAACGAACCCAGCCGTCCCCCCATTCAAAGTCTAAAACGGCAGATTCCCGGAAATCCCTTATCTTCATATCAAAGGATTTCCCTGACCCATCATTGAAATTGAATTTTATGTTCCCGTCTTTTCGAAGGTCCTTTATTTCCAGATTGGACATCCACTTTTCCAACTTATCATTCTCCGTTAAAGCACCCCATACCTTTTCCACTGAATGATTGAGCAGGCGATCGAATCTTGCGATAATCCCGTTACCTTCTTTTTTGATTACAGCTTGCACTTAGATTCCCCCTATTCGATTCATTACCCGATCTTATTTTTAAAATACAAAATGGTCGGATGGAATTCACCATTTGCCGATTTCGCATAATCAGGAATCCTTCCTGCCTGAATATATCCCAATGAAGTATACAAGGAGTTAGAAGGATCCCCTTCCCTTGTATCCAGGACCAATAATATCCGTCCCTCCTGCTTGGCCCTCTTCTCAGCCTCTAGCATGAGTGAACGTCCTATGCCTTTTCGTCTATAACCAGTATGCGTCATTAATTTTGCTATTTCCGCACGATGGCCGCCGTTTTGCTTTGAACATAAATGTAACTGTACGCTCCCGACTATCTCACCCTGTAATTTCGCGACAAACAGAATCACATCAGGATTTAGGGCACTACCCCAATAATCAATTGCCTCAGACTGTTTCATGGGAGGTAAAAAACCAATGGACGCTCCATCATTCACAACTTGCACCAAAAGGTCGGAAAGTTCATTAAGATGGTATTCGATTGATGTTAATTGTTCGACTTTCACCTCAGCATTCAAAGTGATCACAACCTTCAGGAGATATAGTTATATTCACCATCCCTGGCGCTTTGATAAAGAAGTAATATGAGCCAGATGATGGCGTCCGTGCCATGCATAAATGCCTATATTTTCACCGATAGTCACCACTCCTGAATCAGGATGAATGAATGTTCGGCTCAGGTCGTCTGCATGAAGACCCGATAAAAGTTTGCACATTCGGATATGTACACTTTCGATTAGTGATAGAGAAACTTCAATCGGCAAATCATAATCAGGCAGCTCTGCCCATTGCGCCTCCTCGTACGGTTTAATGACCGGACTTTCTTCCGTAAGGGCCAATTTAAAGCGAATGAACACATTCATATGACTATCAGCAACATGATGCACCACTTGGCGCACCGTCCATCCTCCAGGCCGATAAGCCGTATCAAGCTGTTCATCATCCATGTTACCCACTGCCTCCTGCAGCATCCCAGGCAAAGCTTGAATCTCCCTGATCCATCCCTCGGTCACACCATTAGTAATTTCCCCGTCAAACTGAAATTTACCAACCGGGTATCTTAAATCCATCTTCATTCCCCCTTGATGTTCGATAAAAATAGCATCCAGTATATATTCTTTATCAATTGAGACAAATCCTTTTTACCGGCAATTCTTTGTTTTGCACTCCTGCTCATGTTTTCATTAACCACCAGGAATATTAATCCATCTCATAAGCACGTATACTATTTCCACATTTAGCAACCATAACAAAAGAATGGCATGTACAACAATCCAATCTTTACACAATGGAAATGGGGATAGGATCATCTTGAAGAAAATCAGTTCGATACAAACCCTTAGCATTTTCTTTTTATCAATCGGCCTTCTTAATCACGTTATGTTGATCCCTTTCCTCCTATCCACTGGCGGAAGGGATGCTTGGTTTTTTTCTATCATAACTATTGGATTGATACCGATTTGGGTCTACATATTATCCAGGATAATCAAGAATATGAATAATCAATCCCTGACTAATTGGCTTGAAAATAGATTTGGGAAACACATTAAAAATATCGTTTTATTCTTTATAGTGATTTATCTGATCAGTCTTGTATTGGCTACCACCAAGGAAACGATAGATTGGATCACTACAAGCTTTCTGTTTGAAACCCCAAGTTTGGCCATTATCATTCCGTTTACACTGCTATGCATATTCCTAGCCCATTCAGGTATGCGCTCCATCGCCATTTGCTCTTCTGTATTATTGCCGATTGTCGTCGGTCTTGGCATTTTTGTTGCGACCGGAAATATACCGACTAAAGACTATAGCCACCTCCTTCCCCTTTTCGAGAATGGCTATTTTCATGGCGTTAAGGCTTTGCATTATTATGGTTATGGTCTTGCCGAACTGATTTTAATCGTTTTTTTTCAGGAAAAGCTTTCTGATAAGCTCAGTCGGAAAGCATTGGTTTTCTTATGTCTCGGTTTAGTGTTTCTACTTATGGGCCCACTAACTGCTGCTATCGCTGAGTTCGGGCCGACCTTAGCCGAAGCCATGAGGTACCCCGCCTATGAACAATGGCGGTTGCTGACAATTGGTAAATATATCGAACATACAGACTTCTTTTCCATTTATCAATGGCTTGCGGGAGCCTATATCCGTGTATCCCTAGCGTTATTCTTAATAATGGAAGTCTTTAAAGGAAAAACGAACAATATGAAGCTCGGAATCCTTTTCGCTGTAGGTTTTCTTATGGTCGTCATCTCCATCGTACCCTTCAGTAATTTCAAGTTCTTGCATGTAACTCAAACTTTTTATTACCCTGGCGCTTTTTATTTCCTTTTACTTTTGTCCACCATCTTATTTACCGGCACTTTCATTAGTTCTAAGGAGGGTAAAAAACATGAGAATGAAACGATCCAAAAATGAACCAGCCCTGCCTGAATTAAAGGAAGAGACATTTCGGGAGTTATTCCGTTCAAGTTCAGATATCATATTTGACACGATTTATATCGGAGAAACAGAAAGGCTCATTCCTGCCCTTATTTTTTATTGCTCGGGTATGGCCGATATCAGTTTATTGAACGAGGGAATTTTGGAAAAATTAAATAAAATGATGGAATTGGATGAGAGGATTGATGCGGAAGAGGCAATCAACAAGCTAAAACCCTTGGTGGATTTGACGAAAGTGACCATTGATAGTGAATTCATTAGTGTCCAACAGCTGATCTTCTCCGGGAATGCATTATTATTCATACCGTCGAACCAAGATTTATTTTCAATAAATTTGTCCAATGTTCCGAACCGGCAGCCTGAGGAGTCTTCTTTCGAGGTCTCGGTAAGAGGTCCAAGAGATGGGTTTGTCGAAGATTTATCCATAAATACAGCCTTAATCAGAAAACGTCTAAAAACAAAATCGTTAGCCTATGAAGACTTTATCGTTGGCAAGCGCAGTCAAACGAAAGTCGCACTGATGTACATAGATGACATCATCAATAAAGATCTGGTTAAACATGTAAGATCCAAGATTAACTCCATTGATATTGATATATTGGTTAGCAGCCAACAATTGGAAGAATTGATCACAAAAAGTAAATTCAGTATATTTCCACTCACCCATTATACAAGTCGCCCTGATTTTGCAGTGGAAGCACTCAATCAAGGAAGATTCATTCTAATCGTGGACGGTATGCCAACAATAATCGTGGCTCCTTCTACATTACTATTGCAAATAAAAACCGCAGAGGATTCGAATCTCCCTTATCTATTTGTAAGCCTGGAGCGACTGCTTCGCTTTATGGGGCTTGGCATTACCATTTTATTACCTGGGTTTTGGATATCCATTTCCGCTTTCAACATTGAACAGGTACCGTTTCCGTTACTAGCCACCATAACCCTTTCAAGACTCGGGCTTCCCTTATCCGCCACCATGGAATTCATTCTCATGCTCATTTTATTTGAACTATTCCGTGAATCCGGAGTCAGGTTACCTAAAGCGGTTGGGCAGACAGTTGCAGTTGTAGGCGGTCTCATTGTCGGTGATGCCGCGATACGGGCAGGACTGACTTCACAAACCATGCTTGTGGTCACTGCAGTGACTTCTGTCGCATCTTATACCCTTGTAAACCAGTCACTAACAGGCGCCGTCACCATCCTGCGTATGTTAGTTTTAGCGCTCAGCTGCATTTACGGAATCTACGGCTTGATAATCGGTTTCCTTTCCATTGTCACTTTATTATCCAGACTTGAATCATTCGGGGTTCCCTATATTGGAGGACTGAATCCACCAAGGTTCGCAAAAATCATGGATGCATTCATAAAAAGGCCATGGAATTCCATGAGCAAGCGATCATTGGCAGCTAATGATAAGACCAGAAAGGAGCAGTAAGGCCATGTTCCGCTTTTGTAAACTATTGTTGACCATACCTTTAATCCTTTTACTTTCGGGTTGCTGGGATGAAAAAACGATACAGGACTTTCATTATATAACGGCAATGGGCATTGATTACAAAGATGGGGAATATATCGTTTATGCGCAGCTTGTAGACTTTGCTGCTGTAGCTAAAACGGAAGCGAAGCCAACTGAAAATCCGCCCGTATATGTTGGAAAACAAAAAGCCCGTTCCATTTCGCTTGCCGTAAATCAACTGATGCGAAATACTCAACAAGCTCTCTATATAGGGCATATTTCCACATTTGTAATCAGTGAAAATGTTTTGAAGCAGCAAAGTACAGAAATAGTGGATTATATTTACAGAAACCAATTACTTAGGTACTCAGCAAATATCTTCGCCACAAAAAGTTCCCTGGATGAGCTTTTCTCCATTAATGGTTATTTTAATTTATCGCCTTTATACACGACATTATATTTACCAGAGGATGTCTATCGAAACAGATCATACATTGAACCCATTACGGTCCAAAGGTATTATTCTAATCAACGGGAAAAAGCATCCACCACCATCTTGCCTTCCATTACTTGGAACGAAAAAGTATGGAAAGAAAAAGATAAAAACCGAAAAAGCCTTTATATGGATGGTGCTTTTGTCATTTACTATAAAGTGTCCCAACCCTGGTTCTCTGAAAAGGAACTGAGCGGTGTACGCTGGCTCACTAAAAGGACCAACAAAACTCCCGTAAGCATTAACATGAATAAGCAAGACATCTATGCCTCTTTCTCCCATCCACATTCTAAAGTAAAACCTGTTTTCAAGGATGGAAAGTACAAGTTCGATATTTCCGTTGACGTATCGGGTAAAATACTGGGGCTAGATACACAAATGGAAATCGAAAAGATTAAACAAAAATTCGAAAATGAAATAAAAAAAGAAATCCAAACAAGCTTTGAAACCGGGATTCAAAAGAACGCAGACCCTTTAAGCTTAGGTAAAATCCTTTATATCAAAGAGACAAAATACTGGCAAAAGAATCATATAAAAGAGCCGAAAGATTATTTAGATAAAAATTCAATACATGATATAAACGTAAAGGTACACATCCTTAACACAGGCGGATTAGAAGCTAAACCACTCGAGTAATGAAGTTTTGATTTGTGATTTTAATGCCCAATTTTTTGATAATGCTCCATTGACGAGTAAATCGACTTAATTCACGAGTATTTGCTACAAACTCACGAGTAAACGCTGATATCACATGAGTTTGCTGCTACATTCTACGAGTAAACGCTTATTATCCAAGAGTTTACTAACTTGGGTTTAATAGCCCTCTTCATGATGAAAAAAGTCAGGATGGTGGCATTTTGAGCTCCATCCTGATTTTTGGCGTTGGAAATGAGGCCCTGAATTTGTCGGATATCATAATTAAATGATAAATTAAGAGTATTCTAACAATTGGGGGTCCATTTATGAGCATACAGAAGGCTACATTACATGAGCTAGAATCACTGACCGAACTTTTTGATTTATACAGAGTGTTTTATGAGCAAACATCCGATCCCGGTCGCGCAAAGGAGTTTTTAAGAGAAAGGCTGACAAATGGGGAGTCTGTGGTTTTTATGGCCTATGATGAAGGAAATCCTATTGGTTTTGTACAATTATACCCTTCTTTTTCATCTGTGAGTATGATGCGGTCATGGGTATTGAATGATTTATTTGTGAGGGAGTCCGCCCGCAAAAAGGGATTTGGCGAGGAGTTATTGAACGCGGCCATCACTTTTGCACGCGAAACAGGTGCCAAAGGGGTTTCACTGGAGACAGGCAAGGATAATGTAAAAGCACAGAAACTTTATGAAAAATTTGGTTTCGTCCGTGAATTGAACCATTTCTATTATTTCACCATTTAATATAAAAAAGTGTAGGGAAACCTTCCCTACACTTGGATGCTATTTATCTAGTATATTAATTATTTAGCAGTTTCCATGCTGGCTTGAATTTCTTTAATTAGAAGTTCGGCACCTTCAGGGCTAAGTATTAATTTACCGTCAGCAAGTTTCATATTGTCATCGGAAACTTCACCTGTAACCTGACATGTCATGTTTGGTTTATATTTTTGAAGGATGATGCGCTCTTGTTCTACATAAATCTCCAGAGCGTCTTTCTCATTAATTCCTAATGTTCGGCGTAGTTCAATTGGAATGACTACCCGTCCTAATTCGTCAACTTTACGTACAATACCTGTAGATTTCATTTAATTTACCCCACTAACTTTCTTGCGAATGTTGCATCTATATATTTCGTCACCATTCGACATTATTTGCACTTCTATAAATATACCACTACCTACCATATTCGTCAATTCTCGTATCTTCGTATATTATCTGCCTCTATATGATTTTTATATAAAATATTAGTAATTCCTTCATAACACGCGTCATAACAACGTTTCCCGCTTTTTTATTGGCACATTTTGTTAATTTAATTATTGAAATGAAAACGTATTCATATAATTTCAACAGCCATTCTCCATCATTCCATGTCGAATGATGGAGAATGAATTTCACTAGCCTAATAGAATCCTGTTGATTTTCTTTTGCTTTTGAAGGACAATTTAAATTGATCGCTTATAATATTTCGAAAATTCATTCTGCTTTTGACACAGTGGATATTTCTGAAAAATCTTTCGGAAAGCCGAAACGATTGCCATACTTCGAGAGTCTTACTGACTCATAAAACAGATTGAGGTGAGTCAATTGCGTCCGATTATATTAGGTATTTGTTCTGCTTTCTTTTTTGCATTTACGTTTGTTTTAAATCAAGCCATGGAGTTGTCTGGCGGAAGTTGGATATGGAGTGCTTCGCTGCGTTATATCTTTATGGTGCCTTTTCTGTTGTGTATCGTATTAAGCAGAAAAAATCTGCGTCCCCTTTTACGCGTGATGAGAGAGAAGCCGGGTCCTTGGCTGCTTTGGAGTTTTGTCGGATTTGGGTTATTTTATGCTCCTTTATGCTTTGCATCCGCCTACTCACCTGGCTGGCTAATCGCCGGTACTTGGCAAATCACAATCATTTCGGGTGCATTGCTTGCGCCGCTGTTTTTTGAAAATGTCCAAACGAAAGATGGGCTCGAAAGGCAAAGAGGAAAGGTTTCTGTGAAGGGCCTCCTCATGTCCATGATCATTTTGCTTGGAATCATCCTGATGCAACTGGAACACACCAAGCACATTTCTATGGCCAATCTTTGGTTGGGTGTGATTCCAATCGTCATCGCCTCGTTTGCATATCCTTTGGGAAATCGCAAAATGATGGAAGTATCAGAAGGCCGTTTGGATGCTTACCAGCGTGTATTGGGAATGACTTTGGCGAGTCTGCCGTTCTGGTTTCTGCTTTCATTGTACGGTTTCTTTACAGTAGGGGCGCCGACGAAGATGCAGAGTTTCCAATCCCTTTTGGTCGCACTATTTTCCGGAGTCATTGCCACGGTCCTTTTTTTCATGGCGACCGATTTGGTACGCGGAAATATGCAGAAATTAGCTTCAGTTGAAGCTACACAATCGATGGAGGTCCTTTTTGCCCTAGCCGGCGAATTGCTATTCCTATCTTTACCGATCCCTACTCCGTTATCGTGGTTCGGCATCTTTATCGTCATCATAGGAATGATCCTGCATAGCTATGTATCTCATAAAAAAGAAGGTTCATCCCGGAAACGGACAGTGAGTGCCTAAAGCAAGTCAAAAAAGCCCTGGATAAGATTTCGGGGCTTTTTTGACCCGAAAACAGAAACTGACTACGTTCTTTTTTTCCATTGACAGGTCATGATTAATTGATGATTTTTTAAAGTGGCAAAAAGCTCACCATCCATTTTTTTCATTAAACTTTTACCTTGAGTAAGTTCAAAAAGTATGTATAATGAAAGGTAATTGCATATGTCAAAGGTTTTCTAGGGTTCCGCAGTGCGTCTTATTGCTGGTCTGGTCCGAGAGAAAACTCACAGCATAGCTGTGTCACGGAAGGATAAAAGCCTGGGAGAAACTGTTTAACGGTTATCTCTTGGGCTTTTTTTGTTTTTTTGGTAAAGAATAAAATTGGAGGTGCGATATTTCATGAGCACAAACTGGATTAAAGTATTCATTGCAGCTTTTTTTGAAGTATTTTGGGTGATTGGCTTAAAACATGCAGATGACTTTTGGACTTGGTCTGGAACGGTCATTTCGATCATCATCAGTTTTTACTTGATGATAATGGCTGGCAGGAAGCTTCCTGTCGGAACGGTATATGCCGTGTTTGTCGGTATGGGTACGGCCGGGACCGTTTTTTCCGAAATCATTTTCTTTGGGGAATCCTTCAAGCTAAGCAAAACGCTATTGATCCTCCTCTTATTATCAGGGGTGATCGGCTTGAAGCTAGTGACTGATGATAAGGCTGAGAAAGGGGATGAATCTTAATGGCTTGGGTGTCTTTAATCTTAGCGGGGCTATTTGAAATGTTTGGGGTTGCGATGATAAATAAATTGCACAAAGACCGTAATTGGCAATCCTTGCTGCTGTTATTCATCGGATTTGGAGCAAGTTTCTTATTTCTTGCTTTTGCCATGCAAACCTTGCCGATGGGGACGGCTTATGCTATCTGGACAGGGATCGGCGCATCAGGCGGAGCGATAATCGGGATGCTCTTATACGGGGAATCCAAAGATTGGCGAAGGGTCGTTTTTATAGCCATGGTCCTTGGCGCGGCAGTGGGATTAAAACTTGTTTCATAGGAATGTCCCACTTGAAAAGGAATATGGCACCACATTACAAACACCATCCTGATATTACGTTATCAATACCTATTTTATATAAAAGCATAGAAAATCAAAGACGACACATACCCATTATGTGCCGTCTTTTCACCTAACTTGAATTAAGTAGAATTTTTCGCGAGTGAAGTCATTTTATAAAACATGGCCAGCATCCATCTCGGTGGAACCTTTCCCCTTAACCTGTTTTAGCGTCGCCACTATAAGAAAGCTAACAATCACTAATAATAGCCATGAGCTTACCTTTCCTAGATGAACGAGACTCCATGCATCGGTTTGGTTTGGATATTCCCAAGCTCCAAAGAACGTTGCGATATTTTCGGCTATCCATATAAAAAATCCGATGAGCACAAATGAAAGTGCGATTGGCATACGATAACGAGTTCCACCAATCTCGTATGTGACCCATGATCGCCAAAATACGAAAATGACAAGTCCAGATAACCACCAACGAACATCAATCCAATAATGATGGGTGAAAAAATTCAAATAAATTGCAGCTGCAAGAGATACAACGACCAAAAAAGGTGGCCACTTGACCAGTTCAACCTTTAACCTCCTCCACGCCTGGCACAGATAACTCGCTACACTCGCGTACATGAATCCGCTATACAGAGGCACTCCAAAAATTTCGAAATATCCTTCCTCTGGATAAGTCCAGGAGCCCATATGTACCTTGAAAAGTTCAAGAGCAAGTCCAATAAGGTGAAACAATGTGATAACCTTTAGTTCATCCTTTGTTTCAAGCCCAGAACGCACCATCCACCACTGCATCAGAAGGCAGATGATGAGCAGCCAGTCATACCGCGGCAGGAAGGGAAGCGGAATGAATTTTGTAATAGCCAAAGAGGCAAAAATAACGGCAGGAAACAAACATGATAGGGCCTGCTCCCAACCAAAACGAACGAGTTGTTTTAGTGCTCTCATGATTGGTGCCTCCATTTTTTTAATGGTTAAATTCATGAGTAACTCCCCTTTTATGAACTCTTTCTTTTTCCACTTTTTTAATCTTGGGTGTCTTCATCATTTCGGTATTCTAAAATATCTCCTGGTTGACATTCTAAAGCCTTACAAATCGCCTCTAAAGTTGTTAATCGAATCGCTTTTGCCTTACCGTTTTTCAATATGGAAAGGTTAGCCATCGTTATTCCAACCCTCTCAGAAAGTTCTGTAACACTCATTTTCCTTTTAGCCAGCATCACATCAATATTGATTATAATTGCCAAGTTATTCACCTCAGACTATTAAGTCATTTTCTGATTTTATATCGATGGCTTCTTGTAAAAGCCTTTGAAGAACAGCAGCAAAGACTGCAATCACCATTGAAGCAAAAATAACGACCATTCCGATTAATATGATACCTGGGGCGTCGTCCATTTCCGCCATGAGATAAAAGAGCGGCATGCCTACCACATACAAGACACTGATTGTTATTGCACAATTTTTTATAGTCTTTAAAGCTCTTACAGATAATTCCGAGAAAGCTTTGTTCTTGTCAATATAGCTTAAAAGTTTAAAGGCTTGATATAGAGCAAAGTAAAAAGGTATCGCCGATGCATACAAATCGATTAAAATGAGATATTTCAAATAAGTCATATCCGGATATAATTCTGCTGCAAAATTCGCTATCTCAGGCACCACAAAGATGCACAAAGCAAGAACTGGAATTCCAATAAGAATAACAGCTATCTTTAAAAAGAGTGTTGTTCCTAGTTTCATAAAAAAGCACCTCACTTATTTATTGTCAATTTAATTTAACATACGATTTATCGTTTTACAATAAAACATTGTTGTTTTTTATTATATTATTATTGTTACTGAAATATCCTTTCATTTTAAAAAATAAAAAAAGCATTCCTCATTACAAAGAAATGCTCCATAACTAACTATACAATTCATCACTTGTTCCCGTATGTTTAATAACTATGGTTACCTTCAGCTCTACTCGTCTGCGTAACCGTATCCCTCTCCTTATATCATCAGGATTTCCCTGATATCCTCTTCAGTAAGTGCAGATGACGACTTGTCTCCAGGGTCGATGATTTCTTCAATAAGGTGTCTCTTTTTCTCTTGAAGTTCATTCATTTTTTCTTCGATTGTGCCACGGGCTATAAGTTTGATGACTTGAACCGCATTCTTCTGCCCCATTCGATGGGCACGGTCCGCAGCTTGTTCTTCAACTGCCGGATTCCACCAAAGGTCATATAGAATGACTGTATCGGCACCCGTCAGATTGAGACCCGTACCGCCCGCTTTCAATGAAATGAGGAATATATCCCGTTCTCCTGCATTAAACCGATTGCAGATTTCCACACGTTCCTTTGATGGGGTTTGTCCATCCAGGTAGAAAAAGGGTTGTCCCTTCATGGCCAAATCCCTGCCGATAATTTGAAGCATTTTTGTAAATTGCGAGAAAATCAGCACCCGTCTTTCAGAATGCTTCGATTCCTCGAGAATTTGCATCAGTTGCTCATATTTTGCTGAACTGCCTTTATACCCGTCAACAAACAATGCGGGGTGACAGCATATTTGCCGAAGCCGGGTCAAGCCAGCGAGGATCCTGATCCGATTTTTCCGGAGGGTGTCCTTGTCCAGGTGTTTCAGCGTATCATGCCGCAGCTTCGCCAGATAGGCGCCGTACAGTTTCTTCTGATCAGGAAGCAGTTCCATCGATTCCAGCGACTCGATTTTTTCCGGTAATTCCGCTAGTACGTCCTCTTTCATTCTCCGCAGCAAAAATGGACGGATCCTGCGGGAAATCTGCTTCCTGGAGAGGTTGCTATATTCCTTTAACCCCATGAATAGTTCAGGGAATACGACGTGGAAAAGGGACCAGAGCTCTTCTAGTGAATTCTCGATAGGCGTACCAGTCAACGCGAAGCGATGTGCCGCTTTTATCTTCTTGGCCGCTCGTGCCGTTTGTGTCACTGGGTTCTTAAAGGCCTGTGCCTCATCGAAAAACACCGTATGGAAGTCCTCTTTTTCAAACGACGTGATGTCTTTCCGGAGCAATGGATAAGAGGTGATCACTACATCCACGTCCTTCACTTCCTTAAGCAGCTTCGACCTTTCCGTCTTGTCGCCATCTACGACGACGGCTTGTATATCAGGAGCGAATTTAGTGAATTCGCTCAGCCAATTGTAGGTCAAAGATGATGGGCAGACAATAAGCGCCGGAACCCTTTTCTTACGGATGTCAGGTAGCTCGGATAAAATGAACGTGATGCTTTGCAATGTTTTCCCCAGCCCCATATCATCAGCAAGAATCCCGCCAAAACCGTATTGGGCAAGTATTTTCATCCATTTGTAGCCGTTTTTTTGATATTCGCGCAAGATCGGGCTTAGACTATTTGGAACGATGAACTCCAAGGCGCCCGGATTCCTGATATTATCCAAAAACTGACGGAATGATTCCTCCATTGTGAATGTCTGGCTGTCATTCACGGAATCAAGGAGCTGCAGCCCTTTTACGATTGGCATGTTCAGCGTGCTTTCCAGGTCTTCATCCTGTACGGGCAGTGCATTCAGAAAACGATTGATTTCCTCGTATTCCCTTGTTTCAAGGGAAAGCAGCGATCCATTTCTTAAACGATAGTACTTCCTTTTTTCTTCAAGCGCTGCTAAGACCTCACGTATTTGTTTATCTGGGATATCATCCATTTCAAATTTGAATTCGAGCCAATTAGTCCGTTCTTTTTTAATTTTCACCCTAATCCGCGGTGCAGCATTCCCACGGGAAATCCGATTTCTTACAGCCGTCGTGGCATAGATTTGTACCAGCTTTTGGAGTTTCGGAACGATGTGGTATAAAAACTCATATTCCAACTCTTCGTTATGCAAGAAATAGCCGCCGTCCGTCTTGGTAAACTGGCTATCCTCCATCAGCTTTAGTATCTCCGCTTCCTTCTCAACATCCCTTATAATCATCGAGACTGCCTTGGATTCCTGTTTTTCCAAAGGGTTGATTACGATATTTTCATAAATGAATTCCAACCCCGCAAGCAACCTGTTTTTCACTCGATCCAAGTATAGCTTTGCAACCAGCGGTGTCTTCAAAAACAATTCGGTGATGGATCTTGCTATCTGGACTTCACCGAGTCTTTTCAAACCTGGTACCACTTTGTCCAGGAATAATTCCAGCTGGTCATGATGGATTGGAATTTGATTCATCCCCGAATCCTCCATCATTTGCTTTAACTCTGAAAGGCGCTGGAAATCCTCATTTTCGAGCTGAACCAATTTCCCTTCAAATAGAACCAATGTGTATGCATTCATGACAATCATCTCGTGCAGCCTTTTAATATTCAGTTGATAACCTTTGCCCTCGCTTTCGGTAAAGTCAAACTGTAAAGGAAGCGGTCCGTTTGATAAACGAAAGCCATTGAATGTAAGGCCACCATAGGCAAGCTTCACCAAGGGCGCTCTTTCAAGGACGGGGACAAGCCTTCGAAAAGAAGATGGAGGCAAAAGTAATAAGTGATTGTCCAATGTATATTCAGATTTACCCGTCAGGGCGTCAACATAGACTTTTTCATCCGATATCACGGTAATGAGCTCCTGAAGCACTGAATCATTTTCATTCTGAAAACAATGCAATACCGGGTCATATATAAGTGAAAGGGACACTTGGGCAGGCTTTCCTTCTTTAACTCGCTTCAGGAAATCCCGGACATTCGCCACATTGAAAGAACCGATTTTCATTTCCAGTCCTAACATATATTGTTCCGTTCCCATCCATACTGGTTTACACGTAAACTCTGCTTCAAGCATCTTTCTTTTTTCAAAGTGGCGCTGATGACCGCTTTTGCGTACAGGCTGATTATCGAAAAGGGTCAGCAAACCCTCCGACAACTTCTTATTGGCTGAAGCATCAGAACTGTGTGCACGCAGGCCCTCAGGAATCGTTCCATCTCGCTGATGGTCGTAAACCGACAGCAGGACGGCTGCAATATGCTGGCAATCCCTTTGGAAGGAAGCCAGCGTAGGACAGCTGCATTTCGTCTGAAATCCGCCGACAGCATCCACTTCAATCGTGACATGGAAGTCTTCCTTTCCTTTAACCGTTGCTTCACAACCATCAGGACGGTAACTTTCAAATGTCACTTTATTGGCACGATGAAAAGCTTCCCCTCTTTTGAAGGAGACGGCCCCGCACATGTCTTTTATGATTTTTTGATTTAATTTGATATCCAAATTGCCGTCCTCCTCCCGAGGTTTTGTTGTTGAGTGATTTTACATTCCGTTGAAAAATAAGCTCATTTTATCATCATACTATGAAATGGGTTTACGGGGTTGTAAAAAAGCAAAAAGACAAACTCCCATATTCGGAGTTCATCTCTATTTCAGCAAGGGGAATTGCACCATCATTGTTGTCCTTTGGTGTTGCCTTTCTTTTTTTTTCGATAAAAGAAGCTGAACACAAGGAATACAAGAAGAATGAGAAAAAGGATAAGTTCAGCGGGATCCTTCACCAAAAATGGGTTAAAGGCATGCTTTATTGAATTATCCAAATCAAATCCCAATAATATATCCATACCTAAAGTTATGACCACTAAAGGGACTAGGATCAAAACTGTAATACCAAAGATTTTCATTTCTCATTAATTCCACCTTTTAAGAACTTATTTTGTTGCTTGTCTTCCTTTTTTTTCGATTCTTAAAAAAGGCAATGATCAAGAGAAGCAACGGAATGATCACCTGAAATGGCAGATGGATGTAATTTGGTACGGCATCTAGCCCTTCATAGATATGTTCCGTATAGCTGCTTGCTATAATAATCGAGATCAATAAAATGACCATGCCAACAGGGTAAGCAAGTCTGGAGGGCTGTTTAACATTGAAAATATTCGCCGTACCCGTTACCGCTACATAAGTAAATACACTTATCTTAATGAACCCACCAATCAACAACAAAAACAAGAAGTACACATCGAGCCGTTCAAGAATGCCAGCGACCTCTATTGACTGAATGAGGGTAAGAAGAGGATATTGCGAACGTGTTGTAAGGTCCACACCAAGTACAGCAATATTCACAGCCATTATTATCGCGAGAAAAATACCGCTTGTCGCCAAGCCCCCTATCCCAATTTTTTTCAGTCGCTGAGGTTCGTTCAAATAAGGAAAAATCATTAAAAACACGATGATCTCGCCAAATGGAAAGAAAACGGTTTTAGTGAAACCCATTTTCAACATCTCTGTCCCGCTGATTTCAAAAATGGGTTTTAAGTTGTTTAAATGGATCATGCCTGAAGCAATAATCAGAAGCATGAAAGTCATTAAAAGTAAATTCTCCAAGACAAAGAATAGTTCCCCCGTCCTCACCAATACTTCTATCCCTTTACGGACCGTATACACCACGACTAAAATGAATACAGCGTTCGCAAAAAATAACGGAATATGAGGATAGGCAAAAGTAAGCAGTGTATCTCCGAAATCCCTCAGCACCCTTGCAGCAAGATAGATGAAATAAAGGATGTATAGAAAAGCTACAATCCTGCCTAGAAAATTCCCCAATATATGTTTTACAAACTCTGTTAACAGCTGATCAGGGTAGTATTGAAAAAGGCCATAATAAATGAAAAATAATAAAAATCCGCCTATCATCGCAATAAGGATGACTAGCCAAGCAGCCTGCTTGGCTTCACCTGCAAGCGGAACCAAAAGTGCACTGCCCATTTCAAACAGGAAAATAAGGACGAACAGCTGGTAACCGCTGATTTTTGCCTTTTCCATGAGGATGCCACTTCCTTTCCATTATTGATCTTTCTTTTTTAAATTTGAAAGAAATGGCTTATTGCGTAATCCGGTACGGCGAATGAAAGTCTCTACCTGCACATCTACTTCGAGCCTAGGAAAAGAAACATCGTCCCAGTTTTCTTCGATTTTCTTCCATTCTTTAGGGTGGGATTCATGCATGATTTCACCAAAGCCAAAAATATCGGATTTATTTTTCTGTGCCCGAACGATCGCGACTTCCATCTCCTTCTTCACGTCTTTCGCTAACTTCTTTTCAATATCTATCAGAACATGCGTATCGGTTAGATTCAAAGGAACATTCACCTCCCGGATATCGCCTTCTGCACGGACCTTTATCGATATTTTCGGTTTGCCGTTTACCAATTTTGCTCCGACGTTGGTTTTTTGGCGAATAACCTGATAGGTGATTGCGTCTTTTTTTCCCTCCCAATCAAGGTTTAAATTGGTACTTTCGATCCTATCCAATACCCACATTGATCCTATTGCCTTATCGCCATCCAGCCAGTCAATCAATTTCCCATCTTTAAAAACACCTATCCCTACTGCATTAGGGTTTGCCTCAATATCCGAGGACATGGTATTCTCCATACTATCCTCTTTACCTGTGTTTCCTTTCACGGTAAAACCACTTATTATCGGTTCTTTTCCGGTACTAAGCAGATTCTTGATCACCTCTTGGAGATTGATGCTAATATTTTTCCCCTGGGTTTTTTCAGTGGTTTCAATCGTTTTAATGACTTTCTCAGCAGATACCTTATCGATTGCGGTTAACGTTTCGACAATATCCCTTGCTTTCACACCCCGGGCAATCACGATCCTCGTAGTTGCCCTGAATTCCGGTGAGCGCTCAAATGCGTCGAAAATATCGTTGAGGCCCTCTTCTTTTGCTAGCTCCTCACCTATGACAATCAGGTTGGCATGGGCAAAATACATATCTCGTGAAATCTTGGTTGAAGCAAGACTATCCAGTTCAAGCACATTATCTCCGGTGGCCCTATAAATGGATATCGGCGGATTTGTTCCGCCGCCGCCCTGAAGAGCTCCCGCTACATTGCTTGGATTAATGATTTGGAAAGTTCCCACTAACTTTCCTTCTTTATTTCTATCGAGTCCAACTGCCGAGACGATGGCCATTTCGTTTAACTCTGTTTTATCCCAACAGCCGGTGGTGAGTGTAGTACAGATCAACATCAAGAACAGAATTAGCTTTTTACGATTCATTGCCTTCACCTTTTTTCTCGTCAGAAGTTTTCATTCCGCGCGATTCTGGAGGTAGGGGTCTTTGATTTTCGCCTTCCCTTATCAGATTATTTTCGTTGGTTATAAATTTTGGCCTTTCCTTAAAGGCCCACATAGGTCTTCTGAAGAATGTGTCGCCCAACCCTTCCGGATTCAGAGGGGCGAGCGGTGTCATATAAGGAACTCCAAGTGAACGCAGGCTGCATAAATGGACAATAAGGACGATAAAGGCTAAAATCATCCCATAAAAACCTAAAGTGCCGGCACAAATGATGAATCCGAACCGCACAATGCGGGCAGATATGGCTATGGAATAAGAAGGAGTTGCAAAACTGGCAATCGCCGTGATCGAGACGATGATGACCATTGCCGGCGATACGATACCAGCCTGGACAGCCGCCTGCCCGATGACCAATGCTCCGACAATGGACATGGTCGAACCAACAGCCTTTGGCATCCGAAGACTTGCTTCCCGTAATATTTCAAAGGTCATTTCCATGAGAAGCGCTTCAATGACGGCAGGCAAAGGAACCGTTTCCCTTTGGGCCGCTACAATGATCAGCAACTTCGTTGGGATCATTTCCTGATGAAAAGTCGTGGCTGCAACATAGACAGCTGGCCCGACTATAGAAATAATGAAAACGATGATCCGTAAAAAACGTGTGGCTGAAGCAATGTCGAAGCGATTATAGTAGTCTTCGACAGATTGGAAAAACTGTACAAATATTGCCGGTGCCACCAGGACAAAAGGCGTTCCATTAACGAATATCGCCACTCTTCCTTCCAGAAGGTTTCCTGCGACCATATCCGGTCTTTCTGTATGGTTAAGGGTTGGGAATGGGGTCATGACCTGGTCTTCTATCAATTGTTCAATATATCCTGATTCAAGAATGCTATCGATGTTAATTCGATTTAAGCGCTTCTTGACCTCCTCGACAATCTCTTCTTTAACAATTCCATTTATATACATGATGGAAACGTCCGTTTTTGTCACCGTGCCTATTTTCATCGACTCTATCCATAAATCCGGTGTATTGATGATCCGGCGTAACATGGCGATGTTTGTTCCATTCGATTCCGTAAACCCTTCTCTTGATCCCCGGACAGTCAAATGCGTGCTTGGTTCCTGAATCGAGCGCTTTTCT
This sequence comes from Peribacillus simplex NBRC 15720 = DSM 1321, assembly GCF_002243645.1. Lineage (NCBI taxonomy): Bacteria > Bacillati > Bacillota > Bacilli > Caryophanales > Bacillaceae > Peribacillus > Peribacillus simplex. The sequence goes on along the minus strand of NZ_CP017704.1, from coordinate 3,913,230 downwards.
CCTCCTCTTGTACTGGCAACCAGGGCGATGTTTATACCATCAACAAAAATGATGCTGTCCCCTGATAATAATGACAAAAACAATTTTTCCCAATCCTTGACGGTTTCTACACCACCGAGGGAAACCACGTCTTCAGAGATTATATCCAATGCTTCTTGTGGAAGTATTTTTTCTGATAGATGAGGATTTTTCATGATTGACTCAATTAAAAAGTCCGTAACGCTTGGATTATCAATCAGACCCTGCACATACAAAATAGTCGTTTTTATCTCCGGATTTTGACCGATTTTCAACGTTCGGATAATGATGTCCGGACTGTTTCCCGTCTTTTTCTTCACGTTTTCCAGATTTGCTGCAATGGAACTTTCTATATAATCAGGCGTTTTGCTTTTGGATTGACTTTCATCTTCCTTTTTCTTTTCACGTTGCTTCACTTGTCTCTTTTGTTTGAAAAAAGAAGCCATAGCACCGAACCTCATTCCTTTTTCGTTTCACTCATTTTGTCCAAAGCACTCCCCCTTTATTCTGAGTTCTGTCTCTTCCTTCCATAAGAAAAAGGCTGTCGCAATGACAGCCTTTGGTGTTCATATTCGGTTATGTAATGAAAGTGCCGATTCGAACGGCCAATCAACTAAACTGAGATTATACTTTGCCTTTATTCCTTCTAAAAATCAAAACAACGAAAGTAATGAATAGCAATGCCAATATCGCATAAACGATGTTTGAATAAATGTCCATATACCCTACAATATCTTCCCACGAAGATCCAACAGCTGCCCCGATATTCACTAAGATGATGTTCCAAATTAATGTTCCGGATGTTGTGTAAAGCAGAAAGAGCCAAAAGCTCATATGGGACATGCCTGCTGGAATCGAGATCAAGCTTCTGATCAGCGGTACCAGTCTACAGAAAAACACGGTCCATGCCCCATACTTGTCAAACCATGAATTCGCCTTATGGACGTCCGATACCGTTAACCTAAGAATATGGCCCCATCTTTCCACGAACTTTTCAATGACCTTAACATCAAGAAGTAAACCAATTCCATAAAGGACGACTGCCCCTGCCACTGACCCTATAGTCGATGCGATCACGACGCCCATAATCGTCATATTCGCTGTTGTCGTCATGAAACCGCCAAAAGTAAGAATGACCTCAGACGGGATCGGCGGGAAAATATTTTCCAATGCTATTAATAGAAAGATTCCCATATACCCAAAATCATTCATGAATTCCGTAATCCAGTTTTCCATTTAATACGCTCCTAACTTTCTTGAATCAACAGCTGACTTGTTACCTGCCGGCTGCTTATCTTGCAATAACCTTGCTCCCTTTATTAACGATCTTTGTTCTTCCGCCGGTCTTGATACCTTTGGAAAAACCAAATGGAAATCGCAATCCAACAACCACCCGCCAAATATCCGGCAATGATATCACTAGGATAATGGACCCCTAAATATATTCGGCTTATACCTATCGAGAGAATCATCATCATGCTGAACAGAATCAATAGAATCCTTGCCCACCTAGCCCTAATGTGACGCCATAGCAGAAATGTAAGAATACCGTATAAAGAAAATGCATTCATGGCATGTCCACTAGGGAAACTGTACCCCCCTATTTCGATGAGTCGATGTAAATCAGGCCGGGCGCGTTGAAAGAATAGCTTAACCATCAAATTGAGAAGAGGTGAACCAACCATGACTGCAGTGAATAGGACAAGTTCCAAACGATGCTTCAAAACCCTATATAAGAAAAACAAAATGACCAAAGAAAGGATGATCAGGGAACCGGTAGAACCTATGTAGGTAAAGAACTTCATGATGTCCGTCAGAAGAGGAGACTCCCATCCCTGCACCAAGGAAATGACATCTTCATCAAATTTCAGGTATTCATTTGCACTTATGGTAAATGCCATGAAACTGAACCCGATTAAAGAAAGTACACTTATTATAAATGCAATGGTTAATTGCTGCTTTAATTTCATAATAACATCCTTTCACTTTTTAAAACCGTTTCATATGGAAATTTCTATTTTATCATATCTTCTTCATCGCATGGTGAATGTAATTGCTTCATCGCCCGCCAACCTAATTCGGGGAACATGCCTTGGCACAAAATTTTCTACTTTATCATACTACTCTATTCGTCATTGTCTCCTCAACTTCGGGTTACTATAGATTTCCTATTTAACGCATACCATTCAACATGTATGCCATGCTTCCCTACTAACAAGAAAAAAACCTTATGCAGGTTAGTGCACAAGGTTTTTTCGTTTTTAAACCGTACGGAATGCCTTAAGCGGTAGTGATGTCAATGTTTGCCCGGTCGCTGAATCGGTAAGATTCTCTTCTAACTGGAACGATGGCATTGATTCAATATGCTTGAATTTCTTCAGGAATGTAGTAAGCGCAATCTTTGCTTCCAGCCTGGCTAGCGGCGCTCCCAGGCAGAAATGAGGGCCATTTCCGAAGGTTAGATGTTTCTTATTGTTAGGGCGGTGGATATTAAGGGTGAAGGCGTCTTCAAACATCTCTTCGTCCAAATTAGCTGCACTCATCCAAACAACCACGCTATCCCCTTCTTTCAATTCCACTCCCAATAGATCGTTATCTTCCTTTACGGTGCGATCCAATTTAATAAGGTTGAATCGGAAACGAAGCATTTCTTCGACCGCCTGCGGAACCAAATCCAGGTTTTCATGTAACTCTTGATAAACTTCTTTGTCATCATATAGCAGGGAATAAAAGCTATTGGCCAGTAAATGACTTGTTGTCTCGACCCCCGCTCCTAAAATCAGCATGGTCGTCCGGACAACCTCATCATCCGTAAACATTTCCCCATCCACTTCTGACTTCAATAGATCTGAGATGATATCATCTGCCGGGTTTAATCGTTTTTGCACAACAATCGGATACAAATACTGATAGTATTCTTTTGCTGCCACTTGCTTCAATTCATTTACTTCTTCTTGTTTTTCTATATCAAAAGGAAGGAATAAGATATCCACCCATTTCTTAAACAATAAACGATCTTTCGAGGGAACGCCCATCAAATCCGACATGACAATGATCGGAAGCGGACTCGCCAATGATTGCACAATATCGATTTCCGTTTCCTCATCCATTTCTCCAATCAATTCATCTGCAATTTCCTGAATGCGAGGTTCCCAGTTTTGAAGACTTCTAGGTGTGAATGCTGCGGCCAGCAGTGAACGGCGTTTTCTATGCTCTGGTGGATCGGCTTCAGTGATTTGGATCTTTTCAGGTACAGAACCTTCATCACTATCCGTTCCAACCGATATGGTAGTCCGTTTCCGAACACTCGAAAAATGTTTATAATCACTGAGAACCCGCTTCACATCTTCATATTTAAAAACATTCCACGTATCCGTTTCTTCGTGATAACTCACCGGGTCATTTTCTAGCATCTGTTTACACCAAGCGTACGGACTAAATTCCTCCGTCCGTGTTTTAAACTTAGTAATTTCTTTTACTGCAATAATTTCTTTCATGATACCGACTCCTCCCACTTCTCAAAAGTTACCTAACAAAAGGACGAATGTTCAGCATTCCCATCTCAGTCGATTTGTTATAGGGTCGAGCATTCCTGATAGACTTTTTCACCAAATCCTTAAATACACATCTATTCCATTATAGGGTAAAGTCCCGCAACAAACCATGCATCTTCCATACCAGCAGCCAAACATGAAATTTGCCCCACAATCCCAACAACCCTATGTAAAACTGCTTATTTTTGACAATTCCCTTTCTTTTTCTATTTTTTTATGTCTCTCAATTGATGCTTAAAATCCAATCCTCTTTTTCAAATTCGGAGACAGTGCTTTTCACTAAGTTATTTCAGTATAGATATTTTTTTATAATTGCCGGAGTTTAAATCGGAATGACTCCACGTTGCAGCCGTCCAGTTTGTAGACAAAATACGATGATTATTAAAGAAGACTTGGTTATCCTTCATGAATTTTCACTATTTTATATATAATGAAATCCTTAAACTGGCTAGCCGAGACCCCACAGACGCTTGCTTTGATGAGGCTTGGCAGACAGTCGGCGGAATGGGAGCGGATTTCTGAAATCAGCTGGAACGTTTTTTTTGAGGGTTTGTAAATCTGATCGTTGATTTCCACTCCAGGCACTCGCTTTCCGCGGGCTGTCCGGGAGCCTCGTCGGCGCTCGCCTGCGGGGTCTCCCTTGGACACGCTTTCCCGCAGGAGTCTCGTACCTTCCGTTCCAATTAACTAGAACGTTTTTCAAAAAAAAAAACTGCAGGCAAACTCGCTTTTCTTCGAGTTTGTCTACAGTCTGAACGGCTGCACTGTAGCCGTCAATTTTTGCCCCTTTTAATCAGTTCATGTAAATCATCCATTTTCTTTTCCATGATATCCAGTCTGGTTTTACGATGCTTCATGGAACGGAAAAGAGATACGGTCCCCACGATGATCAGAATTAGAAATACAAGGCAAAACAATTGGTATATCAGATCCGCAATATTAAAACCACTCACTATGTAATCCCCCTAAATGGCATTCTCAGTATTCTATTATACACCAGGCAAAATGAACAATTTAACCTTTTTAAAGTTAATCAGGAATTAAGGTATAAAAAACCGATAGCCAATTGCTATCGGTTGATCTTTTATACCTCTATTTGTGGATCGTCAAAATCTTCTTGAGGCACGATTAATTCAGTATAGAATGCAGCCATTGTTGTCCCACAATAAGGAATCAACCATAGTAAACCAATTCCCAGCGTGAACATACAAAGGATGCCCCACCCGATGAAGCTTAGGTGCAAAAGGAAATACTTCCATTTCAAGCCCTTCATTCTTTTTCTGCTTTCTTTAATGGCTTCAAGCACCGTGTATTCAGGATGATCCTTCAATAAGAAAAACAGCTGCGAATAGGCGATGCATTTGATGATACCCGGAATGACTAATAATAATGACCATAAAAAAATGAAAATTGCTTGTAAGATGGATGCCCCAATAAGCTTGAAAGAGGTTTTTCCATCTTTATAGATAGCGAATACTTCTGGAATATCAGGGTTTCCTTCCCTGACCAAATTCAGGTAGAACCAAGTGGTTGAAATGGTAAGCGGGATTAAGGCAATGGAAAAGACCAAGCTGAAGATATCAGACCATAACGGTGTTTCTTCCTGCATGAGCCATTGTGAAAACCCACCGCTTCCGATCACTTCGACAATTAAAGGGAAAATGAGGTTGATCAAGAACAACAGAAACATAAGCGAAACAGTTACTCCCCATTTACCTCCCAACGACTGAAGGGCTTTCCTTTTTAATTCTGAGATTCTCATACGCTGATTTAACTCCCCTTTTTTAAATGGCGGAATTCTGAATAAAATTTGGATACATTCAGAAAGACCACTATTTATTTGATGTCTATCTCACGTCGTATTCAAGCCGCGGGCTTAAATTCCTAGAAAGCACACACAGATAGAATTAAGCTGTTTACCCGGTTTCGAGCAGCCATGATCAACCCCTTTCTGGCCCATTGTCTATTGGCTTGTTTGTTCATAACAGTTTATGAAGGGGAATATGGCAATATGCCCTTCCAAATGAAAAATACCTTCGCGAAACCCTACCCTGTTAAGGTGTACGGTCAGCGAAGGCGCGTTTATAATCTTGGGTCATGTACTTTCTAGTTCTATTTTCCTTCTCCCAGATAGACCGGGCCACGCATTTAATTCTTTCCTAAAATCTTTTCGAACAGCATTGATAAAAATGTTAACACCGTACTCCATGGCATCTTCGTCAAAAGTAAAACGCGGATGATAAGTGGGGATGGGTTATTCCCTTTTCCTTATTCCCAGCTCCTATCAAGAAATAATTGCTAGGTGCCTTCTGTTGGAAAGCTAAAAATTCTCAGCCCCCATCGTTTTTTCTTTTCAAACTTTTTCCTGGCTTTGTCATCACCATTTATTTGATCTCAACAAAAAAAGAGCATCCCAAAGCCGAATCACCTCCGCCTTTGGAACACCCTCTTTCCTATAATCAATCAGAGCCAGTTATAATAAAATCGTCTTGGAGCAAAGCTAAAGGAAGCTTTCTATTTATAGGATCCCCTGCCGAAACATTAATTTCAGTAATGTGACCACTGGCACCTATTGAAACATCAATCAATTTCCCATCTTCCGTCTTCACTAAAAAGAGCCTCTCCCATTCATAAACATAGGAATTCTTTTGAACGTAAACTTGTTCGACGGTCCCATCCTGAGCACACTCGATGGTATGAATCGGTTTTAACACGGAATCACTCCTCCACTCCCCATTATTAGACTAAAGCTTATACCCAGCCGCGGAATATCGAGGCTTCTGCCATTTTTCTGACACCCACCATATACGCTGCCAGCCTCATATCCACTTTTCTTGTCTCGGACATTTCATATACTTGATTAAATGAATTGACCAATAACTCTTTTAATTTGGTTTGGACTTCTGCATCTTCCCAATAATAACCTTGATTATTTTGAACCCATTCAAAGTAAGAAACTGTCACACCGCCTGAGCTTGCCAATACATCAGGTACGAGAAGAACATTGCGTTCCGTCAAGATCTTGGTTGCCTCTAATGTGGTAGGTCCATTCGCTGCCTCCACAACAATTTGGGCTTTGATAAGATGTGCATTTTCTTTGGTGATTTGATTGGAAATGGCAGCCGGCACTAAAATATCACAATCCTGTTCCAGAAGTTCCTGATTGGTGATTGTATTATCGAATAGTGTCGTTACCGTTCCAAAGCTATCCCTTTTATCAAGTAAGTAATCGATATCCAGACCATCCGGTTTATATATGGCACCATATGCGTCCGATATGCCAATCACTTTTGCACCTGCATCATGCATGAATTTGGCCAAAAAGCTTCCTGCGTTCCCAAACCCTTGGACGATGATGCGTGCACCTTTCAATTCTATGCCCTTACGCTTTGCCGCTTCCTCGATACAGATGGTGACACCTTGTGCAGTCGCCTTTTCCCTACCGTGTGAACCGCCCAGTACCAGTGGCTTACCTGTAATGAAACCAGGAGAATCGTGTTCTCTTATTCTACTGTACTCATCCATCATCCATGCCATGATTTGTGAATTCGTATAAACATCCGGGGCCGGAATATCTTTAGTCGGCCCCACTATTTGGCTGATTGCCCGAACGTATCCGCGGCTAAGCCTTTCCAATTCACCAATGGACATTTGGCGCGGATCACAGATGATGCCGCCTTTTCCTCCGCCATATGGCAGATTCACGATTCCGCATTTCAAACTCATCCACATTGAAAGTGCTTTGACTTCTTCCTCATCGACTTCGGGATGAAAACGGATTCCGCCTTTCGTCGGACCGACAGCATCGTTGTGCTGGGCACGGTATCCAGTGAAAATCTTCGTCGTATTGTCATCCATCTTAATTGGAATCCGGACGGTCAGCATCCGAAGAGGTTCCTTCAAAAGCTCGAACACTTCTTCAGAATAGCCAAGCTTATCCAGCGCCTCCTTGATTACGACCTGTGTTGAATCAAGTAAGCTGGCAGTTTCTTTTTCTTCTTTGATCGTTGTACTCAATGGAATTCACCTCATAGGTATATTAGGATAAAACTCTTTTTATGCGTTCGATTGCCCAATCCAAGTCTTCTTTTGTAATCACTAATGGCGGAGCAAAACGGATGACTGTATCATGTGTTTCTTTACATAGCAGTTTTTCTTCTTTAAGCTGCTCACAATAAGGTCTTGCTGCTTCTGTCAATTCGACTCCGATGAATAAGCCTCTGCCACGGATATCTTTAATCATTGGATTCTTGATTTCTTTTAAACTATCCATAAAGTATTGTCCAAGCTCCAACGAACGTTCCGCTAGCTTCTCTTCTTCAAGGACTTCCAATGAAGCGATGGAAACCGCACATGCCAATGGATTGCCTCCGAATGTAGAACCATGGGAACCAGGATTGAATACGCCAAGGATTTCACGGTTTGCAGCTACGCAAGAGATTGGGAAAACCCCGCCGCCTAGCGCCTTACCTAGAATGTACATATCCGGAACTACCCCATCCCAGTCAGAGGCGAACATTTTTCCTGAACGTCCAAGTCCTGACTGAATTTCATCAGAAACGAATAGGACATTATTTTCTTTACATAAGTCGGAAGCTTCTTTTAGGAATCCTTGTGGCGGTATGATGATTCCTGCTTCACCTTGAATCGGTTCGATTAAAAATCCAGCCGTCTGCGGTGTAATCGCTTCTTTCAATGCATTAAGATCGCCGTAAGGGATAAGCTTGATCCCTGGTAACATCGGTCCAAAGCCTCTTCTATATTCCTCATCGGATGACAAGGACACTGCTGCCATCGTACGGCCATGGAAGTTCCCGATACAAGCAATGATTTCAGCTTGGTTTTCTGCGATTCCCTTAACATCATAACCCCAGCGTCTAACAGCTTTGATTGCTGTTTCAACGGCTTCAGCACCCGTATTCATAGGCAGCGCCATGTCTTTTTGCGTAATGCGTGAAACCATTTCATACCATGGGCCTAATTTATCACTATGGAATGCACGGGACGTTAATGTTACGCGATCAGCTTGTTTTTTTAATTCGTCGATGATTTTCGGATGCCTGTGGCCTTGGTTCACTGCTGAATAGGCACTAAGCATATCCATATATTTGTTGCCTTCAGGATCTTCCACCCAAACTCCTTCTGCCTTCGAAATGACGATTGGAAGTGGATTATAATTGTTTGCACCATATTGTTCTGTTTGCTCGATTAATTTATCCGTTAATGTTGTCATGTTGATTCCCCCTAAAATTTATAGCGTTTCAGATGTTGTTTTTCCTTGAAGATGAAGAACTAAATAATCAGGACCGCCCGCTTTTGAATCTGTACCTGACATATTGAATCCGCCAAATGGCTGGTATCCTACAATGGCACCAGTACAGCCGCGATTGAAGTACAAGTTACCTACGTGGAAATCCTCACGCGCTTGTTCGATATGTTCAATATTGTTCGAGATGACCGCACCCGTTAATCCATAATCCGTATTATTGGCAATCTCGATTGCATGACTGAAATCTTTTGCCTTACAGAACGCAACCACTGGTCCGAAAATCTCCTCTTTCATGACTCGTGCGTTCTCATCCACATCGGCAATGATAGTTGGCTGGATGAAGAAACCTTTTGAATTGTCTCCTTCTCCCCCTGCAACAAGTTTCCCTTCTTTTTTACCGATTTCAACGTAGCTCATGACTTTATCGTAAGCTGCTTGATCGATAACCGGACCCATGAAGTTGTTTACATCCGTTGGTTCGCCGACTGTTTTTTCTTTCGTTAATTCAATGACACGATTCAAGACTTGGTCATATACATCTTCCACTACGACGGTACGTGAACAAGCAGAACATTTTTGACCGGAGAATCCGAATGCAGAAGCGACGATTGATTGTGCCGCCAATTCCAGATCAGCCTCTTTATCAACAACGATCGTATCTTTACCGCCCATTTCAGCGATGACACGTTTTAACCAGATTTGACCTTCATGAACTTTTGACGCACGCTCATAAATACGGATTCCAACATCACGAGATCCGGTAAAGCTGATGAAACGTGTACGAGGATGATCTACCAAATAATCACCAACTTCAGCACCGCTTCCTGGGATGAAGTTCACAACTCCTGCAGGCAAGCCCGCTTCTTCCAACACTTCAATGAATTTAGCTGCAATGACCGGTGTTGTACTGGCCGGTTTCAATAAGACCGTATTACCTGAAACAAGAGCCGCCGTCGTCATGCCTGCCATGATCGCAAACGGGAAGTTCCAAGGTGAGATGATGACACCGACACCAAGCGGAATATAATTGAAAGCATTGTGTTCAATCGGACGGCTCTCCACTGGCATGCCGTCTTTAAGCTTAAGCATTTGACGTGCATAGTATTCCATGAAGTCGATCGCTTCCGCTGTATCTGCATCCGCTTCATTCCAAGGCTTTCCTGCTTCTTTAACCAATAGAGCCGAGAAATAGTGTTTTCTTCTACGAACGATGGCTGCAGTCCTGAATAAAATATTTGCACGCACTTCCGCTTTCGTTTTTCTCCAAGTTTGGAATGTCTTATCTGCCGCTTGCATCGCTTGCTCAGCAAGATCCTTATTCGCTTTGGATACGGTTCCAATAACTTCTTCTTTATTTGCTGGGTTTACAGAGGTAATGACTTCATCAGTAAACACTTTTTCACCATTAATGATCAGCGGATATTTCTTCCCTAAATCATTAGCTACATCATTCAATGCCACTTGAAAAGCTTTATTATTTTCTTCGATTTTAAAATTAGTAAATGGTTCGTGTTTATATGTTTGGACCATTATGGCTCATCTCCCTAAAGTTTATGTTTTTTACTTCTCCCCTATTTAACAAGCAAGTTCCGTGCCAACTTTTCATTTTTTCGGAAAAATAAAGTTTTTTCTTGAAATATGCAATGAAATTCAGCACTTTTGGGGCAAAATCGACATAGTATGCCATTATTTTTTGCTCTAATCCCTATTTTTGTCGTTTAAACCTGACACTTTTTATTAATGCAAGTTTCATGCCAACTAGGAATAACATAAAAAACAGCGTTTTTTCACTTTTTCCGCAAAATATTTTTGCACTTTAATGCAAAATAATCTTGCTGTGCAAATTTTATTTGCGCCTTTGCTTCAATTCCACTACAATAGCTCTAAGAAAAGAATAAACGGGAGGCATTCATGTATTTAGATCAAATCATTAAAATAGAAGGTTTCCAAACCATCCTCCATTCGCTTGTGGATGTAATCGATATTGGGATACATATAATCGATATAAAAGGGCGGACCATTGTATATAACAAGAAAATGGCAGAAATTGAAGGAATGGATTCAGAAGAAGTATTAGGGAAGAAGATTCACGAAATCTTTAAGTTCAAGGAAGAAACGGAGAGTACATTAATAAGGGCACTTCATTCGGGTAAGCCAACCGAGAACTCGAAGCAGACCTACTTCAATAATCTTGGACAAGAAATTACCACAATCAATAATACTTTTCCGATTTTGGATCAGAAGCAAAATATCATCGGAGCAATTGAAGTTGCAAAGGATATAACGAATCTTGAAAGAATCATTAAGGATAATATCTTAAATAAAGGCGATACCAAATATACGTTTGACAGCATCATCGGAACGAGTGAAAATTTCTTGGAAGTCATAGAAAAGAGCAAGCGCTCGACCAGAACGGCATCCTCCATCCTAATCGTAGGGGAAACGGGCACCGGAAAAGAGCTCTTCGCCCAAAGCATCCATAATGGCAGCAGCCGTTCGACACATCCTTTCATCAGCCAAAACTGTGCTGCCCTGCCAGATAGTCTAATTGAAGGAATACTCTTCGGCACAAAGAAAGGCGCCTTCACCGGATCGATTGAAAGGCCTGGGTTATTCGAACAGGCACAGGGCGGTACCATCCTGCTAGATGAAATCAACTCATTAAATCCGAACATGCAAGCGAAATTATTACGGGCCCTTCAAGAAAGAACGATTCGCCGTGTTGGGGATACAAAAGATAAAAAAATTGACGTTAGGGTCATTGCAACGATAAATGAAGATCCGATAGATGCCATTTCAAATGATCATTTACGAAAGGATTTATACTACCGATTAAGTGTCGTTTCGTTATTCATCCCGCCTCTTCGTGAACGGAAAGAGGATATTCCTTTGCTGGCGCAATCCTTCATCGAGAAATTCAATGCGCTGTTCGAGTTAAATATAGAAGGGATCAGCGAAGAGGTCTACTCGCTTTTTTATGATTACGACTGGCCCGGGAACGTAAGGGAACTTGAACATATCATTGAGGGGGCCATGAATTTAATGGAACCTGGCGATACAAAGATTGCCATCACCCACCTTCCGACTCTATTTAGGAAGAAAGCCCATTTGGAAGACATTCATCCCGATAGAAAAGAGAATCATGCAAATGGAGATTTACAGGAGTCAACCTTATCTCTTGATGATTATATCGCCAATACTGAAAAGCAATACTTGGAGAAGATATTAAAGGAACATGGCATGAATATCTCCCAAGCAGCCAAGGCGCTGAATATTAGCCGCCAAAGTCTTCAATACCGCTTGAAAAAGTATCAGGTCAAATAACATCATTCCCGCACAAAGAAGGCCCCCATTAATATGGAGGGCCTTCCTTTGCCTGCTATTCTTTTCACTTCGCAATCAGAATGTTTCAGCTGCTTTTGCAACGTTTTCCAAACCATCCGCGATGATTTTTTGTGTCCGATCCGGATACTGATTATGTCCTTCAATGACCACGACCTCCGGATTGTTGATCCCCCATAGGCCAATGATATTTTTCACTAAATTCACGGCCATTTCAGCAGAAGCCATTCCTTCTAATGCATAATCAGAACCGCGGGCGTTCAATAGCATGACTTTTTTATCACCAGCATAACCGACAGGACCTTCCGCCGTATAATTGAACATTTTACCGGCTTGTGCCAAATAAGAAAGATATGTGATTAGCGGTGCAGGAACCGTTGAGTTCCATAGAGGGAAAGCGAATACCACTTTATCCATCTCCAGGAATTGATTTAAATATTGGTCAACCAGTTTCGCCGCATTTTCCTCTTCGGCTGTCAGTTCAAGACCTTGGTTGCGTTTATACAACCCGGTAATCGCCGTATTTCCATAGTAAGGAAGTTCTTCTTTAAATAAATCCAGCTCGGTCACTTCATCTGCACGGTGTGTCTCTTTATATGCTTTTAAGAAGGTTTCATACATTTTCGAGCTGATCGCCTGCTCTGCAGGACGATCGTTCACTTTAACAAATAATACTTTTGTCATTTTTCCATTCTCCCCTGCCGCGGTTTCTTTATTTCCAAATAATCTACTTAAGAATCCCATTATTCCCACCATTACTTTCTACATTAATTCTTACAATTTCAGACGACTAAATGAATCTCATTGCCTGATGGATCTTTTACAGCGAAAAACCCTTCTTTTTCCGCGACGTCTGCCCCGATTTCTTTCAGTTGTTCCGTTACTTTGTTTCTCGCTTCTTCATCTGCAAAAACGAGAGTATACCAGTTTAGCCCAACACTATTTTCCTTTGGAGCAGGGGCGCCAACGCCATTCCAAGTGTTCAACCCGATGTGATGATGATATCCACCGGTTGAAGTAAAGAGCGCTCCTCCATATCGATTCACAACGGTAAACCCAAGACCTTGCATGTAAAACTCCTCCGTTTTACGTAAATCGGCTACATGCAGATGTATATGCCCCATTAAGGTTCCTGCAGGCAGTTTGCTCCACTCACCATTGCTTTCATTCAGAAGGTCATTCCCATCCAACGGATCCGTGCCCATTGCGACTTCCCCATCTGCCCATCTCCAATCAGTGGATGGCCGGTCAGAGTATACTTCAATGCCATTGCCATCCGGATCGGTAATGTACAGCGCTTCACTCACTTCATGATCCCCCGCTCCAAATGGATATTTCGTTTGAAGTAAATGGCGCAAAAAAATCGATAAATCGGCACGGCTTGGCAGTAATAGGGCAAAGTGATATAAGCCCGTCGTCCGCCCTTCTTTCGGAATCACATCAGCAGGCTGCTCAAGTGTCAGCAACGGGGTTTTTCCGTCTGTCGTTAAAACAGCTTGCCGGTCGTTTTTCTTCAATACTTGAAGACCGATGATTTCTTGATAAAACAGAATGGCATTATTTAAATCCAAAACATTTATACTGACATCGCCAACAAAAGTAATTGGTTTTTGATGAAAATTTTTATCCATATTGTCACTTCCCTTTTTTATTGAAAATCACATGATCCAAAGAAAGAACTGTGCGGTTTGCACACGCTAGATAGACAGACATGGCCAGCAGTGCCAAGTCCAGTTCGTAGCCCGCTGCTTGCCCGTTTCCTAGAAAACCTGCAGGTAATTTAGCCGTGAAAATCGCTCCCGCCATAATGACCGCAAATAGGACGGAAACGATTCGTGTTCCCAAACCCAGTATAACCGCAAGTCCTCCGATCAATTCGATTCCAGCAACGATATACGCCAAGAACCCTGGAATGCCAAGGCTATCGAAAAATCCCGCCGTATTTCCTATTCCCCCTTGAAACTTTGAAACGCCGTGAATGAAAAAAGTAAGACCTAAAATCACCCTTAAAAAAACTTGACCTGCATCATTTTTATTCATGTATGAATTCTCCTTTTTGTTGGTTACTTTATGTAAGTAATTATATTTTCATAAGCTTATAATGTCAAGTAAGTTTATTGGAATTTCTTTTTTTTCCAAAAAATAAAAACGAATTGCCGAAGCAACTCGTTCCATGGTGTCACTATTTAAATGTGTAATAAATGGTTGAATTGATGATGAAAGAATCGGCAATCGTTCTTCCGACTTCCTGACATGCCACTTTACTGAACTTTGTCGCATCAACTGGCTCATATAATAATTGATGAATGCCATCCACGGACCGTATTGCGACGGTTGCGCCGGGGTTCGTCTGAAATATCCGTTCCAGTATTTCTTCTTTATTAGGAACCAGGCTGGCAATCCATACAAGATCAAACTCCGTGTAGTCATGAAGGGCGCGATCATTCAGGATATATTCTGAATTCCCTTCGTTATCCAGTTCTTGGATGATGCGCCAGCCAAGTGAATGGGCTTGTTCATCTATATCGAGACATGTCATTTTCGCACCCAACTCCCGTTGAAGCAGCAATGGACTTAATGGCAGAGGACCCGTCCCTACAAATGCGAATGATTGAATATCATTTTTCACCTTTTTCAATTCATTGATTTCCGTTTTGATCAGTTCTTTGTAGTTATCCCAATAAATGAAAGAACGGAAGTCATCCAGGGAGTTCACCTTGCCAACAAATAATTTGGCATAATGATCCTCCATCAATGTTTCAGCAATCGTCAGCTTATCAAGCATGGTACCCCGAATCGATCGGATTTCATCATGGTTGAGAATTTCTTCTGCCATGTGCTGGTCCACCGGTTTCGAAATCATCGAAACCAGTTCGGATAAAACGCGATTGATGATTTCGTTATTTGGTGATAAATCATCTTCTTCTAGTAGGATTTTATAAGTATCCATATATGTATGAATGATTTTTTCCTGTTTTCTAGACCATTTGATCGTTTTCAAGGCGAACACTCCTATTAGGAAATAATTTTTTACTTAACCGTGGTATATACATTGCCAAAAATACCGAACGTCCTAGGCTGAATACAGTAAAGGCCAGCCATAATGCATGGTTTTGATATGCCGGCACAAAAATATAAAGTGTTATCACAAAGGCAATCAAGGAATAGATCATCGAGTTACGAATCGGTGCAGCTTCTGTTGCCCCAGTAAAAACACCGTAGAAAACGATACCTACACTGGCCGATAGTGGAAACAAAATAAGCCAGATCCCATAAATGTTTGCCAATTCAATGACACTTGGTATCCGTGTGAAAAGCGACAGGATGGAATCACCGAATAGATAGTAACTGACCGCAATCATCAGGGAGGACAGAACACCCCACTGCAACGACAGGATCAGGGTCTTCTTATATAAGTGCTTATCTCTAGAACCAATCGCTTTTCCAACAAGTATGCTTGAAGCATTTGCAAACCCGTCAAAGAAGTAAGCCATCATATAGTGAATTTGGATGAGTACGGCATTCGCCGCCAATATCTCCGTTCCATATGAGGCACCCTTTGCCGTGAAGATATTAAAAACGGCCAACAGGCAAAGCGTCCTGATGAATAAATCCCGATTCACCGACATCATTTTCTTAATGGATGACGGATCGAACATCTCTTTCAAAGGAGGCATTTCCATTCGATGCGGCGACGCTTTCACAATAATGATCAGTCCAATGAAAAAGGCCGTCACTTCCGAAAGGAGGGTAGCTATGGCTACTCCTGGCACACCCCATTCGAATACATGGACAAACAGCAAATCCAAGACGATGTTCATCAGGTTCATGAACACCTGTAAAACTAGCGAAACCTTGATCTTGGACATCCCCATCAGCCATCCCAATATGACATAATTCATCAAAGTGAATGGGATTCCCCATATTCGAATGCTGAAGTATTCAGTTGCATATCTTCGAACGTCAGCATCCGGATTCATCAGTGTTAAGGAAACATGTTCAATTGGCCCCTGAAGCAGGATGAATCCTATCCCGGCAACAATCGCCAGTATAAATGGCCTTAAAAAGGCTAAAATGCCTTGCTTTTCGTCGTTTGCCCCAAGTGCTTGTGCAGCAAATCCCGAAGTGCTCACCCGCAAAAACCCAAACAGCCAATACAAGGTATTGAAAATAACCGTACCTATAGCCACGCCGCCCAAATAAGCAGGGTTTGGTAATTGACCCACAACAGCGGTGTCCACCGCACCTATCAACGGCGTCGTTATCGTCGATATGGTCAGAGGAATGGCCAAGGCCAAATATGATCGGTGGTTCACCTTACTTCCTCCTTAATCAAACTTCACTTTAATCGAAAACATTACGATTTAAAACTCAAATAAACACAAGCTCTTATTCAAACATCGAAATCAGTTCTTTTGTGTATGAATGGCGATCGCTGCAAAAAAGCTGTTCGTTTTCGAAAGAATCCACAATAACCCCCCCCTTCATCACCATGATCCGTTGGCTCATCTCCTGTACTGCCGACAGATCATGAGAAATAAAAAGGTAAGAAATGTCCAAAGTCTCCCGCAGCCCGCCTAACAATTTCAGAACGGCCGCTTGTGACAGCACGTCCAGGCTTGAAGCCGGTTCATCCAATATAATGAGGGCCGGTTCAATGCTGATTGCGCGTGCAATGGTCACACGCTGCTTTTGTCCGCCGCTTAGCTCATGCGGGTAACGTTCAGCAAAACTCTTTGGAAGCTCCACGGTTTCCAGGAGCTGTCCGATAAAGTTCACTTCACTTGTATATGTAAAATGTTTCAGATTGACCTCGCTGCCAAATTGAAGATATGGATCCATTAGTGAATCTTTTATCCTTAGTTTTGGATTCAAAGCCGATGCAGGATTTTGCAAAACAGCCTGGATGTTCTTGCGGTACGGTTTTAGACTGCGTTCGCTTTTGTTTTGCAGCGCAGTTCCTTCAAATAGGATGCTGCCTTGGTCAAAGGATTCAATCTGAAGGATGATTCTTGCCAGTGTGCTTTTTCCGCAACCGCTCTCTCCCACTAATCCGAGGCATTCCTTCCTTTCGATGCTAAAATTCACGTCCCTTAGTATTTCTATTCCGTTATCATAGGTTTTATGGACATTTCGTACGTCTAATAAACTCATCCTGACACTCCTTCAAGCTTGAATGGAATTCTGCTCAATGATGGCGATGACTGAATCAGTTTTTTCGTATAAGCATGCTGCGGATGATTCAATACCTGATTTTTATCACCGGTCTCAATGATGGCTCCGTCTTTCATGACCGCAATGCGATCCGCATACTTCCTGACATGACGTAAATCATGGGTAATGAACAAGACTGCACATCCGGTTTCTTTTTGGAGCTTTGATAACAGCTGTAAGACCTTAAAGGAAGATACACTGTCCAAGGCTGTGGTCGGTTCATCCGCTATCAAGATATCCGGTTCAAGCAGCAGGGCTATTGAAATGGATACCCTTTGAAGCTGCCCACCGCTTAATTGAAAAGGGTATCTGCTATAGATATCTTCATTCAGGCCCACCGATATGAGCGCCTCTACCGCTTGCTCCCGCCTTGCCTTTTTGGAAAGATTCAAATGCGTCCGCTGATATTCGTCGAAATGCTGACCGATGGTAAGGAACGGTGTGAATGAACCCTGGTAATCTTGAAAAATATAAGCCAGGCGTTTTCCGCGAATCTTCCTTATTTCAGAGGAAGTTAGCGTTAATAGATTTCTTTCCCCGTACCATATTTCCCCCTTCGCTTGGAGATTGGGAGCAAGCAGCTGACATATTGCCATGGCCGTCATGCTTTTGCCGCTTCCACTTTGTCCGACAAGCGCAAACCACTCACCTTCATGCACATCTAATGAAAGATCCTTGACGATATGATTTTGCTTTCCCATGATATGTAGCTGCCTCACGGATAAAACGCTCATGATTCCACCTCCTTTTTCACATCGAATGCATCGCGCAAATAATCACCGAGAATGTTGGATAAAAGGACGACAAATACGATGGCGAGCCCCGGGTAAATCATCAGCAACATATTGGATTGAAAGTATGGCCGGGCATCATTCAGCATGGCTCCCCACTCTGGTGCCGGCGGCTGCGCCCCGAGCCCGATATATGATAAGGAAGATATGAGCAAAATGATTTTTCCTAAATCGAGGCTAGAAAGGACAAGCACGTTCCCGATAAGGTGCGGAAATAGATGCTTCCGCATAATCCCAAATGAACTTAATCCATTGATTTTAGCAGCTGTGACATAATCCTTTTGACGTTCGGTGATCACCGTACTTCGCACAAGCCGGGCATAATTCACCCATTTCACTAGAACGATCGCCAACAGGAGATTTTCGATTCCTGGTCCTAATAAGCCACTAAGCACAATGGCAACGATGGTATCAGGGAATGCGAGAAACGCGTCTGCAATGCGCATGAAGATCCGATCGATCAGCCCTCCTTTAAAACCGGCAATCACCCCGAACGGGACGCCGATGATAACCGCGGCAAACAGAGATAAAAGACCGTAGCCAACCGTCAGCTGTGCGCCAAGCAGCAGACGTGTCAATACATCACGCCCTAGATGATCCGTCCCTAACGGATGTTCCATGCTTGCCGGCCATAGCCTTTCTCCCAGATTGACCAGTGTCGGATCATGTTTCAGAATAATTAAGGTGTAAGCCGCGACGGCAAGGACTGTAGCCATCATCGTAAAAAGGACGGTCATTCTCCAGCGCCTTTTGGATTTTTTTTTGATAACTAACTCCATTTTCCATGCTTCCTTTCCTTCAGTCTTAGCTCCGGATTTAAATAGCGATAAGATAAATCCACGGCACTATTAACCATGAATACAATGATGGCCATGACCAACAGATACCCTTGGATGACTGGATAATCCCGCGACCGAATCGAGTCCACGACCATCTTACCTATACCTGGATAGGCAAAAATCACTTCGATCACCACTACACCGCTGATCAGGCTGCCAAGGCTGACACCGAATACGGTAATGACCGGGGGCAAGCTATAACGAAATGCATGGGCAAAGAATATCCGCATTTCTGAAATCCCCCTTGATCGGGCAGCCCTGATGAAATCATGACTTAGGGAATCTATTAAACTCGAACGCAGCAAACGGACGTACACACTTGTGATGGCCAGCCCCAAAGTGACTGACGGCAGAATCAAAGAACGAAATCCGTCCCTGCCCATTGTTGGAAAGGCCCCCCATCGAACCGCAAATAAATCTATCAAGAGCAGCCCCAGCCAAAAGCTAGGAATGGCTGCGCCTAACAAAGACACGGCACGGCTTATCTGATCAATCCAGCTTCCCCTGTACAATGCAGCAAGCGAACCTAATGGAATGGCTATACCAAGCATCACAAGCAATGCCCCAACCGCCAGCTCAAGTGTTGCAGGCAGCCCGCTCATGATCATCTCCATCACTGGCTGATTGGTCAGATAGGAATTTCCGAAATCCAATTGGATAAAGTCAGTAAACCAATCTCCATACTGCACTAACAGCGGATCATTGAACCCCAATTCTTCACGAAGCTCATTGACTTGCTCGTTTGTGATCGATACATCATCCACTTGAAGTATCGAGAGAACCGGGTCGCCTGGAGCAAGCCGAACAAAAAGGAAAGAGATAAATGTAATCACAAGGACAAAAATCACGACCTCAATGAATCGACGGACTAAGATGCGGAACATTCACTTCACATCCAGTTCATTCGTCAGCATGTAGTATTCGCTTCTCGAAGTGATCCAGTTTTCAACTTTATCGGCATCATAAGCAACAAGTGTATTCGGATGTAAAATGAAAGAATTATATACTTGTTCATCCACATACATCGCAATCTCCTCAGCTAAATCCGAGCGCTTCTCCTGTCCGACCGTTACGTTCAGCTTATCAATCAGGGACGTCAGGTGATCATCATCGACCCCACTGAAGTTCAAGGCTCCCTTTGGATGATAAGTAGCATTTAAATAATAACCGGCATCCCCGCGCGGAGCCGTTAAATTGCTGTAGGTCGTTAAATCCCAATCCCGATTGGCAGCCATATACTCTTCAGGGATTTCTATTTGCTTGATTTTCACATCAATCCCCAACTGGCCGGCATCCGATTGAAAAACTTGGGCAATTAACGGCAGGTCAGCACGTGAACTATATGTAAGAAGTGTAAACGTTAACGGTTTGCCGTCTTTTTGCATGACACCATTCACTTTCTTATATCCCGCCTGATCAAGAAACCCCTTAGCCGCTTCCATTCCATTCTCTTTTTTCAGATAGTCCGGAGCAAAAGAGAAAGTGGATGGAAAAGGCCCTGTTGCCACTTCTGCATGACCATGTAAAATCGTATCCACAATGGATGAACGGTCGATCAAGGCATCTATCGCCTTTCGGACGTTTATATCCTGCAATGCTTTACGTTCCAAATTCATCGTCATTTGATGTACGCGGAAAGTGGAAGTCGATTCAACCTTCACACCATCTATCGCCTCTAAATTTTCTAGGCTTTCCACTTCCGGACGGAAAACAATATCGGCGTCTCCCGATTCAAGGGCAAGAGACCGGGCATTGGCATCTTCATTAAACGAAAACCTGGCTCTCTCAAGCTTTGCGGCTCCATCCCAGTAAGACTCATACCGGATTAAATCAACTGCCGTACCTGGTATGAATTTCGAAACCGCAAATGGCCCCGTTCCTATCGGCTTGTTTATATAGTCACTTTCCTTCACGTCAATAATCGATGTATTTGGATGGACCAATTCAGAAGGAAACTCAGGAAAAGGAACCTCCGTCTTAATGGTAAGCGCATTTCCGTCCGCTTCTATCGATTCGATGCGCAAAGCATTCTTGATCGCCGGACTATCCTTCATCGCCCTCTCCAAGGAAGCCTTCACCGCTTTACCATCCATCGGCTTTCCATTCTGAAAAGTCACACCCTCCCTTAAATCGAAATTCCATAACTGACCATCCTTGCTATCCCAGCTTTTCGCCAGCCAAGGTTCAATGGTCAAATTCTCATCATTGAGATGCACCAATGTCTCGGTGATCCCAGCCCTTAGTGACACATAACTAGTATCAACATTCGGATCAAGCGAGCTAGTCGCAAAATTAAAAAGCAAGTTCACTTCCTTCTCCCCTCCCCCTTGATCTTTCGCAGACTCTGTGGAACAAGCAGCCAAAAGAAAGAATGATAAACATACAATAAAAACCGATTTACATTTTCTGAGCACGATATATTTCCCCCATTACCTTAACTATTTTTAATTGGCTGCTGTAAAATCGTATTGATTACGATTTAGAATGCAGCATTACTATCATGACAAACCAGGTAACGCATTGCCGAATGCTCATCCGAAATCAAACTATGTAATGCTCCTTGAGATTAAGCATCCATTCACGAGTATTTGCGCCAATCTCACGAGTAAATGCTCCAAATTCACGAGTATTTGCTCTAAATCTCGTGCAATAGCTGCAAAACCTTAAGTAAATGCACCAATTTTACGATTTACTGCACTAAATGGCCTTTTGTAAACCCTAAACTCAAGCAATTCCCTATATTCTCAACATAAATATCCCCTTCCGCCAAACAAATCAAAATGATTACGATTTACACTTTAAAAAAATCTAAATGTCACTCTTGTCTTGGCTGTCTTTCATTATAAAACGTAACGATTACTATTTACAAGGTTTTTTTGTACGCTTTCAAGGTTATGCTGGGATATCGTATGTTAGGTTCCTTCTTTATATTGGCTTTTGATTAAGAAAAAACTCCTGAAAAAGGATTTCAGGAGTTCTTCGGCTTTTATTTCAAGTTGTTGTAGTGGTTGATAACTTCTTTGGTTATTTCGCTATTTTCGTCCAATCCGCTAACTTCCTTAAGTGCGGTAGCTACACCGTGTTCTTTGATCATCGTTTGCAGTTTAAGGGCTTCTTCATCTTCGTTAAAATCAAAGAGTAATGCCGCCGCTATCGCTTTCGCCAGATTAGTATAGGAAAGTCCGGCTTTCTTAGCTTCTACGGCAGGGCGCACGAGACGGTCGTTTGGCCCGAGCTTACGCAGCGGTGAACGCCCGACTCTATTCACCGAGTCATTGAGGTAGGCGTTTTTAAATCGATTAATGATTTTTTCGATATACTGCTGATGCTCATCTGGCTCCAAACCGTATTGCTTTATTAAATAAGCACCAGTTTCCCCTAGGGTTTTCTTGACCTGCTCTACAATGCCTGCGTCCTCCAATGACTGGTCAATCGTCGATTTTTTATTTTTGAGATAACCGAGGTAAGCAATGACGGCATGTCCTGTATTAACGGTAAACAGTTTTCTCTCAATAAATGGAGCGAGTTCCTTTACAATGGTCATCCCTTCAACGGCAGGAATGTTTTCATTCGTTTCAACGACCCATTCATAATAAGGTTCCACCAAAACATCGAGTGATCCTTCGTTATTTTGTATAGGAACGATACGATCGACAGCTGAGTTAAAGAAGTATACTTTATCGGCTAGGTTTTCCTTTGCATCTTGATCCAAGTTTTCTAGAATATAGCCTTCTAAAAGGTCTGTTGCCGATATTTGGTTTTCACAAGCAATCACATATAGTTTTTCATCGGTTTCCTTCACTCTTGAAGCTAATCCTTTTGCAATTAAAGGAGCGATATGTGGCAAAATATTAGGACCGATAGCAGTGGTAAGGTAGGTTGCTTCTGAAATTGCTTTTATGATTTCCTCTTCCTGCTTTAAGCTGTTTAAACCCGAAACATTTTCTACTGTGACGGATTCTTGTTGATCAGTGGCCAGTTTGACTTGATATTGCTTTTTATCATTTAACTGATCGATGATTTGATCCGCTATGTCTACAAATGTCACATGATATCCAGATTGTGAAAAGAGTGCTCCGATAAATCCTCTTCCAATGTTTCCTGCACCGAAATGTACTGCTTGTTTCATTACAATCATCCCTTTATCAAGTTAGTATATAAATAGTCCAAAAATATGGCTTCCAGCCTTCTGTTAATCATTTCTTCGTCCGAAGATGAAAAAATCATGATGGCTTCAGTGCTTTCAATTAAGCTTGAACTTATTAAGCTGACGATTTCCTGCTGCTTTACACTCAATTCTTCAGGTGCCAGCATCAGCAGTAAATTTTTCATATGGACGTCATTTCCGTCCATACCTTTGACCAGACGATATTCCTCCAGGTGGGCCACCTGGAATATCAGTTCTTTCACATTCTTATGTCTCGTATGAAAAAGGCCCATTCCAGTGCCAGGAATGCCTAAACCACCTTTTTTTTCTCGTTCCTTCAAGGATCCGACCACATCATCCGCACCATTTAACAGTTCTTCCGTTTCAGCGATCCTGACCATTTCTTCAATGATTTCTGGATGTCCTTTCAGATGCTGCAGCCGATAAAACCGGAAATTATCCATGATCGACTCGATGCTCTGCTGGGCATCTTTCAATTCCTGCAGTACTTCTTTCAATTCGCCGTCCTCTTTTTTGATCACGGTATCCTTATGGGCTGAATGACTGCCATAACGCTTATTCTTCGTGAAGTTTTCGATATTCTTCCTTAAATAATTCCTGATATTCAATATATTCTCTTCACTCAAAAGAGGGGATACAAGGATATAATCACTATCGATATACGGAAGCCGGACGGTAGAAATGATCACATCATAGTTTTTCAGGCTGCCCTGCTGCTGGATGTCTTTAATCGTCTTGATTTCTACAGTCTCGATTTCGATGATTTCTTTTTTGATCCGGCTTGCAAGCATCTTCGACGTACCTATACCTGTCGGGCAAACGATGAGTGCCCTTATTGATATTTCTTCCTCCCGCAGCACTAATGCAGATCCGAAATGAAGGACGATGAAGGCTATTTCATCTTCTGGAAATTCCTTTATTTCTTTGAATCCCTTTTCCAGACTGGTCTTTACTGCCAAAAAGAGAACCGGATATTTTCGTTTAATATCTTCGGTTAAGGGGTTGTACAACCCCATTTCCTGTTTGATCCGGAAAAGCGATGGTTCCATATGGGCAAGGAGCCCCTGATACAATGGGAAATCCTTGGTTAAATCGATTTGCAGTTGTGCCGAAACATCTTTTATCAGGTTTCTTATCAGCTGCCCAAGCAACACACTGTCATATGGAACGGCATCCGCTGCATGAAGCTTGGAACCTTTAAGGATGGCGGCGAGGTAGCTTATATCATCGATGGTAAAAGAGACTTCAAGCATGGTGCTGAGTTCCTTGCCTATTTTATTCATGAGATTATTCTCATCGGAAAGTTCGCTTATTTTCTTGAAGTCCTTCTCCAAAAAAAATTGGCTTTCATTCCTTTGCAGGGTTATATAAATATGTACAATTAACCCTATATACCCGCTATCCGCCAAACGAGAATGGACACTGTTAAAAGTGGAAAACAGCACCCCATCAATTGCCAGAAGATATTCGGGATCGAAATAGCCGAGGATTTTCGCTTCTGGGAATTTTCCTTCTTGCAACAAAAATAAACTTTCAATCAGCTCTTCATTAAAGAAGTGCAAGAAATAGGCTGCCTGGGCTTTCCGTTTATTTTCTTCTGTCCCAGCAAGCTCGATTCCGACTCCCCTTTTTCTAGTAATCACGATATTAAAATACTTTAACCATTCAGTCAGTTCGTCCAAATAGGTTGTAAGAGTCGTAATGCTTATACCGAGATCACCCGCAAGAACTTGAGTTTTATATGATTCTTCCTGCAGTAGAGCTAAAATAAGATTCAACTTTCTTTCTTGTGGCGTTTGATCGATCGGATGATTACCCATAAGGTGCTGTACAAGCCGAAAGACTTGTTCATTCTTCCCATCAATGGACAGTCCCTCATGTGTATTACGTGTTAAATGCAACTCAAATGATTGCAGGATTTTTTCTATGGACTTCAGATCACGTTGAACCGTCCGAACACTAACATTCAATTGTGTCGCAATGGATAAGGCTGTATGTTTTCCTGAAGTTCTTATGATCAATTCTATGATTGATTTTTCCCTTGAAGTAATATACATGCTACCAACTCATTTCAGGTGGAGTAACACGAGAAAATACTGAATAGAAAAGCGTAAAACGCTTTTCTATTCTTGGTTAAGAGTATTTAATTATTTTCGACTTTTATAATATCCATCAATTCCCTGGCTGATGTGGCTTTAACCATCTTTTCGATATTCTCCATATCAGAGCAGGTAACTGCAATGCCAGATAGAATTTCAAGATGTGTCCCGTCCTTGCCGGCAATGCCGAATATCAATCGTGCCTTTTGGCCGTCAAAGTCGACACCATCAGGAATTTGTAAAACGGTAAATCCAGATTTAAGGACATCTTTCTTAGCTTCCTCGGTTCCGTGCGGAATGGCTACATCATTCCCCATATAGGTTGAAGTCAATTCATCACGAGCAATCATTGCTTCAATATAGCTTTCCTTAACGTAACCTGCTTTGACCAAAGCTCTTCCCGCAAAGCGGATCGCTTCTTCCTTATTGGCGAATTGTTGATTAAGGAAGACGTTTTCTTCGCGAAGCAATTCATTATTATCCTGCTCATCCTCGTTGATGCCAGGCTCGATTGAATGTTCACGAACACCGGGAACCTTCTCTTCAGCATCTTCGACGATTTCATGCAACTCATCGGTACCGTCATCCTGAAGCCGTGCAAGCAATGAATCGTATTCAGGGCTCGATAGGAAATTATCGACGGATACATGATAAGCATTCGGCACTTTATTCTGTGCCCTTGGAGTTAATTCTTCCTGTGTTATGACGATTTGGGCATCAGCAGGAATGTTTGAAATCGCCGTATTGGTAACAGCGATATTCAATCCGGCTTCCTTCACCTTCTTGCGAAGCAGCGAGGCCCCCATCGCACTTGATCCCATCCCAGCATCGCAGGCAAATATTATTTTGCTGACGTTTGTTGGCATCGTTCCCGGATCTGAAGCGAACACATCGGCAACAGAGCTTTTCTTGCCTTTCATTTCTTGCATTTTTTTCGCGGCATCTTCAATATTCTCTTCGGATTGCTTTCCTGTTTTTAAGATGAATGCACCGACGATAAATGAAACAAGGGCCGCTACGATCACGCCTGCAAAGTTAGCAATATATGCGCCCGCATTATGCGGAGTTACTGCTGTAATGGCAAGTATGCTGCCTGGAGAAGCTGGAGCAAACAATCCTCCGCCTAGTAGGACCAATGTGAAAACCCCACTCATGCCTCCAAGAATGACTGCTAAGAATAACATCGGCTTCATTAGGATATAAGGGAAATAAATTTCATGGATCCCGCCGAAGAAATGAATGATGGCAGCTCCTGGCGCTGATTTCTTCGCCGTTCCCTTTCCAAAAAAGCAATAGGCAAGCAATACGCCGATACCTGGTCCAGGATTCGATTCCAGAAGGAACAGGATGGAAGCCCCAGTTTGTTTAACTTGCTCTACACCGATTGGTGATAATACACCATGATTGATGGCATTGTTCAAGAACAATACCTTGGCAGGCTCGATCAAGATACTTGTCAACGGCAGTAAACCTGTACCGACAAGCCAATCGACTCCTGCTACAAGCCAGCCTGTAAATACGTCTACAGCAGGCCCGATGGCCAAGAAGGATAGTATGGACAATAAGCCGCCAATTATCCCTGCTGAGAAATTATTAACCAGCATTTCAAAACCGGCTTTTATTTTCCCTTCAATCAATTGATCGAATTTCTTGATGACATATCCGCCGAACGGTCCCATTATCATTGCACCAAGGAACATCGGGATGTCAGATCCAACGATGACGCCCATTGTCGCAATGGCACCGACTACGCCGCCACGGTGGTCATGGATTAGCTTACCACCCGTATACCCAATTAAAAGCGGCAGTAAAAACGTAACCATCGGTGTAACCATTTTGGCAAGGCTTTCATTTGGCAGGAAACCAGATGGGATGAATAGGGCAGTGATTAGCCCCCATGCTATGAAAGCTGATATATTCGGCATGACCATTGAACTTAGAAAGTTACCGAACTTTTGAACTGCAACTTTTATATTAAATTGAGCCATTTTGCTCTCTTCCCTTCATATTAATATAGTTTCCTTTAATCTTAAGGTACGTACATTCCGCATTCAATAAAAGAAAAAGCTAACTTTGTCGCGAAAGAGAAGACAAACATAATGTATCTCACTTTTCCAGATTTATTCAGCGCTTGAAGCAGATAAAAGAGTCCCGTTCGCATCTTGACGAACGGGACTCTTTTATAAATGGAGCCTTATAGTGGGATGATTCCCAATAGGACAGATACCACTATCATGACAAGCGTCGATCCGCATGCCCATTTCAGGAAAGTGCGCTGCAATGCACCGAAATCTTCCCCTACCATTCCAACCAATAGATAGGTGGATGGAACAAGCGGACTTAATAAATGGACGGGCAACCCTAATAGTGAAGCTCTACCGATCAGGGCAGGGTCAATTCCATACGCAGCTCCCGCTTTAGCAAGTAATGGGAGCACACCATAATAAAATGCGTCATTAGACATGAAGAACGTGAAAGGTGCTGAGATGATAGCTGTGATCACAGCAAAATGTGCACCCATTTGATCTGGAATATGTTGAATCAAAGAGTTTGCCATGGCATCGACCATTTCCGTACCTGCAAGGATTCCAGTGAAGACACCTGCAGCAAAAATCATCGAAATAACAGATAGAGCATTGTCTGCATAGTTTGCCACACGTTCTTTTTGATCTTTGAGTTTTGGATAATTAACCGTAATGGCAATCGCAAAACCTATCATGAACAGGACTGCTGAAGGCATTAGTTCCATAATCAGCGCAACCAGCAGTGTAAGGGTCAATGCGTAATTGAATATTATCAATTTAGGACGTTTAAGATAAGCATCTTCCGTTGCAGCCGCATGCTGTGCCACAGCACGATAATCGACTTCTATGATCCCAATTCTCTTTCTTTCTTTTTTACCCAGGCAATATGCCATGAAAAGGACGAATAGGACTCCGCCAATCATCGCAGGAATGACAGGTGTGAAAACATCGGACATTTCAAGTTTTAAAGCGGTCATCACCCGTGCTGTCGGGCCTCCCCAAGGAAGTAGATTCATGACTCCAGATGACGAAACAGCAATACCGGCCAATACTAGCGGTCTCATTCCAATCCGTTTATATAGCGGAAGCATGGCTGAAATCGTTATCATATATGTTGTCGTACCATCTCCATCCAAGGAAATCAGCAAAGCCAGTACTGCCGTGCCGATGGCAATTTTGACTGGATCTCCTTTTACAACCTTAAGGATTGTATTGATGATCGGGTCAAAAACGCCAGCATCGATCAAAATGCCAAAGAAAAGGATCGCAAACAATATCATGATGCCCGTTGGCGCCACATCTTTGATTCCTTCCAAAGCCATTTCGCCCATTTTACCGCCAAACCCACCAATAAGTGCAAAGGCACTTGGTACTGCAATCAAAGCTATCATGGCTGTAAGTCGCCCTGTCATAATTAAAATCATAAACACTACTATCATCAAGTATCCTAATAAAGCGAGCATATGATCACTCCTCAATTTCTAATTTTCTAATTTTCTAAATTGTATATGAAATCACTTTATCTGTAAGCGTTTTCAATTTATTGTGTTTTAAAACTATTAAATTAATTGTGTTCATTGTGTTCACGGAGGCGATTTTTCAGAGTGAACCAGACTCCATTCCCCGGGTTGAATGGCGGGTTCTTTAAGGAAAAGATACGATTATTAAGCAAACAGTGACTAAATCTTTATGCATTGCAGAGGATTTCTAAACTAACTCACATTGCTTTTTTTGAAATCTTTCAAACCATTTTAACCGTTGTACAGCATGCATAAAAAAACACCTCCAATCTTGAAGGTGTTCCACATTTAATTCTATTGAATTTTATAATATCTTCGTTCAGGTCTTCCCACCACCCCGTATACGACTTCCGCTTTACATTTCTTAACGGATATCAAGTATTCCAGATAGCGTCTCGCGGTTGTCCTGGAAGCACCGATCTGACCGCTCACTTGCTCAGCCGACAAACCGATATCGCTTGCTTCGAGAACCTCGATCACTTTCGCCAAAGTAATTTCGTCGACCCCTTTCGGTAAGGACGGCCCATCATTCGTTTCCGAAACGGAAGATCCCTTTTTCAAAATGAGATCAACAAAATCCTGATCTATTTCTTGTTTGGATTTCATCAGATGGACTTTCTTCAGATACTCTTCGATAACTTGGTTGAAGCGCTTCATTTCCACTGGTTTAATTAAATAATTCTCTACACCATAGTGAAGCGCCTTTTCAAGTTGTTCTTTATCCGTTGCCGCGGTAATCATGATAATATCCACATTCGGGAATTTTTTACGTATGTCCGGAAGGAGGTCTGTACCAAGCTGATCTGGCATATAAACATCAAGCAAAAGCAGATCCGGACTTTTTTGTTCCAAGATACGAAGCGCTTTTTTGGCATTGACAGCTTTTCCGACCACTTCTATTTCATCAAAGTTTTTTAAGAATTTTTCATGGATATCCGCTACACGAAAATCATCTTCTGCGATGACAGCTCTTATCTTCAGCATCCTTTCCCTCCTCTCTGTTCTTTAGGAAGATACACGGTGAATATGGTGTTTCCATCCTCGCTTTGAACTTCGATGATGCCGCCCAGCTCTTTTACGACATGATCAGCATTCGAAAGTCCATAACCACTCGGACTTCCGCTGTTTTTCGAAGTGAAACCCCGATCGAAAATATGGGCGATGGCATCCTCAGGTATTCCTTTTCCGTTATCACTCACTTCAAATACCATATCATTTCCGATATCTGTGGCGAAAAATTTCACGCGCGGCTCTTCCATGCTTGAAACCGCTTCAAGTGCATTATCGATAATGTTGCCTAGAATCAATGTTAGTTGTGACAATTTTATATGATCCGGCAGTTTCTCTAGGTAACTTTGTGCGTCTATTTCAAAGATGATCTTCTTCTCCGATGCTTTCCCTATCTTACCAAGTAACAGGGCTTGTACTTTTGTATCCTTTATCTGTTCGAACACGACACGGTTCAGGGAATGCAATTCGGATGTTTCGCTTTGAATCATTTCTATCGCTTCATCATATTCCCCTAATTGTATCAATCCTGAAAGGACGTATAGTTTATTGGTAAATTCATGGGTTTGTGCCCTCAAATCCTCTGAATGCATCTTCACTTCAGATAATGTGTTGACCATTTCCTCAATTTCCGTTCGATCACGGAACGAAGCGACAACACCGCTTACCCCTTCACTATCGAAGATTGGCGTGCAATTAACGATAACGGATTTGTCTTTCCATGAAATCTCCTTATCCACTTGCGGTTCACCGGACTTCAGCACTTCGAATAAATATTTCGAAGGAAATAGGCCATCCACGTTATCCACGTTCAAATGGCGAACCGACTCTTTAATATCCAGCAATTTTTTCGCCGGCTGATTCATCGAGGTAATCGACCCATTTTGGTCAATGGCCAGAATCCCTTCTTTCACCGAATGCAGCACTGCATTTTTTTCTTTATATAAATTGGCGATTTCAAATGGTTCCAGCCCCAATGTATCTTTACGTATGCTCCTTGCCAGCATATAACTGCCAATGATCGATATCATGATGGCCACTAAAGATACAATCATCTCTTTGGACAAATCCTTGAAAATTTGGGCGCGGACATCGTCCACTAAAAAACCGACGGAGACGATTCCAATTATTTTTCCAGCCTCATTGAATACCGGTGACTTCCCCCGAATGGAAAGTCCGAGTGATCCTGCCGCTTCGGAGACATAATATTCGCCTTCCCGAATGGCCCTGCTATTATCCCCGCCTTCCATCCGCTTCCCAATTTCGGAAGCCAGCGGATGGGAATAGCGAATTCCCTCTGCATTCCCTACAACGATGAACTCAGCCCCTGTTTCCCTGCGGATCTTTTCGACAATCGGCTGGATTATGCCAGCGGGATCATCAGTTTCAAAGGCATCTGTAACGGTAGGCATGAAGCTAACCGTCTTTGAAAGCTCCAACGCCAATTGACCTTTATCCTTCGCTATTTGCCTTCCTTCCATATAGGAAAAAGAAGTAGTCAATAAGATAATCAAAAAAAGGCTCAACGATAAGACTAACCCGAGAATCTTGGTTTCCAGCGATACTTTCCTCATTTTCAACAGCATCCTCTATTTTCATTTTCATTCACTAAATTTTATAGGAGCATAATGATTTTACCATTTCTATTAAATATTGAACATTGTTGGCCGTTTATTTCGCCACATTCAAAAATGAAAGGATTTAAGTAACAAAACAAGGTATAATTTAACAAAAAGGGGAGGGTGAAATGAATTTCTTGAATCCTTTTCAAATGATTTATATGATCATCATAACCCTTTTGCTGATTTACGATTTTTTTCCAGTCTTTTTTCTTTCTGATATCGTGTCACCCGAGGTACTTCTTGGGGTTATGATAGGATTATTTCTCAGTGTCCTTTTTAAGAAAGATGGTCACGCCGATAATGGTGCGAGAATCAAGGAGCAGGTGTTTTACACCTTGTATCTCCTTTCCGTAGTGGGAGTGTTGACCGCTTTAGGTGGACAATCAGCTATAGGCATTTCTCTTACTGATGTATATCTTTGGATAGCACTGCTTCTGTCTGGCTACCATACCTTTTCGTATTGGAAGAAGGCAAAACAATCTGAAACATAAAATGCTCAAAGGAAGCATCTCCTTTGAGCATTTTTTCAAAAACAGCTAAATGAATTGATTTGTCTTGTATCGATACCAAAAAACGTCCAGAACCTGCCATTCCACCTGAAGCCGGCAACAGAACGCGGACCGACGAAAATGGGATAATACCAGAAACTCGCACCATTGTTTAGCCATATAAAAGTATTCCTGAACAGACAAAACGAAATGGCACCTGGATCTACGGCAAATGGTGAAGCCGATTGCTGGTGGGGGATAAACGCTGGCGGGGGAGCTGTTGGTGCTTGCGAACCCGGCGGCGGTCCTGGTTGACCTGGAAATTGAGGCATACCAGGGATGCCCGGAAAGCCGGATAGACCGGGAAACTGCCGTTCAAGAAAAGCTTGATCTTCATAATGGTACATTGGGTCCATATACATGGTCATTCACCTCTATAAGATTGAATGTAATAAGCTATGATATATGGACTCAAGGTGTTTGGGCTGGAAATGCAATTTATCGACGAAAACTACCGTTTTTTCTCCGAAATTAGGAATATATCGACGAACTCTGCAGTTTTATCTCCGAAACACAGGAGTATGCACTAATTCAATATAGCAATCTCCATAAATAGAAGGTCGCATAGGATTCCCAATCGGCCCACGCTTCCGATAGTTTCCGGATTTCCGCTTTCGTTGGTTTTGCTTCCGTTTGCATGACCAGTTTCATGGAATTATGCAGCCCGACGTCATCGATGGGAAAGGCTGCTGGAAAACGTAAACAGCGCATCAGGACATAGTTCGCTGTCCACGGACCGATTCCCCGTATTTTGGTCAGCATTTTTTCAGCCTCTTTTACATTCTTTGCATTCAAAAGCTTTTCTTTTGTAAGTTCTCCTTTTGCAATCAGTTGAGCAACACCTATTAAATATTCACACTTCTTCACCGTCATCCTCAAATCGACAAAATCTTCGACCGTCAATTTCGCGATCACATCAGGCTTTGGAAACAGCCAATATTGCTTTCCTTCGAATTCAACAAAATCACCAAATCCCTCCACAAGCCTCCGTTTCAAGGTATAGGCATAAGTCAAGTTAATCTGCTGTCCAAGTATTCCCCAGGCAATCGCTTCAAACAAATCAGGGATGCCCATATTTCTCAAACCGAAGAATTGGCTTACCGGCTTTTGCAATAAAGGGTCATTTTGGGCCAGCTCATAAAAAGGAAGCAGATTTGTCTCAAGATCGAACCAGTGACGAACGTATTGGTAAACAGCATTCTTTACCTGATTATCCATCGGTGCAGTTCGTCCTGGAAATCGAACGGTCAGCTCCGTTTCATTCATCGCACTGATTTCTACTAAAAGTGTCTCGTTTTCGACAACAAGTGCTCGATAAATTTTTTGATCAACAATATCAAACAGACATTCATTGGAGGATCTTGATAAATATTTAAGATTTTCCGAAAAACTAAACTCTTTTGGTGCACGAATTCTCAATTCAGTCATGCCTTCATCATTTGATAATGTCTCTTTCATCCTGCTCCTCCTTTGGCCTATTCTCTTTATTCTAATGAAAAATGGGTACGTTATCTTGCTCTTTCCTTCAAATAGTGATTCATCCAACTCCCTTATTTTAACAAAACTTATTGAATAATTACGTTATCTTGCTTTTATATTATCAAAATGTTTGTATATCAACCCTTTCTTGTATACTAAATGCAGAGGTGAGTGTAGTGAATCCGAAAAAAGCAGATTTCCCGAATGAATATTGGAAAGCTATTATAGATTGTGATGCAGCATATGATGATCATTTTTTATACGGAGTAATTACGACGGGCATCTTTTGCAGGCCCTCCTGTAAATCCAGGGTGCCGAATAAGGAAAACGTGAAGATTTTCAAAAATGCCATGATGGCTTTGGAAGAAGATTTCCGGCCTTGTAAACGATGTAAACCGGAAGGACTGAATTTGCCGACAGAAGAATGGGTTGAACAAATAGCCGAATGGATCGACACCCATTACAGAGAACCCCTCACATTGAACAAATTGGCGGATATTTCCCACGGCAGCCCCTATCATTTACAACGATCATTCAAGCGTGTGAAGGGGATATCGCCCACTGAATACATTCAACGGCTTCGCCTTGAAAAAGCAACGAAGCTCCTAGAAAACTCCGAACAGCCGATAACTGAAATAGGCTTGGCTGTCGGGTTCTCGAGCACACCCTATTTCATGACGCTATTCAAAAGTAAAATGGGGAATACCCCCTCAGGATATCGGAAAGCTTATCTTAAAACTCAAGCTTTGGAGTGTGAAGAATATGAAGAATGATAAAGAACAAACCATTGATTGGGCCATATTGCATTATGACAGGTGGCAGCTATATGTGGCCAAAACGGAAAAAGGGCTTTGCTATGTAGGCTCTCCCGGTCAAACGTATGAAGAACTGAAGTCTTGGCTACAAAAACGCTTTCCAATGGCGAGCCTTGTTGAAAATGAAAAAGCATTAACACCCTATCTAAAAGAACTCCAAGAATATTTCGAAGGGACCAGGCAGACTTTCTCTCTTCCAACAGATGTAAAAGGCACGACCTTTCAACAAGAAATTTGGGCAGCGCTGAATCAAATACCTTATGGAAAAACCTGTTCCTATTCCGATATTGCCCAAATCATCCAAAGGCCTGCAGCTGTTCGGGCGGTCGGTACGGCCATTGGTGCCAATCCTGTTCTGATCACGGTGCCATGTCACCGGGTTATCGGAAAAAACGGGGCCATTACTGGTTACCGTGGAGGTACGGAGATGAAACAATATTTACTTCAATTGGAATCAGAAATGAAGGCGTGAGTACAATCTGACCGCAAAAAAAGCATCCGACTATGCGGATGCTTTTTTTGCGCCTTTGTTTTTTAGTACCAAATGGTCACCGCTTTTTTATATGCATCACTATTAGGGATCGCATGTATCCCCTGGGCCTGTGCTTTGCGCGGGTCATAATCATATACCATTGGTGTATAGCACGCGGTCTGCCCTTTGTTCACGACACCGTTGCCCCCGGAACTGGCGCATGTATAGGCTTTCCCATCAGTACTTCGGACAATCCTGGCATCCGCTTCATGGTTGTAAACGGCGGGACGTGTTACGGTCACTTTTGCCCAGGCGGTTTTACAGACAGTGCTGAATTTCAATTCTACGTACGAATTGGAATCGATCCATTTTTTATCCTTCGTTACCGCAGAACTTGCACAACTATTATAGTATGGACTTTTACCATCATAAGCATGTGTTTCTGCCAGTGCTTGATTTTTCCCAAATCCAAAATCGACAAGAAACATCGACAGTGTCATCACCATGGATAACCCTATCATTTTAAGCTTTTTATTCATTTCATTCATCCTTTCTTTGCATAAAAATAGATGAAGGTTTTTCTTTTTTCATTAATACCAGCCGGTTTCACCTGCTGTATATGGCCAAAAAGCGACCGCTTTTGCTTTTCGCGGATCTAAATCATATACCATTGGTGTATAACATGTCGTTTGACCTTTATTTATTTCACCATTTCCTCCAGGAGACGCACAGCTGAATTGTTTATTATCAGTATTTCGGACAACCAATGCCGTTGCCTCCCCATCCGTTTTAGCCGGTCTGCTTAGCGTCATCTTTGCCCAAGCCGTTTTGCAAGTTGTGCTGAATTTCAATTCCAAATTGGCAGAAGCCCCGTTGGCATAAATTTTCACGGACTTCTTCGTGACTGCGCTATTCGCACAACTATTATAGTAAGGACTTTTTCCATCATAGGTGTGTGTTTCTGCTGATGCTTTGCTGGCAAAAAAATCAAGGGAGCCAAAAAGGACTAAAGAAGCTACAAAAAATGAAATGCTTAAAACCATTTTTTTCATTATTTCACTCATCCCCTTAACAAAATTTGTACACTGTTCATCTTACAATTTTGTAATATTCTTACAAGTGATAAATTCCCTAGTTCATGAAAAACTACATAAACCTCCTTTAACTCGAATCCTCCAATCACTATAGCAGTCTGGTATGTCTCGCTTTATCAACTGAATCACCACAGAGACAAAGTCATTATCCCTATGAGTAATTCAGGACAAATAAGGTAACAACTAAGAAAAATTGCGTATCGAGCTGAGACAAAACGAGCCAATAGGCTGCCGTTGACCGGGAAAGACACAGGTCGATGTACTTAATGTTTAAAAAGCCCCGACAAAACTCGAATCGTTTTGTCGGGGCTTTATTTTCATTTTGCGAGGTTTTCTCTGATCAATCTAATGATGCTTTCATAATAGGAAAGATCATGCGGCACGAACTCATCTCGTCCAACAAATCGATCGATCATCATCCTACGGCCTTCTTGATTCATTTCAAATCCCTTAATATTCACCCCGTCCTTCGCTTCGGTCCAAAACTCTTCGAAGTCATTCAGCACAACCTTCACAATTCCGGAAACCTCTTCTGGCTGCAGGGTGAAATCATCTAAGCGATGTGTACTTTCATATAGAAAGACGTTTGCCAGTTCTTTGTCGATAAAATTCTCTTTCGTTTGATGGTATTCAATAATCCCTAATGGAACCAACTCGTCAAAGGAAACATCAATGCCTATTTCTTCTTTGATCTCCCTGACTCCGTCGTATACCGTTTCATGAGCCAGCAAATGACCGGCAGCCGTAATATCCAATAGATTCGGATAATCTTTTTTCATCGCACAACGATGTTGAAGATATAGGTAATCCACGCCCGCTTCCCTACTGACGAACCAGCAATGGAAAACCTCATGCCAATGTCCTAATCTATGTACTTCCTCACGTGAAGCCACGCCGGTTTGATTGCGATCGGAATCGAAAACCTTCAACCACTCAGTTTCCATGGAGCTTCACTCCCAGCCCTTTTTTATTAAAAACAGCTTCATCCTTTTTTTCTCCAATTTTTCGGGTTTAAATAACCTTTATATTTAGCAGCCACTTCTTTCCCAACCAAAAGCGCGCCTGCCCAAAACATGACTTCCGCAAAGACGATCGCACCTGTTATGACCCCCGCTTTAACCGCAGTCGAAAATGGCGTAAAAGGAGCTACGACAGGAATGATCCAAGTGAGAAGGGAAATGATCAGGAATCCCATCCCTACTTTGTAAAACCTCGATTTCCTTACTTCCTTACTTTCTTTATCCAATTAAATAACCTCCGTCATGATGATTTTCATTTAATTACTCCGCCAAACATTCCACTTTCAAATATACCATTGAATATATTCCTTTTTTTATACGTTCGAATGTTCATTTCGTTTCATAAATATGAGAAATAAAGAAATTCCATTTGAGGAAAACTAGAGCAGGTATTTGATAAGAGAGGTCATTGTATCTATTAATGAATTGACTTTACTATTCTTAATGGATTTAATAATCTTATACATACTATTCTTATAACACTTGCATGCAGGAAAGGAAAATCCAATGTACATTGAATTCATTGCCACAACGATAGAAGATGCCATTTTAATCGAAGAATCGGGCGCAGACCGAATCGAGCTTGTCAGTTCTTTAGCCGAGGGGGGATTAACACCTAGCCACGCCCTGATAGAGGCTGTCGTCAATTCAGTAAAGATACCAGTCAACGTGATGGCAAGGCCTCATAGCCAGTCGTTTTGTTATACTCAAAACGATTTGGAAATTATGAAAAAAGATATCCAAATCATTCGTTCACTCGGAGCGAACGGGGTCGTATTGGGTACATTAAATGAAAAAAATGAAATCAATCGACCATACCTCGAAGAACTATTGACGGTATGTGAAGGTTTGGAGATTACATTCCACCGAGCCATCGATGACACAAACGACCCAGTCATTTCAGCTGAGATGCTAGCACAATATCCAGAAATCACAACGATATTGACCTCAGGTGGGCATGGGGATTTCCCCAGCCGCATGCAAACCATTCAACAAATGAAAAGGGTCTGCGGCGACATAGCGATACTGGTTGGAAGCGGCTTAAATAAGGATAATATCCTATCTATCGATTCCGAATTGCAAACCGGTCACTATCATTTCGGTACGGCTGTTCGAAAAAATAACAGTATCATTGAAGGAGTTACATTAGAAAAAGCTAAAGAAATCGTAAACATGCTAAAGAATTAATGTCGGAAAGGGACCATTTCCTTGGTCCCTTTTATGATGCAGATCTCTTTTTTTGTAAAAAGACCGAGTCCCAAAACCAAAAAATCAAGGCCGCAGAAAGGCTTATTGCATAGTAATTCTTTGTAGTTACAACTTCCATACTGAAGTCAAAATTAAGCACCGAACTATAAATGAATACAGCCAGCAAAGAGAAAAAAATATAAAGGCAAAAATAAATTAAACTGAATTTTTTAGGATGTTTATTGAAAAGGACCTGTACCGGAACAGCAAATAATAAATAAGGGATAACGATATAAAAAGAAAACACGATAATGCCAAGCACCCCCCAGGAACCCTCGCTCAAAATAACCATCATCGTGGAAAGCGACAGACAGGAAGAGACTAGACTAAAAAAATAATAAGGAATCACATCGCTTAGCTCCGATACCTTTTGACTCATTTTCCAAAGTTCCATTTTAACCCATACCTCGAGATGACTTGAATTTTTTTTATTTCTGGATTGCCCCATTTTATTATAAAAAAATTTGATTTTTGAAAGTCACGTTTTTTTCCCTAGACATAACTTCTTTGTTCCAATCGTTTTAAGAAAAAGCGCCTCCGAAACATTTCTTTAGAGTGCGGGCCTGGTTCCAATTACGACAGTGGCGTCCAGTTCTTCACACTTTACCACCCGTGGCATCACCCCGTATCTAGCAAAGATTTCTACGGTCTGCATCGCTTGCTGCTCACTGGTCTCGACTAACAAATGGGAGCCCGGTGCCAGCCAAAGTGTTGCCGAAGCCGCCACCCTTCGCTGGACATCAAGCCCGTCCGCCCCGCCGTCTAATGCCACCCTCGCCTCATGCATGCGCGCTTCATGGGGTAGTAGACCGATTCCCTCAGTAGGGACGTATGGTGCGTTTGCGACCAGTACGTCAACACGTCCCCTTAAATTGACTGGAAGCGGTTCATAGAGGTCCCCTTCGTATACCTGACCATTGACTGAAGTGACGTTACGACGCGCGCACCGCACCGCGGCTGGGTCAATGTCAACGGCGTACAACTCGATATCTTCGATCACATCACCCACAGCGGAACCAACCGCGCCCGTGCCGCAACACAAATCCACCACGACGGCTCCTGGCATAGCGAGTGCTGTCGCTTGGCGGACTAAAAACTCGGTCCGTCGGCGCGGTACGAAGACTCCGAGATCAACCTTTATCCGGATACCGCAGAATTCCGCCCAGCCGATGACGTGTTCAAGGGGCAAACCCGCTATCCGTCTATCCACCATCCCGGCCAGTTCGGCCGTTGTCCCTGCCGCGATGATGAGCAACCGGGCCTCTTCCTCGGCGAAAACACAACCTGCGGCCCGAAGTTTAGTGACGATGCTTGTATAAATGGCATCTCCATTAAAAACAGCCACTTTACTTCCATCAACATCATTGATTTTCCCAAGGTTAAAGGAGGCATTCCTAAATTCCATAAGTTTCCCCCTATTCTCTATAAATTGGAATATTATAAATATTACCATAACTATAGTATACAGCTTCTTAAACTGACCGTCCCTTTAGCTCCAAAATAAGAAGGTTGCCGGAGCAACCTTCCACCATGAAATTTCTTAATCTTGAGATTTAATTTTTATTAGCGTCAGCAAAGTGCCCCATCGCCTCACACATGAATTTTGCTAAACCATCACCATATTGGTCGATATTTTTGGTGAAGCGTTGGTCATCCACGTACATTTGACCTAATCCTTTGAAAGCATCCAGCGAGTATGTGCCGAAGTTATTGTTCAAGCAATCATACCATTCTTTAATTGCCTCTTGTGCCTCCTCCGACTTGGGCGAATCATTTCGGATTGACGCAAGTTTTATATAGATATCCGATACAATCTTCTGTGCATCTTTGGACATGCCCGCCACTTTAGCCTTCGACTCATCGACAGCTTTATCCCCCCAAAGCTTACGAGCTTCTTCTTCATATGGATTCTGACTGAAGTCAAATCCTTCAAATTTTTCTTTATTCGACATTTGAATTTCCCCCTTCATATGCTTAATCGATTTTTCGACCGTCTTAATTAATTTATCGAGCTGACTGCGTTTCTCCAGTAACATTTTTTGATGTTGCTTTAACGCTTCTTGTTTATCAAACGAAGAGCTGCTTATCATTTGTTTTATTTCCTTTAACGGCATGCCAAGTTCCCTGAAAAACAGGATTTGCTGCAACATCTCAAGATTATCATTCGAATAAAGTCGATAACCTGCATCGGTTATTTCCTCTGGCGATAATAACCCGATCTCATCATAATAATGCAGTGTCCGCACACTAATGCCAACTATATCGGCCAGCTCTTTCACTTTCATTGCCACTGCTTCTTACCTCCTTTCGATATCAATTACTTTAAGGCATTACGCAACGTCAGAGTCAAATGGATATATGAAAAGTTTCCGCCCAATTTAAAAAGACGATCCTTCCAAATGAAGAATCGCATGTTAGTCAGAATTCACTCTTTGTAAAAGCTTCGGATTGAGCCAAAACTATGTATAAAAATTTCCCATTACTCGCGAATTTGGCACTTTTACTCGTGAGTTTCCGCATTTCACTCGCGAATTTGACGCTTTTACTCGTGAGTTTCGGCCTTTTACTCGTGAATTAAACAATTTTCTTATTCATGAAGCACTAGCTCTGCATGAAAGTTAGCTCCGATCTTAGCTATACTTCTACCTCCAATGATCGGGAATGCTTAGAGAGGGAGGTAATTTCGTCTTCATATCGCCCTTTGCCGAGTTAATCTGTGCTTGTGTGATAAAGAAACTCCCAGTGAGATCGGCACCGCTTAGATCAGCGTCCCTAAGGTCTGCACCGATAAGGTCCGTCACTCTCATGTCAGCTTCTCTAAGATCAGATGCAATAAACAAAGCTCCTCTTAAGTTTGCTCCCCTAAGGTCTGCACCTCTCAACTTTGCACCGATAAGGTCACTTCCCCTACCTATTTTGTTCTGTTTTTTTTGTTTTTTCTTAAATGAAACCTTTGCACGTACCATTTCACTTGTGCGCAAAAGTAAGTCGTTAACGATCGCTCTATGAGCTGGTACATTCAGGTCCATGATAGACTTTGGACTTTGTTTAGTGAGATATTCCGTGTCTATAAAAGCAGCCTGCAAATCTCGATGAAGAGGTTTCGCATCTTCTAAATTCAGTGCTTCATGTAAGTAGCAAAGCATTTCATGAAGTTGTTGCATTATTGGAAATACATCGAACATTTCCTTTGCTGACGCTGGGTTGTCTCTCCAATCGTTTCCATCATAAGTGAGTTGAGATACCTTTTGACCGGCACCAAAGCATTCATATACCGTACAGCCTCGATATCCTTTTGCTCTGAGATTTTTATGGATGCCGCAACGATAATCTGATTGCAGGTTTGAACATGGTGTACCTCCATCTTTATCTATTGCAAAATCAGCGGATTTTGCATAAGGCAAAGCTACACAGCACAAACCGAAACAATTCTCACAGTCTGCACGTAATTGTTTACGAATACTATCGTTATTCGTTAATTGATTAAACAATACTTACACTTCCTTCTATAAAACCAATCGTTTCATAACTAGTAGATTTTTT
Source organism: Peribacillus simplex NBRC 15720 = DSM 1321 (assembly GCF_002243645.1). Classification (NCBI taxonomy): domain Bacteria; kingdom Bacillati; phylum Bacillota; class Bacilli; order Caryophanales; family Bacillaceae; genus Peribacillus; species Peribacillus simplex. The sequence goes on along the minus strand of NZ_CP017704.1, from coordinate 3,871,544 downwards.
TGTTTTCTACTATTTTATCAAAAATCCCAATTAATCTATATATTAACAAAATACTAATAATCAAGAAATGATAACCCACTTGATATGTCTGCTGTATTTTTTTGAGATTAATTGCGAATCTGAAAATATGAAATTAATCGGGAAGGCAAGTGATTTCCATAATAGGAATTATTAATCATGTTATAATTTCTTTAAGATCACGGAACTCTAGGGGGGTAGGCATGTATCCTTTTAAGGGCAGAAAAAAAGGCGAGACAAAAAAAGAAAGGCAGTATTGCAACTACACGTTGGAAACAAAGGCAGAAGGAGAAATAGACGAAATGTCTTATCAAGTCGCAAGAATTCTTCGGCCAACGTCCAAAGAGATCATCTTTTTATGTATTGGTTCAGATCGTTCCACGGGAGATTCATTCGGGCCTTTAGTAGGGACGATGCTAAGAGAAAACCAAGTCCCTTATCCTGTCTTCGGAACACTTGCAGAACCTGTTCACGCCCTTAATTTGAAAAGTGTTTTTAAAGAAATAAAGAAGCAAATTAAAAATCCCTTTATTTTTGGCATCGATGCTTGTTTGGGAGGTTATCATCAAATAGGTTCTATTTTTCTGACAAAAGGTCCCTTTTGCCCTGGTGAAGCCATGAGTAAATCATTACCTGAATTGGGTGATTATCACCTAAAAGCCGTCGTGAATTATTTAGATCCCCTTTTTCCCCAACAATCTTTAAATGGTACGAGACTGGATACTGTCATGAATCTTGCGAAGATTACCACAAAAATCATAGTTAAAGCCTTCTAAAATAATAGTAAAACCCCAATAAAGCCTTAGCTTTTTTTGGGGTAAACAATTTGCTGTTTGATTTGTGTTTTAATCATCATATTTTGTAAAGTTACCCTTTATTCTTAACTAGCCCATAAACACCTCTACGATTCATTGCTATTATGCTTCTTGTCCAACATGATATGCTAAACTTGGGTCATTATAGTAAATAACTTCTGTTAGAATCCTATTGCCCTGAATATTACGGAAAACTTCCCTTGCGGCTTGTTCTGTTTCAAATTCATACATTACAATACCTCTGTTTTTATAGAGTGTGATGATCCACATTGAAAATCCTCCAATTATCAATTTCATGATCGTAAGATAGGGTTACCGTCCCTTTTCACTAAATGACTCCCAAGATTATCGCTGCTATTGTCATGACAGTGACAGTCCCTAATGCCCATTTCACGGCAAACCGTTGTAAATCCCCGAAGTCAGTGCCCACTAAACCTATTAGCAAATGGGCTGCAGCCACCAAAGGACTCAATACGTGTATCGGCTGCCCTATTATCGAGGCGCGTCCTATTTCTGCCGCGCTAATTCCGTAAGCATCAGCTGCCTGTGCGATAATGGGAAGTACGCCAAAATAGAATGCATTATTTGACATAAAGAAAGTAAAAGGGGCACTGGCATACGCAACAATTACCGGTAAAAATGGTCCTAAAGATTCTGGGATCAGCGAGACCAACGTAATGGCCATTGCATCAATCATTTTCGTTCCAGACATGATGCCGGTAAAAATTCCGGCTGCAATGACAATGGAAACGACGGCCAATGCATTTTTCGAATGAATGGCGATTCGATCCTGCTGATCCTTTAAATCAGGGTAATTGACCAATAGCGCAATGGCGAAAGCAACCATGAATAAAATGGTTAAAGACATAAAATCAATGATTAATGATGCCATGAGCACAATCGTTAAAATGAAGTTGAACCAAACCAATTTCGGTCGACGATAATCACGGGAGACCGTTGTTGCCGCTAACTCGGAATTAGCCTCCGAATTCATTTCTTTTGTGTGATTATGCTGGATCTCTACTACGCCCAATCTCTTTCGTTCCCCTTTTCCCAATATAAAAGCCACAACAAGAACCCAAATTAGGCCAAATCCCATGACAGGAATCATTGGTAAGAACAATTCCGAGGCGTCAATATTCAACGAGGCCATCGCCATAGCGGAAGCTCCCCCCCACGGTGTCATATTCATAACACCCATGGATAACATGGCTACAGTGGCTAATATTATTTTGTTCATCCCCAGACGCTTATAAAGGGGTAAAAGCGCTGAGACGGTAATGATGTAAGTAGTTGTCCCGTCTCCATCTAATGCGACGGTCATTGAGAGAATCGCGGTTCCTAAAACTATTTTTAATGGATCTCCTTTTACTATTTTCAATATTTTAGAAATGAGAGGATCGAATAAACCGGAATCTATCATTATTCCAAAATATAAAATAGCAAATAAAATCATTATGGCTGTGGAAGCTATTCCTTCTACACCATCCTGCATCATGGGTCCCAGTTCTGTAAAGAATCCTCCAATCACTCCAAATACGATTGGAACGAGCATAATGGCCACTAGTGCCGATAGCCGCTTCGACATAATTAAATACATGAATACTGCAATCATGGAAAATCCTAAAATGGATAACATCTTCATGCTCCCTTCCTTATTGATAAAATATTACTATCTTTTTTGATAACGCTTTCTTTAGAGACTATCATCCATTAAGCCTTATTCACATATAAAGAAAGTAATAAGAGTTTTATTCATTTTTTTCACGCCTGAAAAAGAAAAAACCCCCATTGATGAAAACAAATTTCATCAACAGGGATTTAAAGGTGTTTTATTTTATATTTTCTTTCAGGCCTTCCAACACTTCCATACAAAACCTCAACTTCCATTTCATCACAGGAAACTAAATACTCCAGATATCTGCGCATGGTTGAATAACTAATTCCAACGAGTTGGCCTAGTTCATCAGCATTTAAACTGCCATTGATGTTTTGAATCTTACTTCTGACCATTTTCAAGGTATGTTTGTCAATTCCTTTGGGAAGAAGATTTTTTTGGACATCATTTGCTGTATTTGGATTACTTATGGTCCGAAAAAGAGTATCGACTTTATCTTGATTTACTAAGTTGTTATTATGCAGCTGCCGTCTCGTCAGGTCGTATTGGTTGAGCGTCGCAAGAAGCTTATCGATAATGATCGGTTTTATAAGGTAACCAAAAGCCCCTCCCCTAATCGCTTCACTGACTGTTTCGGTATCATTCGCGGCGGTGATCAGAATTACATCAATCCCCCGGTATTCCCTCCTAATTTCCCGAAGAAGGTCAATTCCATTCATATCCGGTAAAAAGATATCCAATAAAATTAAGTCCGGTTGAGCGGCATGCAAAATGTTTAATGCTTGCTTGCCTGTGCTAGCTGTAGCAATGACAGTGAATTGATCAAGTTGATTCGTAAATTGTTTATATATATTCACTGCATTTTCGTCATCTTCAACAATGACGACTGTAATCGGTCCTTTGGACATTCCTAAGCCTCCTTTTCTGCTTTTAAATCCTTCGGGATGACGATGGTAAATCTTGCTCCTCCCAAATAACTGCGATCTATATAAATTTCTCCGCTTAAAAGACCAATGGAGTTTTTTACAATGGCCAAGCCGATCCCATGATTTTCCCCATTTTTAGTCGTATAACCATCTGTAAAAATAATATCCCCCATGGCATCAGGGATTCCTGGACCGTTATCCTCGATATCAAATATAATTTCGTTTCCTAAATCCGTAAACGAAATTTTGACCTTTCCCTCATTTTTGTTCTTTTGCCGTGCTGCCTCCATCGCATTATCGATGACATTACCAATAACGGAAACCAAGTGATGGGAATCCTCAGGTTTTAATGAACTATTTAAATTGCTTTCCTGTTCTATTTCTAATATAACCTGCAGTTCTTTTGAACGGTTTATCTTTCCAAGTAAACAGGCGGCTAATAAAGGATCTTTAACTGATGACATAAGAAACGAAATGATATCTTGCCTCTCCCTCACTTCTGAAGAGATGATGTCCAATGCCCTATCGTATTGTTTTAAACTAACTAATCCATAAATGGTATTTAATTTGTTTAAAAACTCATGGTTTTGTGCCCGCATATTTTCTGAAAAGGCCTTAATTTCTGAAAATTCATCTGTTAATTGTTCAATTTCGGATACTGTTCTTATTGTTAAAACGATGCCCCTGACGTCATTATGATTTAAGATAGGGGATAAATCCAAAATGTATAGCTGTTGGCCTAAAAGTAACTTACGATTGAACTGTCCCTCTTTTGTGCTAATTACCATTTTGATGAGTTTTTCTAAATGCCCATTTACAATCCGCTTACCCACCATAAGCTGATGATCATGAAACATTTCACGTGCTCTTTTATTCATGGAAGTAACCTGTTTTTCAATATTAATCGTAATGGTAGCATATCGGATGGCATCAAGTGTCGCTTCCCTTTCTTGATAAAGAAAAGAAATCTCCTCCGGCTCTAGACCTAAAATAAGCTTTTTTAAGCGCCGCGCAATAAATATTGCCCATACGATTCCTACAATGATTGGGATAAGTGACAAATGAATAATCTTCATTTTATAATTGGATAGTTGATCTTGCACATTCTCTATCAAAAACCCTACAGATGAAACACCGATAACTTCCCCTTTATCATTCCAGATAGGCGCTTTAGCTTTAATCGCTGGCCCCGATATCCCATTTCCTTGATAAATAATTGATTTGTGTTCATTGAGAACTGCATCATTACTCGTAGCCGTAGGCTTCCCAATATATTCTGGATTAGGATGAGAGTAGCGAAGTCCTTTATGGTTCGCAATGGTTACATAATCGGCACCCGTTGTTTGACGAATCATTTCTGATGCGGGTTGAATCACCTCTGATGGCTGATCTTCGTTAAATCCCTGAATGATCGTTGGATTTTGAGCCGCTAATTTGGCCACTGTCATTGCTTGCTTACCCATATGGTTTTCGACGATGTCTTCCAGCAGTGTAGAAAATAGAAGGCTCACAAGCAAGGTACTGATAAAAACAACGAATATGATAAGTAACGTCATTTGAGTTAATAAGTTCACTCTAATTTTAAACATCTACATTTATTCCCTAAGCCTTTCCGTATTAATTGCTCATACTCGTATAGTAAATTTCTCCACTTTCAAACAAAACAATGATCGTTCCTTATCACATGGACTTGAATAAAATAATAGCAAATTTCCATGTAACAAAACAGTTTAGTTTATACCGTGGTTGAGACAGCCGGGAACCTTTTCCTTTACAAAGTTCACCTAGTTAAAAGGTCTTCCCATTCTTCAAGTGAAAGTTTTTCGGTCATATGCTTATATGCATCAGGGACTTTTATCGAACACATAAGTTCGAGACTATTATCATCGGGATCATTGAAATAGACGGAAGCGTTCCCTTGGTTCGGACGCACAAAAGGTTCAATCGATGTCCTTTTTCCAAAAGGGACGACTTCTATTTTTAGAGATTGGAGCCAAGTTAATGCATTTTTCATATTTTCATAAGATACCCGAAAGGCGATATGCCTTAGTGAAGGGTGGTATGGAGTTTGATATTCTTTCCCTTCCCATAAGCCGACCCAGCTTTTGTTTTCCTCTATCCAAAAGAAGGCAGTATCTTCATCCCTCCAAGCTAGTTTCAAGCCTATTTTCTTATAAAAATCCATTGAGTTGTCCAAATTCTTGACAGGTAAATGGGCTTCATATAAACCTTCTATCATATTACATTCTCCTTTCTCCTTTTAAGTAAATGAACTCCTTTGCCAGGAAAATATCTCGCGATCATTTCTTCATCTCTTAAATCCTTTGCAATTTAAAATATGGTTTAATGCGGTTTATTAATAGATGAAAATGGATTTATACGTTCTTACTATAATGGTAGAATGTTAGCTTTTGACCCGTATCCGCACTAATTTCCTCATTAATCGAAATCCGTTCAAATCCATTTTTCACTAAAACCTTTTGGGAGGCAATATTGTCGCTTGTCGTTTTGGCATGTATTTTAGTCACATTTAATTCCGGCGCCAGATTAACCAAAAGCTTTAAAGCTTCGTTCGCAATCCCTTTTTGCGTAAACGGTTCACCGATTCTATAACCGACATGAGCCGTACCATTAATCGGGTCGATATCCACAAGATTAATCCTGCCGACGATTATGCCTGAACCTTCCTTAATCAAATAAAAAGAGGAGATAGCATCTTCCTGTTCTTTTAATAATTCCTTATGCCTGATCTCAAACGTACCAAAGCTATAATAATCATCTCCCCGGCCTGGGACCGTTTGCTCGAAAAACCTTCTATTACTGCATTCAAATGCAAATAACGCTTGTGCATCATTTTCATTAAGCCTGTCAATGTATATATCCATCATTCTTCCATCCTTTCAAAAACGCTAAGCATATGCAGCCTGATATATCATTCAAGAAAACCAAGCGCATATCCTTCCTGATAAAATGTATATAATGGAAGATTTGTACTTAGCTTGTTCCAGTCCTCCCTTTTTTGTTCCCTCTAATCCAGTTCCAGAATAGAGATAAATACATGAATTCCTTGAAAAGTCAAAAATAAATTATTTTTTCTTCTGGTAAAAAAACAATAGATGATGTATTATAGTCTTCAGATATTCATTATTCTCATTTGGTTAATCGGAATTAGGAGGAATATATATGATTGGTTATGTGTTTTTAAATCTTGCCATAATGCTCGTTCTTTTAGGCGTTTTATTTTACATGAGTAAGAAGCATATTTCCTTTACAAAAAGGGTCTTTACTGGACTTGGTTTAGGGATTGTATTCGGACTTCTTTTGCAGTATTTCTATGAACCTCAGTCAGAAGCGATCGTTAAATCGGTCGATTGGTTTAACATTGTAGGTTCCGGCTATGTCAAGTTCCTGCAAATGATCGTCATGCCGCTTGTCTTCATTTCAATCTTATCCGCATTCACAAGATTGAAACTAACTAGCAATATTGGAAAGATCAGTGTCCTGATCATCGGAATCCTACTAGGAACGACTGCGATTGCAGCAGCTGTCGGGATCACCTCGGCAACTGTATTCAATTTGGAAGCCGTTCAAATTGAGCAAGGGGAAGCGGAGTTAAGCCGCGGGGATCAAATATCGGAAACATACGGTACGATTCAGGATAAAACGATGCCGCAGCAAATTCTTGAGTTGATTCCGTCCAATCCGTTCCTTGATTTAACGGGCGCACGTCCGACATCAACCATTTCCGTTGTAATTTTTGCTGCATTCCTTGGGATTGCCTATTTAGGGGTCAAAAGGAAACAGCCTGAACATGCTGAATTTTTTGCTAAAATAGTAGATACATTGCACAGCATCATCATGCGCGTAGTAACATTGATCCTGCGTTTAACACCTTACGGGATCTTGGCAATCATGACGAAGACTGTAGCTACGAGTGATTTGGATGCCATCCTGAAATTGGGGAAATTCGTCGGTGCCTCTTATGTCGCCCTGATTGTCATGTTCCTCATCCATCTGTTATTGCTGATGCTTGCAGGATTGAACCCAATCGTATATTTAAGAAAAGCTTTCCCGGTATTATCGTTTGCCTTCACTTCAAGAACAAGTGCAGGAGCTCTTCCATTGAACATCCAAACACAGAAACAACTAGGGGTGTCAGAAGGTATTGCCAACTTTGCCGGATCCTTCGGCTTGTCGATCGGTCAAAACGGCTGTGCCGGAATCTATCCGGCCATGTTAGCGGTCATGATCGCTCCAACGGTTGGAATCAACCCACTAGAGCCTTCATTTATAGCCATGTTGATTGCCATCGTGGCCATTAGCTCTTTCGGGGTTGCAGGTGTAGGCGGAGGAGCAACATTCGCTGCCATCCTAGTATTATCTGCAATGAACTTGCCAATCGCCTTGGCCGGACTGTTGATTTCCGTCGAGCCATTGATCGATATGGGAAGAACGGCCGTGAATGTCAGCGGAAGCATGACTTCCGGTATTCTGACTAGTAAAATAACGGGCGACCTGGATAAGGAACAGTTCAGCGAAGAATCATCTTTGAAAATTGAAGCTGAAATGTAAAATGAAAAAAGCATCGGACTTCCTGTTATGGGAGGTTCGATGCTTTTTTTCATATGGTCACTTTTTAATTTGCCTCGCTGTGTAATGATTGGCCTGAAAAGCCGATAGAGCTTGGAACATATACTGGACAGCTGCATATACCCCACATGCAAGGAGTATTCCTGCGAGTACATCCAATACAGCATGCTGTTTCGTAAATAGCGTGGAGAGGATGATCAGTGTTCCGAATGCAGTGACACTGGCAAACTCCCATTTATGCTGTTCTTTCCGCTTATGGGCGACGATCATCATGATGAATGTAGTCAGTACATGAATGCTGGGAAGACAGTTGACAGGTTGATCATGACTATAAACGATTCGCATTAAATGGGCAAAGATATCGTTCCCCACCACTTCTGGACGCGGTACTGTTGTTTGCCAAAGGCAATATACAAGAAAACAGAGAAGTTTCCCCGATATCAAACTGACTAATCCTACGAAATAGTGCTTTCGGTCAACAAAACAGTAGTAAATCAGCAATCCATAGATATACGGATACCAAAGTAAATAAGGAAGGACAAATTCTTTAATAAAGGGTATCTCCCCATCTATTATAGTCGTAACATCGACAGCATGACCTGAAGATTGATTGATGATTGAATAAATGGAACTAGTAATCACCAAAAGTAATAAATATAATAACGGGTGAAAGGATAGTATGGAATTATTTTTCATAGCTCGCTCCGACCTTCAATATATTGGTTTTTTCCAAAGATTATTATACAACATTTTTCACTAGATTAAATCTTTAATTGCTAAAGTTAATGATTCCCATGAACTAGTAAAATGGATATCTCTTACTTTTCATCAGACCAAGAATACAGAACGAAAGCCATGGCATACATACCACGGCTTGAAACTGAAACTTATATGCGAGAAGGCTAAAGTGATATCCCCGCTTTCTCTAGATTTTGTTATGGCGTTTTTTCCAAACAAACGTTAAGGAAATGAAGATGTAGATGCAAAGTGTAATGACCGTAACGACTATGGATGTCGTGAAAATGATTCCGATCAGGATCGTTATTAAAGCGATGATCGCAGCCAAAGTCGTATACGGGAACCATTTTACTGAATAGGCACTTGTTTTTCCGGACTGTTGTTTACGTGATTTCAAATGGGCGAAAGCAATGATCAACCAGATGAATAATACGGTATATCCTAGCGAACCCATTAGGAATTCGAAGGTTTTGCTTCCAGCAAATAAGGAAATCAGTACACCGCCGTATAAAGCGGAAGTACACATTAATATTGCGGGAACAGGTACTTTCTTCTTGGATAACCGGGAAAAGATTTTCGGAATGCGACCATCCACGGCTTGTGTATACAGAACACGGGATGAACCATACAACCCGGAGTTCATCGATGAAATGATCGCTAATAGAACAACGGCGTTCATAATATGGTCGGCACCTGGAATACCGATCATTTGAAAGACCATTACAAACGGACTTTCCTGCACCCCGTTTACTTCGTTCCAAGGAATTAAGCTAACGATGATGAAAAAAGGAATGATATAGAAAGAAATGATCCTGACCAAAGTACTGCGAACGGCTTTTGGAACCACTTTTTCAGGATTTTTCGTTTCAGCTAATGTTACCCCGATGATTTCCGTACCGCCATATGAATAGATTACTACCAGCATCGCTGTGATCAAACCTGTCGATCCATTCGGGAAGAAACCGCCATGCTCAGTCAAGTTAGAAAAACCGACGGCTGTATGTTCACCAAAAGTAACGAGCAGCAACAATAATCCAGCCATGATGAACACAATGATGACGGTAATTTTAATTAAAGCAAGCCAGTACTCCGTTTCAGCAAAAACCTTTACCGACAGCAAGTTAACCGCAGTAACTAAAACCGAAACGGCTAGTGCCAGTATCCAAATTGGATATCCAGGCAGCCAATATTGAATGAAAATCGCCGCAACCACTGATTCCGCCGCAATATTCAATACCCACATTTTCCAATAGATCCAATCCAGGAAATAGGCAGGATATTTTCCTAAAATCGATTGGACCAAATCCCTGAATGTTCGTGCACCGCTATTGCGGACCGCCATTTCTGCTAAACCTTGCATGATGAATAATAGGATGATGCCTCCTATCAAGTACGCAATGATTATGGAAGGGCCTGCCATATCAATGGCTGAACTGCTTCCTTTAAATAAACCTGCCCCAATGGCACCGCCTAATGCCATCATCGTAATATGCCTTGAAGTCATTGTCCTCTGTAAATTCCGTTTGTCCGTTTCCATATCCTTACCTCCCCAAAATCAAAAAAAGCATATCGTCTCTTCCTTCATAATCAAATGAAGAAAGAGACGATATGCCTTAAGCTTACCGCGGTACCACTCTTATTGGCTCTTTTAAGAACCCTGCTTTAAAAACCTTGTAACGAAGGTCAATCGTTAAAACAAAAGAATAGAATAATTCCTATCTTTCGCTTTACCACTCCCAGGCAAGTTCAAAGTATCATTGGACTGCGTTGCACCAACCCGCAGCTCTCTTCACCGAATAATGAGCTTTTACTACTCCTGATCATTGCGTTTCAAAAATTATATCTGAATATTTTTAATAATATCCCATACTATACGGACTCAAAGTAAATTTGTCAATAACTTTCTTAGGATAATATTTTCAAAGAAACAAATCATGGGAAATCGTGTTGAGCCAGCCATATGAAATCCGTAAAATACTATCTAAAATAAAGTTGATGCAAGTACTCTGGGGAGAGTTATTCAAGATGATTAGCCATGAACCTAAAGAGTTATTAAGAACTCTTCTAAATGGAAAAAACCAACAAATAATACAGCCCCTATTTGCCTAATCAAATCAATCTATTTATAAAAGCCTAGACTCTCCTAATCGTTTAAAACACCATCCCTAACCAGGATGCAGCCACCATCAGAACCCCAACGACAATCACTATAACCGGTCCTACAACAATTAATCCAAATAGCAATGAGACTACTGCGTCCAGGAAGATTCGAAATGGTCCTGCTTTTTCCTTTTTATTGGCTTGCTCCGTTAATAAGTCTTCAATATGACCGACTTTTTGCTTCAATTCCTGCAACTCTTGAATCACGTTAGTGTCTTGATCCATTAAATACCACCCTCTACAATTAACAATAAGTGTTAATTCTATCATTTTCATCCATTTTTAAACAGTGGAATTTAACCGTAAAACAACTCTATTATTCTATTTCTCCATAAATATTAAAACTATTTTTTCAAATTCTGTCATCAATGTTACAATAACAAGGTTGAAATCACCCCAATCTATAGAACACGTGAGGTATCATACTTTTTATGAAAGCATTACGATTATTAAAGAGTTTTAACTTTTTATATTTTGGACTGCTTGCCATTTTCATTCCGTTTCTCCCAGTCTATCTGGCTGATCAAGGTTTGCGTCCAGCCCAAATCGGATTCATCATCGGTACAGGTGGTTTTGTCACCCTCATCACCCAGCCTTTATGGGGAATGATCAGCGACAAAACAAGGACTATACGAAAAGTCCTGTTGTTACTCATCTTTTTCTCGAGCGTAATCGGTTATTTCCTCTATGATTCAAGCAGTTATCTTCAGCTTATCCTATTTGCCATGCTGCTATATTTCTTTCTGATGCCGATCGATCCCCTGACGGAAAGCCTCAATTTTACGATTGCAGAGAAATCCGGGATCAGTTACGGTTCCATCCGGACATATGGTGCATTGGGTTATGCGGTCATATCGCTGATCACCGGCTATGTTATGTCATATTTCGGAGCGAACAGCCTTGCCTTCCTTTTTGCGGGCATAGGTTTGATCAGTTTCATTGTCAGCTGGATGATGCCTGATGCGCCCGTTTCAGGGAAACCTGTTACCTTAAGCAGCCTTAAGCATTTTTTCAGCAATAAAGAGACCCTTCTCTTTCTGTTATTGGTTTTTATCTGTGCTGTTCCAGCAAGGATGAACGATACTTTCCTCGGAGTGTATATCAGGGAACTTGGAGGAAGTGCCAAGCTTGTAGGCTTGACCTGGTTCTTAGCGGCGGGAAGTGAAATCGTTGTATTCGCCCTAAGCTTCTGGTGGTTGCGCAAGGGTAAGGAAATCATCATCATTTCGTTTGCAGCCGCGTTTTTCTTTATCCGTTATTTCGTCTCTGCCTGGATTACCGATCCACAGCTATTAGCTTATTTGCAAGTCATGCAGCTATTGACTTTCCCGATTTTCTACTCGGCAGCCATCCAATATCTGTATCGGATCGTTCCTGTGGAATGGCGTGCCACAGGCCAGACCGTACTGGCGCTGCTATTCTTCGGGGTTTCGGGAATTATTGCTTCTTATATAGGCGGAGCCATATATGGGGCTTTCGGCGGCAAGACCCTTTACCTGTTCATCTCCTCCATCTCCTTCATAGGAATGGTATTCGCTTTGGTTCTTTATCGGATATATGGCAAGAGGCTCGATACTGCAGAGGACGCTGTATAATCCAAAAAACTGTATAAAAAAGAGCATGTTTTAATCAAAACATGCTCTTTTTGCATTCCGTTAGCTAAAGAAAGGGGCAACCGTTAACATTAGCACAGAGAAGCAAAACAATATAGTAGTTGTCCTGTTTGAGAGTTTTACTTGTCCGCCCTTTTTATAGAACCCAGAAAATTGAAGGCGGTTTTTATAGAGTACATAAAGTAATGGAAAAATTGCCATACCAACAATCCATCCGCCCGTGGTATTCTCTACGGTTATACCAAAAATCGCATAGATGGAATTAATGATGAACCCCATTATCATACCAATAACAAAAATAATGGTGATTATACGAAATAATTCTAAGATAACTCTTAACATCATTTCACCCGCTTTCTGCCTACTTTCCCGTTATCCGTAAAAAAAAGGCTGCAATCAGCAACCTTGAAAGAACTTTTACAGGATGGGATAATTCCCTAAATATAACAAACTTTCATCTTTTCGTAAATAGACACTCTTTACTCTTCTTCTTGAACGAGCGAATGCTTAAATGCGTAAATCACTGCTTGCGTGCGGTCCTGCACGGCAAGCTTACTTAAAATATTGCTGACATGTACTTTAGCTGTTTTCAGGGCTATGTATAGTTCATCCGCAATTTCCTGATTCGTTTTTCCTTGTGTCATCAGCAGCAAAATTTCCATTTCGCGGTTTGTCAATTGATCATGAAGCTGGGTAACCTTTGGGCGACGCAGCTTTTCCATCATTTTTCCCGTCACTTCAGGTTCAAGTACGCTTTGTCCCTTGAAAGTTGAACGAACGGCTCTCGCAATCTCGCTGGCCTTTGATGTTTTCAACATATAGCTCGTCGCTCCGGCTTCCAATGCCGGGTACACTTTTTCATCATCCAGGAAGCTTGTCACAATGATGATCTTTGCTTCTGGCCATTTTTCGATAATTCGTTTCGTCGCTTCTATGCCGTCCATTTCCGGCATCACCAAATCCATCAAAATGATATCTGGACGCAATTCCATTGCCAGTTCGACAGCTTTCAAGCCATTGTCCGCTTCCCCGATCACTTCGATATCCGACTGTGCGGATAAATAAGCCGATACCCCTATCCTTACCATTTCATGGTCATCGACAAATAATACTTTAATCATCATGATCACCTCCAGCATTTAATAATGGGATTTTCACTTCAAGTTTCGTTCCTTTATTCGGAACGCTTACAAGTTGCATCGTTCCGCCTAATTCAACAGCCCGTTCATGCATGTTTTGCAAACCATATGATCCCGTTTTCGACTCCTCGACGTTAAAACCGATGCCGTCATCCGTTATCCTTAAAATGATCAGCCCATCACGAACGATCAATAGCACTTCAAGCGAGTTCGCTTTTGCATGTCTTAGTGTATTTGAAATCGATTCTTGTAAAATCCGAAACAGATGGTCCTCAATCCCCTTATCCAGAGTGACAGGCTCCATCTTCCAATTTATATCCATCGTCACTTTTTGGGCCAATTCCAAAAGGAGCTCTTTCATTCCTTCATGTAAAGATTTTCCCTTTAATGCGACAGGTCTCAAGTGAAGCAATAGCGCCCTCATCTCAAGCTGGGATTGATGGATCATTTCTTCCACTACCTTGAATTGCTTCATTTCCGTTTTTTCCATATCGGATTGAGATTCGGTGATGGCCGACATGAACATCGAAGCGGCAAACAATTGCTGGCTCACAGAATCATGCAGTTCCCGCGCCAAACGGTTTCGTTCCTGGGAGACGATTTCCTGGATCTGTTTCTCCTGATCAATGGCCTTTTCATTCGCCATTTTTTGTGATAATTTTGTCTGCTCATTTATTTGCTTATGGATCAGTTGCATCCGTTCCACCATTTTAGCCATCTCTTGGACCGGATACGTCTCCTGTTGTGAAGGTAAGCGTCCCTGTTCAAGTAAATACAGCCCTTCATCCACCCTTTCCAGCTGCCTCTTCCAAAACATTCCCGAAACGACTCCATAAATCAGCCCTACCGTCATGACCAGGCTTGGCAGGAATATGACGAAGGGTAATCCCATGACCACTTTCTCCCACAATAAGCTCCAGTCGGATAAAGGAAAGATGAAGAAAACCGCCGCCGGCAAGATGAGGGAAATAACGAAAGCAACACCAAGGGCAGTCAATATCTGCCGTGTCAGTATACTCATATCCGCTTCACCTCTAAATCCCCAACTAAGATTGAAGTGATGATATGAACCTTGTGATCCGTTTCATTGAACCCTTCCGTTTGGTAGGAATAAATTTGATTAAAGACCCTGGATTCAAGCTTATTTTCAAAAATCCGCGCTCTGCCAGCAATGACAGAATGATGGACCCTGATTTCGATGCCGTACGGTACAAGCACAGTGATATTGCCAATGATATTCCTGATGGAAATGACAGCGTCGCCTTTCGGTAAAATCGTTTTGCTTAAATCGATAACCGTATCACCGACCCCGCCCTGAACATTCACGGAATTCCATTCATATACATGCTCGGCCGTTTGTTGATGACCGAACAACTTATTTTTAAAAAGGTAATCGGTTTTCAGCAATTGTTCCTTATTGATCTTTTCTTCATCCGAATCATCATTGGTTAAAATCGGACTGACCCAATCAGGATTCTTTTTGGACTGATAATATAAAAGCAAAAGATAAATGAGGATTGCCATTAGGAAAAATCGAAAGACGAACATATTCAAGACAGTGATGATAAGGGAAATCAAACCTATAAAAAATATGATTTTCCCGATTGTCCGTTTTGTGAATTTCCTGCCTAAATAGATACATCCTATTGAAAAAGCGAGGGAAAAAAGGAGACCTCCACCAGTAAATGAAATCTCTAAAAAAAGCAGGACGACTCCGATGAGAAGTATCCATCCCATATAGTCCGTCTTCATCTTGTTCAACATCGGTTCGCCTCCCTTGTATATGATCATGATATTCTTAAAAGGCACAGGAACCCGTGCCTTTTAAGAATACCATGAAATTATCACGTTCTGACAGCCTGTTTTCCCCCGCCCTCCATTCCAAAAGGCCAGGGGGTAACAGCAATGCCTTAAAAAACCATTACGCTTCTTTCTGTTCCAATTCTTTTTCAAGCTGGACAATCCTGGCATCGATCGTATGCCGATTATAATCAGTATGGACCTGGTGCTCGATGCGATCGATATAATGCTCCATTTCTTCAAACATCGCTACCGGTTTGGCTTCGGAACTGCCTCCGTCCAAAACCCGATTGATCCTGTTGTTTGCCCGGGCAATATTTTCCCTGCCCATCAGTTCCAGCCTCTTTAGATGCATATCCTTCAGCTTATGCTTCATTTCTTCATATTTCCGCTCCAGTTCAGCCAGCTGAACCTCTGCACTTTTATGCGCCTCCTTCAAACTTAGCGCCCGATCTTCATAGTGCAGGCTTTCCTTTATAGCAAATTCCATTAACTCTGTCTCTCCCGACTGCTTAGCAATCTCAGCCTGATGCTTACGTTTTTCAGCTAGATGTTGCGCTTGATTATATTCACGCATAAACTCTTCTTTCAAAAGATATTGACGTTCAAGCAGCTTACCGACCTTTTCTGTCTCCTGCTCACATTGACGCAAATATTGATTTAACATTCCAATTGGATTTTTTTGCTCCTTTTTATCCAACAAATCGTGAAAATCCGCTGAAATCGTTTGTTTCATTCTTGAAAATAAATTACCCATTCCAATTACATCCCTTCTATTAGTTCTTATTCAACTCTTTCCACTCTCTTTCAAAATTTGAGAATGGGTCATTTTCTTTAGATGATGCACTTTCATCATTTTCATTCCATTTTTTATAAACCAGGTAAAGAACATAAGCTGCCACCAGTCCCAATATTGCCGGGATATGGGAAATAGAAACGATCAGCACGATAATGGAGACTGATCCCCACGCAATCTTCGCCCCTGTCGATTCGGACTTCATGAACTGCTTGAATCCGAAGTATAGGATCGCCAAGCAAATCGCCAGGCTGATCAGTGGACCCACATTCGCCAGTAACAGGAAAAGTGCGATCAGTCCTACAATAAATAAACCAAATTTCTTCATTGTTTTCGTCCTCCTTTCTATGTTTATATCTTATCTACTTTTACAAGTTCGTATAATGAGCCTTAGCTATATTTTCTAGTAAGACTTAAGGCGTAGTCGCTGTAAGTTCCACGCTAATGAGGGCGTTTTGATCGTGTATTTGGGTGGTTCACTCGTGAATTTGGCGGATTTACTCGTAAGTTTGGCGTTTACTCGTGAATTCTGCTTTACTCGTGAGTTTTGGCGTTTTACTCGTGAATTATGATGCTTTACTCGTGAGGGGTTTTCTCGTGAATTTTTGCGGGTTATAAGTGGCGGAAAGAAGTTTTTCCGATAAGGTGGGGAAGTCTTTAATAAAAATTAAATCTTCCGATTGTATATAACCGGAAGATTGGTGAACTGCTATTATCACTACAAATACAAGCCTTCGGCGTAAACTGAGGTGATGGTTTGAGCAATTTCTTCGACAGAGCTTTGATGTTCATTTCGGACAATTTCCCACAGATACATTTCATTTGTGAAAAACCATCCTCTTGCCACAAGCTCATGGTTCAGTTCAGCTCTTGCCAGCCCATTGTGCTGTGCATAGGCGACGTCCTTTGAAATTCGCTGAATGAACTTCATGCGGATCGCTTTCCATTTATCTGAAATAATGGTTGATATCCCAATGGCCTGTTCAAAAACTTGCATCATATTGCGTTCAGCTTCTGCCATTTTCAAAAAAGCATTAGCTTGCCTGTTTATGATATGTTTTGCTTCGTCTTTTGATTTTGGAAGGAAAGAGGTCTCGGCAATTTCATAAAATTGCTCCATTACATTCTCCATTAATACGATTAACAGATCCTCTTTCCCTTTAAAATGAACATAGGCCGTTCCGTATCCGATGTTTGCCCTTTTGATCATTTGGGAAATAAGCGCAGCTTGATAACCTTCTTCAAGAAATATTGCCTTTGCAGCCTCTAATAACTTTTGACGTGTCATGATCGAGCGTAAATGCCGTTTATCCCCTACTTTGCCATTCTCCATGCTTATTCCTCCCCTTATCTTCTAGCATAAAGGATTTCCATAAAATAAAAAACATTTCTTGGAAAGATAGATTTAATGTTTATAATTTTCTGAATTACTTATTGACACCGTGTCATATTCTTTGGTACGATTCTCCTAGAATTATTTAGAATACTCATATAGGAGGATGATTATGGTTTCTGAATACACATTGGATCACGCTAAACAAATGGATGAGAATGATGCGCTTAAAGGTTTTCGAGAAGAGTTTTATTTAAAGCCGGATTCCATCTATATGGATGGAAACTCATTGGGGCTTCTTTCGAAAAGGGCTGAACGCACTCTTTTGGAATCTTTGGAAGATTGGAAGGAGCATGGGATTGATGGATGGACACAAGGTAATCACCCATGGTTTTTCATGGCTGAGAAATTGGGCGCGAAAATGGCCCATTTGGTCGGAGCTTCTCCTGAGGAAGTTATCGTAACCGGCTCCACAACTGTAAATCTGCATCAACTTGTAGCTACTTTTTATAAGCCTGAAGGAATGCGGACAAAAATTTTAGCAGATGAATTAACCTTTCCGACTGACATTTATGCTCTTCAAAGTCAGCTGCGTACACATGGATACGATCCGGAAACCGATCTAATCCGCGTGAAAAGCCGCGATGGAAGATTTCTTGAAGAGGATGACATTATCGAAGCAATGACCGATGACATCGCTTTGATCATCTTGCCAACAGTCCTGTATCGCAGCGGTCAAATATTGGATATGAAACGATTAACTGAGGAAGCTCATAAAAGAGGTATAGTGATCGGATTTGACGGATGCCATTCTATCGGTGCGATCCCGCATTCATTCAGCGAATGGGATGTGGATTTTGCGTATTGGTGCAATTATAAACATTTAAATGGCGGTCCTGGCGGTGTTGGCGGTTTATATGTAAATCGAAAACATTTTGGCACGATGCCTGGATTGGCTGGATGGTTCGGCTCCAAAAAAGATAAACAATTCGATATGGAACATACCTTAACACCAGCTGAATCAGCAGGCGCATATCAAATTGGCACGCCCCATGTGTTAAGTTGTGCACCTTTGATTGGGTCTTTGGACATTTTTATTGAAGCTGGAATTGAGAATATTCGCGAAAAATCCCTTAAAATCAATCAATATTTAATGGATTTAGTTGAATTCGAATTGGAAGACATGGGATTTTTCATTGGAACTCCTAGAGAAGACATACGCCGCGGAGGTCATGTAAGCCTTGAGCATAAAGAAGCTGCACGGATATGTAAGGCCTTGAAAGAGAACGGTGTCATTCCAGATTTCCGAGCACCTAACATCATTCGTCTCGCTCCGGTTGCACTATATACTTCCTACGCAGAAGTTTGGGAAGTTGTACAAATACTCAAGAAAATCATGTCAGAAAAACAATATGAAAAATTCAAAAATGAGCGTGAAGTGGTCGCATAACATGGAATTCCGCCAGATGAGGCTCATCCCTCAAATGGGTAGTTAATTATGGCAGGATAAAATCTTTTTTGATAAAAAGGGGATGAACTATGGAGAACAAAAATACTCAATTGAATTTTAAAGATGAGCCAGAAAAAGGATTAAAACGCGAGCTGGAAACAAATCAGCTTTCCATGATCGCAATGGGCTGTGCCATCGGGACAGGGCTATTCCTTGGCAGCGGGCTTGCCATTCAAGCGGCAGGGCCAAGTGTATTGCTCAGCTATGCACTCGGGGCGTTCATTGTTTTACTGTTGATGGGCTGTTTAGCCGAAATGACGGTTGCCCATCCTACTTCCGGATCTTTTGGAGCCATTGCTGAAAAGTACATGACTCCAATGGCAGGCTATCTTGTCCGCTATTCTTATTGGATTGCCAATGTTTTGGCTGTTGGTGTTGAAGTAAGTGCAGTCAGCGTGTATATGAAGTATTGGTTTCCGACAGTGCCGGGAATCGTATGGATTTTGCTGTTTGCAGGTGCCCTGATTTATGTAAATGCTACTAGCGTGAATACATTCGCTACATTTGAGTATTGGTTCTCCTTTATTAAAATAAGTGCCATCGTTGGTTTTATCCTTCTTGGAGCCTATGTACTATTCGGTTCATCCGATCAGCCACATATAGGACCTGAAAACTTTGTAAATGAAGGCGGTTTTTTCCCATTTGGTTGGTGGGGAATGTGGGTAGCCGTATTTATTTCTTTATTCAGCTTTCTTGGAACCGAAATGATAGCGGTTACATCAGGGGAAGCAAAAGATCCGGATGCAGCAGTTCCAAAAGCATTAAAAGCGACCGTGTTCCGTTTATCCACCTTCTATGTATTGACGATCGGCATCATGTTGATGATCGTTCCGTGGAAAACGGCTGGGATCGAGGAGAGTCCATTCGTAAAAGTGATGGAAATCTTGAACATTCCTGGTGCATCCGGAATCATGAACTTTATTATTTTAACAGCTGCTTTATCTGCCATGAATGCCCAGCTCTATGCTTCAACACGTATGATGTTCTCATTAGCTCGCGGAAAACACGCACCTAGCTTTTTAGGAAAGTTAAACAAAAGGGGCGTTCCGGGAAAAGCACTTGCTGTCTCTACAACTGGGATTTTCATTGCTGCAGGCGTTCATGCGTTACTTCCAGGTTCATCCTATGCATTCATGATGGGGATTTCCATGTTCGGTGCCATGTTCACATGGTTCATGATCTTCATTTCCCATTTGTTTTTCAGGGTTAAATGGGAGAAAACCGGCGGACGTAAATTACCTGTAAGGATGATCGGTTTTCCCTACTTAACGATACTAGGAGCCGTTCTTCTATTCAGCTTAATGATTACAACATGGTTTACAGATTTCAAGATCATGCTTCAATTCGGGATACCTTGGTTACTATTTTTAGCTGTTGCTTATTCTGTTTCAAAAAGAAGAAATATTAACCATAATGTAATGGAAGAATCTCTGGAAAAGAAGATAGAATAGAATGACGGAATAAATAATTTTTTGCATATGGAAAAGTGAGGAGATTGCGGAATGAAGAATATGGATAACAATGAACAAACAATAACGGGTCTAGAGAAAGAAATTCAAACCGACTTTCAAAAATCGATGTCTTACGGAGATTATCTCCACCTTGATAAGATTTTAACCAGTCAACATAGATGTTCCGATCATCATGATGAAATGCTATTTATCATTATCCATCAAGCGAGTGAGCTATGGATGAAGCTCATTTTACATGAGTTGACAGCAGCAACTGAGTCCATCCGCCAAAACAAATTGGAACCTTCGTTTAAAATGCTGTCTCGCGTTTCGAGGATCCAGCAGCAATTGATCCAGTCATGGAATGTCCTTTCAACTTTAACGCCGGCTGAATACATGGAGTTCAGGGATAAACTGGGACAATCTTCCGGATTCCAATCTTATCAGAATCGTTTGATTGAATTCGCATTAGGAAATAAAAATATCCATACGCTATCAGTCTATCAGCACCAAACAGATTTATACGAGCAAATGCAGCAGGCCCTTCATGAGCCAAGTATTTATGACGCGGCGATCAATGCTCTTGTAGCGCGCGGATTACCTATTGATCAAGAAGCCCTCAGCAGGGATTGGTCACAAAGATATGAACCAAATGCCAGTGTAGAAGAGGCGTGGCTGACAGTTTACCGCGATGTTGAGCAATATTGGGACTTATATGAGTTGGGCGAGAAGTTAGTGGACATTGGCCATCAACAGCAATTATGGCGTTTTAATCATATGACCACAGTGGAAAGGATTATTGGTAATAAACAAGGTACTGGCGGATCATCAGGTGTAACGTATTTAAAAAGAGCCCTGGACCAACACTTTTTCCCAGAACTATGGAGCCTAAGAACGAAGCTATAAGATGAAAATAAGCAGCAAAGAAACAGCCAGAAGAGATGGAGGTAAATGCATGGGGACATGGATTGATATTTCACAACGTCTGGATGATAACGTTGCAGTCTGGCCTGGAGATACACCTTTCTCTTATAAAGTCAATTGGAGTAAAGAAGAAAGTGGATCTGTCAATGTAGGTCAAATCAATATGAGTATCCACACGGGTACCCATATTGATGCACCTTTTCATTTTGATGATGATGGAAAAAGAGTGATTGATTTGGATATCGAATTATATATGGGAAATGCCCGAGTTATCCATTTACCAAACAAGACAAGCATCGGAGTCGATGAATTATCCAGTATAGATCTACAAGGCGTTACCCGTCTGTTAATTCGGACGGATGCATGGAAGGATCGAAGTGTGTTTCCACAAACGATTCCTCATATCCAACCGGAACTAGCGGCATATCTTTCAGAACTCGGCGTTCGTCTTATTGGACTTGATTTACCATCAGTAGATCCACTGGATAGCAAAGAACTGTCTGCCCACCATGAACTTGCCGATCATGGAATTCACATTTTGGAAGGTCTTGTACTAGACGATATAGGACCGGGTAATTATGAGTTGGCAGCCCTCCCTCTTCCATTAGTTGAAGCAGATGGAAGTCCGGTACGTGCTGTGTTGAAAAAGTTACCCTAACATATAACAGTGTTGGTATTGAATTAATAAAAAAAACGAGCCAGATCAAAAAATGATTTGGCTTGTTTTTTTGTTTCATTAAACACCGTATTTATTAGTCAAGCCAATTTCCCCTCTCCTCCATTGTCCTGAGATAATCATAACTATCAAATTTATCTCCCTAAACCAAGTACATCTATGTTATAATTTTCAGAATTCATCACTAAGAGTGGAGGTCCGAATATGGAAAACTTTTATTTGTTCATCATCATGTGCATTCTTCTCATCATCTTACCTGGTCCAGATACAGCAATAGCCACAAGGAACACCGTTACCGTGGGAACGTCGGGAGGTTTTAAAACGATGTTCGGCACATGCTGTGCCCTGCTTATCCATACATCAGCTGCCGTGTTCGGACTTTCGGCAATCATTGTGAAATCCGCTTTACTATTTTCCATCTTCAAATATGTCGGTGCCGTTTACTTGGTATATCTAGGCTTCAAGACACTATGGGGATTAAGGAATAAGCAAGTTGCCGCAGCGACGGAAACGTCAGTCAAAAGTAAGTACGAAAACCAGTCCTGCTTTAAGCAAGGGTTCCTTACCAACCTGCTGAACCCTAAAGTGGCCGTCTTCTTTTTAACGTTTCTGCCTCAGTTCGTAAATCCAGGAAATGATACGTTTTTACCATTCCTGATCATGGGCATAACCTATACCGTTTTAACTGCGTTGTGGTTTGTATTTTATATCTATCTGCTGAACCAAATCAGTGCTTTTATGAAAAAGCCTAGAACCCAAGCGATTTTCGAGGGTATAACCGGGACGGTCTTGATTGGTTTCGGGATAAAGCTAGCTTTGGAAAAAGCTCATAATTAATTAGAACTGCACCCTAATTGTTAGACTCCATCTAACAATTGGAGGTGCAGTTTTTATAGTAGTCTATTTGTGTTCTGATACAGGTGTAGGGATTTAAGTACTTGCTGAGTTATGTTACACTACAAAAAACCATAATTTGGTGTTTTTATACAAGGAGAAAAAACATGCCAACTATCGATGGTAGGAAAACAAAGGATATCGGATTAGGTTCACTTTCTTTCGCGCTATGTTTAATCGGAATATTGTTTACCTTTCAATTTGGTGATAAATCTTGCAATGGAGATAACATTTTAAATAATATTGGACTTAGCGCATGGTCAAATGGAGATTCAGGTATTCATTATACAATGTTCTATTCGGCTATATTTTTCATCCCCTCCTTTATTATTGGTCATATACATCCCGATAATATAGGAGCAAAAGCAGGGAAAATCATATCAGGTTTCCTATCAATTCTTATTGTTTCAGCACTACTAACGATTATTATTGATTTTGTGTGGGGACCATGAATGAGCTTATTGAGGACTGTTGCGGAAAAAGGTCAAATTAATGGGTATGAGCCCAGTAATACCAAACTCATACCCCACCCAAGCCTTTATAATAAACGTGTTTAACTTTTGTGTGATCTTTAACTTTCCATGGTGCTCAAATCACTTAACGTAACCATTCACGAAAAACCCAATTGTTTCGAGCTCGTCCTCAGATAAATCCCGCTTTAATTCTTTAGCCAATTCCTGCTCCATTAAAGCTTGATTTCCCCGATGTTCGACCACGGTTCTGGCACATTCTTTCATTAGCTTAAGCTCCGCCTCCATCACCTGTTTCGTGCACGGCTGATCATGATGGGAGAGTATATATGTTTCGGCATCATAGGCTTCAATTTTATTAATGAGCAGCGATGCCTGTTCAGCCGTATAATTCCATTTTTCAGCATAAAGATTGGCATATAGGCAGTCTCCCAGAAATAATGTTTTTTCCTCTGGAACATAAATGATGCAGGAATCTTTGGCATGGTCGCCGCCAACATGTTCAATGACACAGGTTATATTGCCGAGATCGATCGTCATCGTTTTTTCAAAGATGATATCGGGCAGGGGGAAGGCAATCTCTCTATTCGTCCCATGTTCCAACTTGATTGCATCGGCGCAAAAGGGTATCTCCGTCCCTTCTTCGACCCGTTGATCAAGTGCCTGATCTTCCCATGAAAGCTGCTGCATATCTTTAATGTTAGTGTATGTTTTTTCCTGACAAATCACCGGAATCCCGATATTCTCCAGTCCGAATACATGGTCCCAGTGTGAATGGGTAAGAACGAGAAAATTCCCGCTTATATCATTCCGAAGCAATTCGTCCTTAAAGAGCTGTGCATGCCGGACAGAGTTACCGGCATCGATGATGAGCGTTTTCTTGTTTCCCGTAACGGCGGCAAGAACTGGGCGATCCGTTTCCTGAACTGGCGGCAGGTAGACAATATTTTTCGATAGGTGCTGTAATGTTTGCATGTTTCTGTTCTCCTTACGATTGTTGTGATTAGCTTGCTCAAGTATAGCAAATTACCCATTTATTCATAAGATAATCTCCGCAAAAGGTTAAAAAGACAACAATCACCGTGATTGCTGTCTTTTCGTCATCATTCAAATGAACCTATTCAAATATACCGTAACTTTCGAGAGGGCATTTAAAAAGGTGGCTTTAAAAAAAGACTCTTCTTTTTTCTGATCTTCAGGTGGTTCTATATATTTATTATTGTCCGCAACGAGTGTACTATTTGAGATTTTCGACTCTATGGCTCCTGTCAACTCGGCTGCAAATTTTCCACTATCGATGACCACCATCGATTCTGTATTTAAAAAGGCAGATCGAGAATCCAAATTGTAGGAACCCACTGCACTTAATCGTTGATCATAGACCACCGATTTACCATGCAAAGAATAAGGCTTTGCATATTCATAAAGCCTTGCGCCCGTCTCAACGATACTATCCCTAAGCGCCAAGTAACCGGAAAAAGCGATCACATTCGGGGTTGATTCCACCGAGTTGGTAAGTATGGTCCAATTAACCTTTGAATCCATCTGCTTCGGTTCATATTCCTTCAAGGCATCCGCAGGAACAATATAGGGACTTTGGATGATTACCGATTGATTGGCATTCGCCGCAATATCCACTAGAGATCTCCACACAATTGGGTATTTATTGAAACGCTCGATTGGGTTATGAATGAAGGACACTTTTTTAGTAGGTGTTGTAGAATTGCTCCACTCGACGACTGGATTAACGAAATCTGCTTCAGTTTGCAAAGCTTTGCTGTATTGATTCGCTAATGCATCTCTTTCACGTTTTCCTTTTTCCTTTTGCCTTTTCGAGAGGTCCGAAAAAACATTGCTCGTATACGGATGGGTCCATAATTCATTCAAATAGTCCTTCATTTCAACGATTACACTATCTTTCTCCTCTTTAGCATTGAAAATGAGTACATCCCTGTCATAGACAAAATTTCTCGGCGGCTTGCTTGCTAAATACTTATCGGCAATATTTCTCCCTCCGATGATGCCTAACTTTCCATCTACAGTGATGATCTTATCATGAAGGCGATTATGCCAGGTCCACGGCTTAAATGGCTTAAAGGTTTCGTAATATCTTAATTCAATGTTTTCATGAGAGGCCAATGCATAACGGGCACTGCTTAATTGACCTCTGAGTCCATGAGATATTCCATCCAGAAGGATTCGGACTTTGACACCTCGGTCAGCAGCTTCGAACAATGCTCCAAGAATAAGTTCGGTTGATTTGCCTTTTCCAAAAGCATAGTAGGCAATATCGATTGAATGCTGGGCTTCCTGGATCATTCGCATTCGGGCGAGTCCCGACTCATAACCGTCTTCGAGTAGAAGGACACGATCCACGGTGGCTTCCTTCTCTCCCATATATGCACTTACTTGATTAATCGGCTTATCTTCTTCTTTTTCCACTTTGGGGAAAAGAACCACTGCCGTCACCACTACATAAAGCAAATATATTAGAAGAACGAGCAGAACTCCTTTAATTGCCGTTTTTACAGTCATTGAGCACTCCCCCCTTTTAAGCGTATTTTAATACTATTCGTAATAAGCAAAGACTCTATTCAACATCTGCATGCTTGATATATCTGACGATGCCACATACTTTTTTGCTTGATTCTGGGTGGAACTTGGTGCACTTTTTTTTCCTTTTAAATGTGACAAAGTGGTGAACATGAAAGCAGTTGCATAATATGATATAGAAGGAGGGATTTCATGCTTAAACAACCTGATAGAATAAGTATCTTTAATTATTGTTTTGCATTAGGGGTGTCAGAAGTTTTCTTTTTATCCAGCTTTTATCTTTCCATTCTTGACGTTTCATTATTTGCGCTTGCTTTACCATTTTCCGCTTTATTTCTAATGTTCTCCTTGTACCTATTCCTTCGAACGCACAAAGCAGCAAAGACTTTACCCAACCAAGAGGAACGAAGAAGGGAAATTCATGCATTCTATCATCAATCTTTCGGGATTTTCACGATCATTTTTTTCACATTACTTTTTGTTGCTTTAGCCTATATTCCCTGGCTGGAAAACGGAGGGCATTTCTATCTTCTTTATTGTTTACCGATGGCATTGCTTTGTATGATTCCTATGATTTTATCTTATAAAGGAATGAAATTATTCAAACTGGAGTCCGGCAGGAATTTAACGAAAATCTAATTGATTTTACCAAAAGCTTCGTTAATCCAAGAGCTCACCCAGGAAACTCTTGAAAGAACGTAAGAAACGAATCAATGCTCTTTCCATGTTTTTTAGTTGAATGTATAGGTAAAATGAGGATATAATAATGATAACTAACACATAAAAAAAAGACACTGGTTAAAACCAGCGTCTTAATGAACAGCAAAACTGCATAAAGAGCAGCGGCTTTCTGTGGTAAGTCAGTAGCTACTCGATCATGAAAGTAACCCTTTTCCTACATACATCTGGCCGGATGGTATGGAGGGGGTTACTTTTTTAATGTAACCGCGATTACTGCGACGATTAAAGAGGCGAATGAAATCATTAGCATCAGTCCGTCCATAATAGAAATCACCAGCGACACCCCCTTTCTGAAAAGGAGTGACCGCTGCCCACTATACCAAATTGCTGTCCATTTACTATTATATCTGCATTACTTGTTATTTATAGCCAAAAATAGATGTATTTAGTCTTCTTGTTAGATCCATGCTTTACATAAAAAAAATCCCACATAAAGTGAGAACATTTTTTGCATGTATATCGCTTATTGTTCCACTACACGGCCATCTTTATAAATGTGGAACCACCCAATCGTTCCTGTGCCGCCTTGATCCATCCAATCTTTATTAGCTGCTTTATAATTGTAATATGATTTTCCTTTGCCATCTTTCAGCAATCTGCCATCACCGCTGAATACGATCTTGTTACCCAGTTTCTTCTTCCCTAACGCAATCGCATCTTTCTCCGTGAACTGTTTTCTTTCCACCTTATTTTCATCTAAAGCAGCCCATGTCAGCGGTCCGACGATACCATCTGAAGCCAAGTTATGATCCACTTGAAACTCCCTTACCACATTTTGAGTTTGGGTACCGAAAATCCCATCAACACCTACATTATATTTAACATCTTTAAGGCTTTGCTGTAAGTCTCTTACATAACTCGAACGTGAGCCTTCCCTGAGCGTCGGGCGCGTTTCCGCCTTCGTTTCGATTTTCTGGATTTGACTGCCCTTTGATGCTGCGTGGGAAATTGAAGTTCCCATTCCTAGAGGGGCCAACATGAGCGCAACTGTTGGAATAATGACCAATAATTTTTTCTTCAACACATATAACCTCCAATCATATAATCACTCCTGCAGGTTTCTGACACTTTCCTTGGAGCCCATTCATTATAACGTATGGAGTTGCTTTATTGGTGTTTCATTACTTTAAATATAAAAAATGGTAAATAGTGTCCATAGTGTGCATTCCAAAAAGTCAGTATATGATGGAAGTCCCGTTTCTTGAATAAAACAAAAAAATCCCTTAAAGGGGATTTTTTTGTTTTATTGATATTCTGTCTGTTGTTGATTCTGCCCTTGCATCCCAGTTCCCATTCCCATCAAGTTAGTGGCAAGCGGCACCATGTTTTTCATTTTCCCGCCATTTCCACTCAACATTTAATAAGTGGCAATACCTACTACGACCGAAGCGACAACTGGGTAAAATTTAATCCATGTTTGCCTTCATTTACATCACCTTATTTTATATATTTTTGTTCATTTCCTGAACTCTTATATATTGTTCAAGAGAACCAAAAAAATTCAAGATGTTTGTTACCGACATAATTAGTAATAAAAATATGTTTTAAAGGGAAAATTCTTTTAGGAGGGATATTAGCACTCTTCGAATGGGAATTTTATTTTTATGTCGCTAAAATCCAAACGCTTATCATCAAGTTGTTTATTCAATAGTATAGCCATTCAATGATTAAAAAATGATTTAAGATTATTGAGGTGAATATTCATGCCAATGTTAGATGTGGACGGTATTAGCTTGTATTATTCTGTTAAGGGAAAAGGGGTTCCTATTGTTTTTATTCATCCTCCAGTACTGACAAGTGTGAATTTCCAATACCAAATGGAGGAATTATCCCAAGAATTCAAAGTTATCACTTTTGATATTAGGGGTCACGGAAGAAGTCAGTATTCAAGACTGCCAGTAACTTATCCCCTGATTATAGAAGATATCAAACATCTGTTGGATCATTTGAAAATTAAAAAAGCAATCATATGCGGATATTCAACCGGCGGCTCTATCGTATTGGAATATTTGCTGAGTTGTGCCGATCGGGCTCTAGGAGGCATTGTAATAGGTGGAATGTCTGAAGTGAGGGATAAATATTTAAAGCAAAAGATTTCTTTAGGAATATCACTTGCAAATAAAGACGCAGTTCCAATTCTTGCGCTATCCATTTCATGGAGTAATTCAAATACGGAAAATTTGTTCAACAAAATGTTTAATGAAGCCCTAAAAGGAGATGCCAGAAATATCGAGCAGTATTACTATTATAGTTTGCATTATAACTGTACCCATCTGCTAGAGAAAATCAACCTGCCGATTTTACTGATCTATGGTAAAAAAGATAAACCACTTTATCATTATGCTAATTTATTGCATGAAAAATTGCCGTGTACGGAATTAAAATTCATTGATCATGCAAAGCATCAGATCCCTACAAAAGCGTCTAATGTTTTAAATGAAAGCATAAAGCATTTTGTCCATACACAAACTGTTTAACCTTTCGATTGCATAAACCCTCAAGTACTATGCAGGAAATTTCATTTTTTACCATTGTACACATCATAAATTTATGGAGTGAAAAAATTGGGAAGAGATAAAAGTATACTGATTCATTTAATATTACTATTGCTAGTCACTGCAGTTTTTATTTGGTCAGTTATTAAGCCTGAAGGATACTTGATATGGACAATGGAAGTACTTCCTGCCGTTGTGTTTCTGATTTTTGTAATTGCTACATATAATAAATTCCGCCTCACTACATTATCCTATTTGGTTATTGCCGTTCTTACAATTACCATGTTCATCGGTGCCCATTATACGTACTCAAAAGTTCCTCTATTTAATTGGATAAAAGATCATTACGATTTAAACCGGAACCACTATGATCGGTTTGGACATTTCCTAAAAGGTTTATTTGCGATTGTGATTAGAGAAATAGTAATACGTAAAACCCCTCTAACAAAAGGACCCTGGTTATTTGCTGTCACATTAAGTTTTGCGCTTGCCATTGGAGCCTTATATGAAATTATCGAATGGATAGCTGCCATCATTTCAAAAGGCGGAAAGGCTTCAAAGGAATTTTTAGGAACACAGGGTGATATTTGGGACGCACAATGGGATATGTCGTTAACCTTAATCGCCTCTATCCTTGTATTGTTCACCTTGTCCAAACTTCATGACAAGCTGTTACGAAAAGTGAAAAATTGAGAAGAAAAAAAAGTAATTATGTGTCCGACATACAAAAACTGTAAAAGCTTAAAGGAATTACAATCTTCCACTTTCCTTTAAAGAAAGGCTCTAAAAACGATAAATAAAAAAAATAGTGATCTATATAGATCACTATTTTTTAATTAGAATTTGATTGTTAATATGATGTTCCATATGTTCTAGATAATCTTTTATTAGCCACTCCAATGATTTTTGTTGATTATTTCCTATATCACAAAGATTAGATAATCTATCATTTGGTGTATTCTTTATTATATATATGATTTGCTTATTTAAGGTGCCAAAAAGGTTAACTATCTCATCCATTGGTCTCTCTTGATAATTCTGGACTAATACCCATTGGTCTTGATTATATGATTGTATAACATATGGCTGTTCTTCGTACTGAATCTTGATAAACCTATTCATATTGTTCAATGCAGAATCGCATAGATGTCCTAAAATCTCTTTTTTGGACCATTTGTGTGGCATTGGTCGATGATTTAATTCTTTTTCTGTCATCCGGTTGAACTCTTCAGGTATAAAACATATCCAATGATTGATTCCATCTATTACATTTTTCAAGTTGCACTCCCCCTAAGTTTTACCTAAAGGATTTTTATTCGGCAACCAACCAGAAAATACCTTCTTCTTCAATCAACAGCATTCAATAACAGACCTAAAAGAAAAAACCGAAATCATAAATGGATTTCGGTTCAGACTGCAGGCAAACTTGAAGAACAGTCAGTTGCATGCAGTTTCAAAAAAAGTTCTAGTTGATTTCAGAAATCCGCTCCCTTTCCGCCGACTGTCTGCCAAGCCACATCAAAGCAAGCGTCTCCGGGGTCTCGGCTAGCCAGTTATTCGGCAGGAGTGTCGCAAATTGCTTCAACCCAATAAGGATTTCATTAAACAGAAAAAAACATAAAGGATAGACTAGTCTTATCAAGGTTCGGGATGAATCCAGTCTACAGTTTTTTCTTAAACAAACATTCCAATTGATTGGAACGGAAGGTACGAGACTCCTGCGGGAAAAGCGTGTCCAAGGGAGACCCCACAGGCGCGAAATGCGCCGAGGAGGCTCCCGGACCGCCCGCGGAAAGCGAGTGCCTGGAGTGGAAATCAACGTTCAATTTTATAAACCCTCAACAAAGGTATCATTTGTTTTCAGAAATCAGTCGACAAACTGAACCGAAATCAAAAATGGATTTCGGTTTTCATTTTTAACCAGTCATGATTGTACTTGCTTACTTTCCTTTTTTTCATTGATAGCTTTTTGATCGATTTTTGTATAGATGCGTTCCACTTCGATTTTGTCACGCAACAGAAGTTCGCGGTTTTCTTTTAGCAGTTCAGTATAAGATTTCTTTCTCCTAGACATTTTTTAATTCACCTCTCAAGTGATTGAATTCCTTTTGTAAAACTACTAACGGAAGCTCGTATAGTTGTTTATTATATTTTTTAAAAATCCCGAATTTCAGAAGTTCTTGTATAAGTTCCTCTTTTTTTGCTTCTCCCTTTGCACTTAATTGGGTAATCATCAAGGGCCCTCCTTAACAAAAATGCTGATTTTTGGTATTTTGGGTTGCCTAGCATCCGATCCCACATGAAGAATCTCCACTTCCTCCTCTTGCTTCCCCATATAAGGGCATGCTCTGCAAAGTCTTCACATTTCCTTAATTGTTCGTATGTACTGCTTTCATGGTGTATTTTCAATACTCGATCATATACATCAAATCCAAATTGCTTCATTTTTTCGGAAAGGATATCTATCGCGGCGCAAGGTTTCGAATGGGTCAAGTCGCCAGCACCAAAGAATGCGACTTTCACTCCACCAAAGTCCACTTGGTCAATTTCTTCATAAAACTCGTTTGCTTCATACGGTAAATCTTCAAGATTCCATGTATATAAACCAATAAAGGCCAAATCAAAATCCTTTAAAGCATCAACTTCAACAGTATCCAATCTTTCCATATATACTTCACAGCCGACAGCCTTCATTCTATTCTTTATGTTTATAGCCATTTTCTCGGTATTACCGGATAAACTGACATAACCAATGAATACCTTCATCTATATCACCTTCCTAATTGAGAATTACTTTCATTACACACCTCACTATAAATGAAAATGATTCTCATTGTCAATTATTTACCTCCGCTAATTATATGAAGTATGAATCAGGAACGGATATTTCCGCTTCACTTTCCCTGTATCTGTAATGCTGCTGGAATTGTTCAAATTCATTCTTCCAAAAAAAGAGCCCGTTTTACTCATTAAGAGTAAACAGACTCTTGGTTAATCTATTATCCTAAAACTTTAATCTTCAATCTTTGAATTAATAAAATTTCACAATATTTTCGAAAGGTAGGAACGTTTTGTCGCCTGGTTGTTCATTCGGCTCACCAAATGGCATTTGAGCTATCAACGACCATTTCCCTGGAAGATCCCAATTCTTCATCACTGCTTCATCAATTATTGGATTATAATGTTGTAAAGATGCCCCTATGCCTTCCGCTGATAAAGTCACCCATATTGCATACTGCAGCATAGCACTTCCTTGATGCGACCAATATGGAAACTGTTCTTTATAAGAGGGTGCTTTTTCTTGCATTTGTTCTATCGTTTCTTTATTTTCAAAGAATAGAATGGTACCCACTCCATCACGAAATCCTTGTAATCGTTCTACAGTTGCCGCAAAGCTCTCTTCCGGAACGCGGGAACGTAGTGTTTCTTTTACAATATCCCAGAACTTTTCATGCTCGTCATCCATCACTACCACCACTCGTCCACTTTGCATATTAAATGAAGTTGGTGCATGTAAAGCGGTCTTTAACACTTCATTAATTCTTTCTTTCGTAATACTTTCGTTCTTTTTCACCTTACGGATGGAACGACGATTGATGATTGCTTCTTTTACATTTGTTGTAGTTGCTGACATTTTGATTCCTCCAAATAAATTTTCATTTAATTTTATTTAATAACTCAAAAGGCTTTTAGCAATTCCCCTTACCATCACATTGCAGGCCATCAAATTCATTCTGTTTATTTTTTGCTTCTTCCTTCTCGATGACTTGCGCTAACCTTTCTTTGCTGGCTAGTCCTTGAATGACTTCATCACCAATAATAAACGTCGGAACAGCCCTGATATCTGCTTCTTCATAAGCATGTTTTAGTGCTTCTTGGTGCACTTCCCGATACTTTCGTGACACTAACGCTTCTCTAAATGCATCAACAGGAAGTTCAACTTCACCCGCTAATTTTGTCAATACTTCAATATCTTCAATATTTTGTTCCTCTTGAAAAAACGCTGTAAATACTCTGTGGTGGAACTCGTTCCCTTTTCCGTGCTCCTTTGCAAAATGGCACCCTTCGAACGCCAAATGTGTATATGGATGCGGGGAAACACGTGGTAAACGCATATCAACCCCTAGCTTTTTCGCAGCAGGAAGAATATAAGAATCCCATGAATTCAACTTATCGGGTTCTTTCCATGGATCAATTTTGGAATAGGGACTCGGACGCAATTCAAATGGCATCCATTCCACTTCTACATCCTTTTCCTTCACGATTTCGTCCAAAGGACCTTTACCTAAAAAACAAAATGGACATATAAAATCAGAATACGCTTTAATTTTCACTGTCATAATATATTCCCTCACTTTTCATCATTAGTTCAACTTGTAACCAAAATAGTTACAACACAGAACAAAAAAATATTAATATAAGAACATTGTATTTAGTAACTACACAGTCAATTGCTTCCTGTGATTGTTTCATCACCTACTGTAATCATTTTAGTTACAGGACAAAGGAAAGTCAACCATTATTTTAAAAAACTATTAAAAGCATGTACTATTTTACAGAAAAAAAAGGTTTGTAAAGAAAGCGTTGCTTTCTCTACAAACCTTTTATTAAGCACCATTACATCTCGATTTGTTCGTTAACGGGTTCTCTCTTTTTCTTTCTCTGTTTTTTCGATTTTTTATAGTACAGCAATTCATATATACATGGAATGACGATAAGTGTGAGCAGTGTAGAAACAGCTAGCCCGCCAATGACAACGATCGCTAAACTTTGTGAAACCAAGCTTCCTGTCTCCGCTTTTTTATATAAAAGTGGCAGCATGGCACAAATCGTTGCTACAGCCGTCATTATGATTGGACGGAATCTTGTAGCTGTCGCTTCGACGATCGCATCACGGATGATCATTTTTTCTTCGTTTTGTTTGACTCGATCCAGAAGCACAATCGCGTTTGTCACAACAATTCCAATTAACATGAGAGCACCCAGCAGTGCTGTAATATCCACTGGAATTCGACTGATAACCAATCCTAATACCGCTCCAATAGCAGCGAATGGCAAGGAAAATAGAATGGCGATCGGTGCTTTGATCGATTTAAATGTTATAACCATGATTAAAAAGACAATACCGATCGATATTAACATCGTAAGGAACAAATCGGAAAAATCATCTGTCTGCTGAGCACTCGCTCCCCCGACTAAAATTTCTACATCATTCGGAATATCAAGACCTTTGTTCTCCTTATCTCCAAATATCTCAAGATTTATTTTACTTGCAACATCGGAAAGCTTAGTCGGATCGACTGTTGCAGTTAGTTGAAGATACGTTTCTCCATCTTTATGGAACTGTGTTGTTGCACTCTCTTCGCTCTTTAAAGAAGCAACCTTTGACACTGGTGCTAGACCGCCATCTGTCATAATCGGAATGCTTTTTAAATCCTCTGGTTTTTTGGGATCTAAGATTGGTTCAAGGACGACAGGTGTCTGCTTATCCTGTAAAGTTATATTGCCGATAGGAGTTTTATTAAGCATGATACCTAATTGTTGACCTATTTGTTCTGTATTGCCTTTAGCTGGATCTACCTTGAATGAATAAATCGTTTTCTTTTCGTCTTGGTTCGTTGTAACATCTTCAATTCCTTTAATATCCTGAATTCCTTCTTTGACCTTATTGGCCGTCTGTTCCAAATCTTCAACATTACTGCCAATCACATCTATCGTAATGTTCGTCTTTGATGCCCCCATCATAAATGAGGAAGCGGTGGCCGTAAGCTTCGCATCAGGATAGTTTTCTTGTTCCTTTTCCACCTTTTTCAGGATTGAATCCACATTTGTTTTATCCTTCACCAGGATGCCGAAAGTAGCTTCAGTGGGTGATGTGACTGCGCCATATTGTGCTGTCTCGGCAGAGTTTCCTAATTGCATGAAAATATTATCCGCTTCACTCATACCCTGCATCGTTTCTTCGAGTTCAATCGCTTTTTCCTTTACTTTCTCATAAGGCTGATCATTTGGATAAGTTAAGGTCACGGAGACATAGTCTGCTGAAGAATTATCAATCGCCCCTTTTGGCATGGCAAAATATGTACCAATGGAACCGACAAACAGCAGCATAGCAACAATCAAGACAACCCATTTATGGTTTAGTGACCAAGTAACCAGCTTGGTAAAACGCTTGGCCGGTCGATGTTTTGGCAGCTCCGTCCTTTTCAGCAATCCTGCACTCATTAATGGAACAACCGTCAATGCCACAATTAAAGAGGCCAGCAAAGAATAAGTGACAGTCAAAGCGAAAGGAAGAAGAAACTCTTGTAGCCCTCCATTCAATAAAGCAACCGGCAAGAAAACTGCTACAGTAGTAAGGGTTGAAGCTGTTATCGCCACTCCCACCTCTTTAGTAGCATCCATCACCATTTCGATTGAAATCTTCTCCTGCTGCATTTTCCGGAAAATATTTTCAATAACAACAATACTATCGTCCACTAAGCGACCGATCGCAACAGCGACACCGCCCAGCGTCAAAATATTCAGCGTCACTCCCGACAATGACAGCAAAAATAACGTAAAGCCAAGAGATAACGGTATGGATACGATCGTAATGAATGTAGATCGTACATTCCGTAAAAAGACCATGATTACAATAGTAGCGAATAGCGCACCGAGCAGAACTTCTTTTACCATCGTCTGAACGGAAGTCTCCACCATATCAGCTGTAGATAAATAAATGGTCGATTTCTGGTCACTATACTTTTCATTAATTTCTTTTGCTACTTTTTCAACCTCTTTACTGATTGTTACAGCATTTGATTGACTGTCCTTGATAATGCTTAAATCAATGCTTTCCTTTCCGTTAAAACGACTGATGAGGTTACCATCCTTCGCTTCTTCAACTTTTGCTATTTCTCCAAGTGTGACATTTGGAGTGACCTTTAACGCTTTTAATTTTTCAATACTTGTTAAATCCCCGATAACCTTGATGTTACTTGCCTTCCCATCAATCACTTTTTCGCCTACGGCCAGAGCTGCATTCTGACCGTTAAGAACGCTCATGATATCTTGAATGGAGACTTTCTTTTTAGCCAATTCTTCATTATCCACTTTGACTGAAAGAATGGATTGGGAAACTCCAAATGTCTGTACATCCGAAACCCCTTTAATATCTTTATACAGAGGTTCTAATTCTTTCTTGGTAAAGTCTATATTTTCAGCTGTTAATCCATCCTTAAAAGTAACAGCTACAAATGAGATGGGAATCATTGATGTATTTAACTGTGTAACAGTTGGCTTTGCCATGCTTTGTGGCAGCGCTACACTGCCAAGAGCCTCTTGAACATCAAGTTTCGCTTGTTTCATATCCGATCCGGCTTCAAAGAATAGATCTACTTTTGAAAATCCATCTCCAGTGGTGGAGTATATTGAACTCTTTCCTTTAACTCCCGTAACTGCTCTTTCAATCGGATCTGTAACTTGTGTTTCCATCGTTTTCGAATCAGTGCCCTGCCCCATTGTGATAATCGTAACTTGTGGATTATCAGCAGATGGTAAAAATTCCATCGGCAGTTTAAAATAACTGACAACTCCTATCAACAAAATAAATATGGTTACCAATGAAACGGCAGCCTTGTTCTTAAACGCCCACTTAGTAAAAAACTCCACGTACATATCACCCCTGATTATAATTTATAAGAAAATATTCCCATTTAAAATCTTACCATATATTACTAATAGTGGATTGTTAATTTTTTATTGATTTTTAATTTTTTTTATGTCTTAGCTTCAAAGAACTTTTTCCACAAAAAAAAAGGCTGCGCAGCAGCCTCAAAGAAACAAACTCGATTATTTATATCCTTTGAAAAAAAGCATAACGATAGCCAAGACCATTACCCCGATAAGTAATAACGGGCCGATGCCCGAGCTATACACGAAGTATACCGTGATGTGACGAAAAATGAGCACGACTAGAAACAGGAATAACAAGAAACACAACAAGATGATCAGAGCGGTATTTTTATTCCGATACAAGTAACCAGCCCCATTTTAATAGCTATATTTACACTATGGAAAAATTCATACGATGCATGCCCTTACAAGAACATTCCGTTAAGAAACAATATGCAGCCCATGTTTTGTACTATTCTCTATCTCATATAAAAAAGGGTTGCCACGGCAACCCGATTCTTTGAATATGGTTCGGACGGTATAAATGAAACTACATTTCTTGAAGTTCATTGACCGTTACAAACCTATAGCCTTCGTTCGTTAACTCTTGTAAGATCCCTTCAATCGCTTGAAGTTCTTTACCCGTATCATCATACATCGGATGCATCAGGATGATCGAACCTGGTTTAATATTATCCTTCACATACTTCACTTTGTCAGAAGCGGAAGTGTAATAGCTATCTGGTTCCAGATTCCAGGTAATGGTCTCTCTATCATTTTTATTTAAATAATAAGGCAGCCCTAAGATTTTTTTCCCATTTGGTGGCCGAACGTCAATTTCACCCTTATATCCGGAGTTCTGAATTAATATATCCGTTTTCTCGATTTCCGCCTTGATAAAGGAGGGAGATTTAAACACCATTCGCCTGTGGGAATACGTATGATTCCCAATCTGATGTCCTGCTTCCGATATTTTTCCAGCTTCCTCTGGATACTTTTCAATTTCGTTACCAATCAGAAAGAATGTAGCTTTTACATCGTATTTATCCAATATCGGAAGGATCTCATTTACATTCTTCGATGGGCCATCATCAAATGTCAAAGCGACCACTTTTTCATTCGACTCGACATTATCCGTTAATCCTCCGAATACCTGATATGTTCTCGAATTCATTAATTTATATGTACCAATCAATAGCAGGAAAACAACGAGGATTCCCAATCCAATGAATATCAGTTTCTTTTTCATGGCAAATACCTATCTTTCTATAAGTTTTTTAATCCAATGACCTATTATAGCAAATCACTGAACGTTTCAACTTTATATTTAATGCCTCAGACCTTCTTCAAAAAGAAATGAGGTTGCCGGAGCAACCCCATTTTAAACTAACCTCTTACAATCTGGGATCTACAGGATCTGATTCCATGGCCAAGGTTCCCAAAACACATTCGTGTACTCGCTCGATCGATTCGCCTTTTACATATCTTTGAATGCCTTCGATTCCCAGGGAGAATTCTCTCAGTGCCAGTTTTTGCTTTTTGCCTGTATTCCTGTTTTTCAGTCTCTCAAGATTTTCCGGAAGCAAATAGTCCATTCCATAAATGATGTTTAGGTACTTCCTTCCCCTTACTTTTATGGCTGGCTGCAAAAGCTTGCCTTTATTTCTTGCGATGAAAAATTCCGGCTTGATTACAATGCCTTCATGGCCTTCACTGGTGATATCCTCCCACCATTTAATGACCTCTTCTTCACTTGCTTCATCCGAAATCACTTTATATTCGGTTTCCACAAATAAATGGGAACACTTTGCAAAATTGCGGTTCATCTCCATATGCCATGTATGGGGCTTATCGAAGAAGGTATCCTCACTATGGGCAAGCACATGGAATGGTGCGATTTGAATGGAATTCAAATCTTCAATTTCCCAGCAGTATTTTTGAAAGACTTCTTTGAAAGTATGAGCATTTTCCAGTTTCAGCTCATATTCTTCCAGCCATCCTTTTAAATCGGCATTTTCATAGACCGCTTTCTCGATTTTTTCCTTTAGCATCGTTCGGTCAAGAATTGCATTTTCGGCTACATGGGCATATTGACTGCTGATGAGCTCTTTTGCCTTCAGGTTCCATGGCATGATTTCAGCGTCTAGAAGGACATAATCCGTCTCGTATCTATCAAAATAGCCGCTCTCATTTAAATCTTGATTGATTTTCAAGATAAGTTTTTCTTCCGTCTTTACGTCGAAGAAACGTCTGCCCGTTCTTGTATGGATAACCCCCAATGATTCAAAACCGGTATGTTTTTTAGATGCTTCAGTATCCCGGAATAGAAAAAGGATGGCCCGGCTTCCCATATGTTTCTTTTCAGCAATCATGGTCTGGATTCCCTGGCTTCTGTAATAGTCGATGGCCTCTCTTGGATGTTCCAGATAGTTTGCCGATGAAGAGGGACTCGGTGTCGGGCTCATGGTTGGCGGGATATAGATTAATTGTTCAATCGGTATCGTAAAGTGTGATATCTTATCGATTGCAGGTTTTACAATATCCTTTTGGACCTTTACCTCGCCCATTTTCTCTGTCAATACTGAATAACCATTGATGAATTTACCGATATTCGGCGGATTCAGCCGGTTTTTCTCCCATTCTTTCAATGGGGTGTCATCGTCACCGGAATGATTTTGACTCGCCTGTACGGAAATGACCTCCCTTTCCGGATAGCGGAAAGCGGTCAGTGCTCCGCCAAAGACGGCACCTTGATCAATATTAATGGTATTGTTGATCAATAACGGCTGCGGCTTGGGATCGTGTCCCCAGACAATAAGCGTGCTTTTCTTATGGGAAATATACCAATCTTTACGCACTGGCTTTCCTCTTTCATCAAAACCATCCGTATCACCATAACGGCAGAAGTCACTTATGGCTTCAGATTGTTTCCCGATGAATGCGTCTTTGATTCCGGCATGCACACAAATCAAGGTTTGTACACCATTCTTGGTGAACACGTAATGCGAAGGGGCGTGCAGGAGAAACTCTTTAAGCTTGTTTTTCGTTTCCGCCGCTTTTTCCCTGCCATGTTCCTCTTCATATCTTTTAAATTCTTCTTCAACTTTTTCATCGCCATGGTTTAAAGTGACGCCTCTCCCATCCAACCATCTGGCAATCTTCCATCCATGATTACTGTCAATCATATAGGCAACGCCCTTTTGAACATGTTCATGGAAAAAGAGCATGGTTTTAAGCGACTCCGGCCCCCTGCTCATGACATCTCCTACTGAAACGAACTTTCGTCCTTCGGGATGCAGATAAAGACCTTCCTGATTTTTTTGATAGCCTAGCTTCTCAAGAATGAGGATCAACTCTTCATGGCAGCCATGAATATCCCCGATGATATCGATTCCGTGCCCGATGTCTTTTTCAAGAGGATTCGTACCTCTGCTAACCTGGAGGTTGTCCGTTTCCTTTATCGTGTAAACCGATGCATAGCCTTCTTTTTTCAGGTATCGCTTTTCCCTTTTGAATGTCTGGCATTGCTGTCTGATCCTTCTTTTTCCCCTTGGATGTTCTCTTCGTTCATCCCTTGCAAGCAGTTCATCTTCAGCGATATCCAGCACAATCGATTGAATTTGAACATTATTATTTTTGGCTAAAGTGATATATCTTTTCCGATCATCAGGGTGAAGATTGGTCGCATCGATAATGGTCAATTTATTTAAACGGCATCTTGCTTCAATGACGGATTCCATCATTGAAAAGGCTTCACCTGATATGGTTTGGTATTCATCCATCAAACTGTCACTTTCATCTTTTGGTCTGTCATGCCAATCAATGAACTCCACATCACTTACCATTATCCTAAAGTCATCTGAACTTATGACCTCCGAAGGTAATATCTCTTCTTTTTCAATCATCCTTTTTAATAAGGTTGACTTACCGCTGTTTGATGGTCCAATCAGCAAGACAATCCCTGCGTATGGCAATACGATATTCATATTCAGTCCTCCTTCCTTTCGAACACGCACATTTGTGTCGGAAAGCCTTGTGTGGCATGCTCTTCACCAATTCCTTCGAAGCGAAGATCATAGAAACCGTCATGATTTCGCGAAGTGCACCACTGATGAAATTCGGCTCTTGTCCACTCAAACCGATGATCATTGTGCCGAAGGGAATCGTCCATATCATATACCTCGTTATATTCACGGTTTGGCGTTGTGATAATCAAGGCTCTCGGTTGATAATCATGCAATATCGTATCCATTACCTTAGGAAGGCGGTACTCGTCGATATGCTCGATGACCTCACATAAAATGATGACATCCTTATTCTTTAATCTTTCATCATAATAAAAGAGTGAACCCCATAGTGTCTCGGGAACCACGAATTTTTCTTTATCCTTCACTTTATCGAATCGCCCTAGGGCTTTGATGGATGCAGATTCGGATGGCTCGACGGCGAGGATTTCCTTTACGCCCTCAATAAATCCAAGACGTACTGAAAGTTTTCCTTCGCCTGAGCCAAAATCCACCACGCTGCTTGGGTGCATTTGACTTACAGTATCAACGATTTTTTCATAGCGAAGATCATTCAACCGAACCTTTCTTTCTTTTTCGTCTTTCTTCATTTCAGGTTTTTTGTTCTCGACGATGCTGTATACTTCCTTGAATCTAAGCGATTGGCGATAGATAAAGTCACGCATAGGATGATCGTCAAGCCATCCCTCACCATATCTTTCAAGTTTTTCGATTTCCTTTTCATCAATGTAATAATGCTTATAGTTGTCAATGACTGGAATCAATACGAACAAATGCCTTAACCCATCCTGCAGTGTCTTCATCCCTTTCAAGGAAATAGTTCTTGCCGAACTCCTATCCTTAATATCGAAAGAATACTGAATTTCCGGGCGGGTAATTATCACTTCATAACCAATCGGCTCAAATAATTCCCTTAATTGGTTATCGGAAAGAGTAGAAACCACCGGACCAAAATTGAACTGAAATGAAAACGGATGGTTTACCCATTCTAAATGTTCTTCCTTCGGCTGCCCATTCAAAGCTGTTCCCAGTGCTGACCTGATCAATGAACAGAAAATGCTGCTCACCGCAAATTCCCGATCATTTATGTAGTGAGTGATATCGTAGGAATTAGCATTATTTTTCACTAACTCTATGGGATCCGGTGTAACAAAGATTGTTGCCTCCATTTCCGATTCCGTAAACTTACTATAAAAAAGGCGCACTAAATGCCCTTTATGATTTCTTTCATATAAATTATTCGGGTTCTTAGACAATAAATAAGATATCGCTTGCACATTGTCACCCGATGCCTGAATCGTCAACTGCATACGAAACACTCCTTTCAAACACTTCTTTCACTAGTAACATTTAAAAGAACTCATTCTTCGACTTCCAAATTCATTACTTTCTACCTAAAACGTACTAGTCCACCTTATATTACCACAAAAAGAAAATGTGATTTCCGTAATAATTCCATCTTAAAATACAATTGTCCCAAGAGAAGAACCTATTAAAAGAATGGAAGAGTGGGAAAAAAGACTCCAAAAAGAATTAGTGATCATGATGGGGATTTGCTTTGACGAGGGATGATGGTAGACAAGGGCAAGCATTTACATGAAGGCTTATCTTGCCCTTATTAAAATCGAAGGTTATTATACAGTGTTGATCATCCTTTTGAAGAAACCATAACT
Source organism: Peribacillus simplex NBRC 15720 = DSM 1321 (assembly GCF_002243645.1). NCBI lineage: Bacteria > Bacillati > Bacillota > Bacilli > Caryophanales > Bacillaceae > Peribacillus > Peribacillus simplex. Next base: position 3,828,930 of record NZ_CP017704.1, on the reverse strand, counting down.
AGGTAATCTCTATTAAAATACTATTGCTCTCTTCCAATCGAACCGTCTACATTCACTTTACATGTATCAATTCAAAACGCTCACACACAAGCAACATATCTTCCTTAAATGTGTGGCCGATTTTGTCCAGTTCTTCTTTAAAAAAATTTTCATGTGCATCCCACCAGTATGTATATGTTCGATCTCCTTCTCCTTCTGCAATCGCAAACTCTTCACTCACTTCATTCATGGGCAATACTTCGACTTTCACTGTTTGTATGATGGCTAATGGCTCATCCTCACTGCTTAAAATAATGCTGTAATCACCCAGGGATGGTAATGGTTCATTTTCTTCTTCATAAAAAACATACCCAGAGCACGTAGCCGTTTTTTCCCCATCCATCACTAATTGAGCCAAATGATCGGGATCGGCCCCGAATTGCCATGCACTGACTGCCTGGGGTTTTTCTTCGTCTTTCCCCTGCCAAAATTCATTCCAATATAATTCCGCTTTGACATTCATTCTATGATTCTCCCATTCTTATTCTTAAAATTTTCGCCCATTTGTCATTCGTATTTTTCACTTCTATATTCATGTTCCCATTCACTTAAATACATACGATTCGTGATTTTTTTTGGATTCTCCAGTTTACTAATAAACTCCAAACTGTTTCCGTCTGGATCATTAAAGTGAATTTTAGCGTGGGCATATTCCCCGTGCGGCATCACGAAAGGTTCAACTGGTAGAAATCCGAAAGCTTCTCTTGGCGCATAGCCTCTATCTTCAAGCCATGCGACTGAGCTCTTTAGATCTACCAATGATACTTGAAAAGCGATATGCCGTAGGGAGGGATGATACTCAACCTCCACTTTTTCCGTTTCCCAAAGCCCCAACCAACTTTTATCCTTCTCAATCCATAGAAAAGCCAGGCTGTCTTCAACCTTATGATCCAACTGCAAACCAAGCCCTTCATAGAATTCAATGGAACGATTCAAATTACTAACCGGTAAATGTGCTTCATATAAACCTCTTATCATTGAATAATCCCCTTTTAGTCAGATCTATCTCCCCAGAAGCTTCATAACCATCCTGATTCAATCCCTTTATCTTATTGAGCTACGGGGTAATTCTATTTCCCCAATTAACAACAAAGTGATGACGATAACCCAAAATATAAAGAAAGACGAGGAAAAAACCAAAGAAATGATAGAAATCACTTTTTTCTCCGTTTTCTTCAAAATTCCTATGACAGATAGGACGATGCCGGCAATCGTAAGGAAAAATGTTATATAATCACCATTCATGTTCCCGATATTTTCCATTCTAATAGGTGTAATAAAAACAGTAAAAAAGCAAATGATTCCAATGATGAATGAAGTAAAACTAATTACACCGTACCTCTTCTGAATACATGCTTCGGTTTCCATCGAGCTCACCCTTTCATCAGTTTTTAAATCCTATATACATCTATTAATATCTCACAAATAATTTTAACATATAATACCAGACAAGTTGTTGTGCACAAAAAAAAGGGACAAAAGACCGTGAATTAAAGCTTCATTTTCATGCCTTCATGAGTGGCTTTGAATCCTAAACGTTCATAAAAACGCAGTGTTTCTTCCCGCTTTTTATCGGTCGTCAGCTGAATGATATGGCAGCCCCGCTTCCTTGCACGGTCAATCGCATATTGAATCAACTTGCTTCCAATACCTTTCCCTCGTTCTGAAGATGCCGTCCGAACTCCTTCGATCGTAGCTCTCCAACCGCCTTGATGGGTAATATAAGGAGTGAACGTAATTTGCTGCACCCCAACGATTTCCTCACCAAGACATGCTACGATCAATTCATTATTTCCATCTGCATCAATGGATTCAAATGCTTTTAAATAGCTTTCGGGAAGGGGATTTTCATATCGCTCTCTTTCCCTCCCCAATACATCATCCGCAAGCATATGTACTATTTCACTTAAGTCTTTTACTGTCGCATTCCTGAATGTGACCATGCTATCCCTCCTGATATGTACTTAGTATCACCCTTTTTTCGTCATGATGAAAACCAATCGTTCATTAATAACTTCTGCTAATAGTCCGGCGCTCCTCTTTTCTGGAGGAAAAAAAAGGACCCCTATTAAAAGGAAGTCCGTCCAGTAAATCATTATTAGGTAATTGGCGCAGGATTGAACAATGCCAAATCATTATGTAGGCCCCAATGCTCTGCCCAGGTTTTCTTTTTACCGCTGGCCACTTCCAAAATAAGGTGAAATATTTCCCACCCAATATCCTCTATGGTTGCTTCACCAGTAGCGATAGTTCCAGCATTTATATCAATCAGATCTTTCCATTGCTCTGTCAATGTATTTCGTGTAGATACTTTGATGACGGAAGCCATTGCGAGATTATAAGGTGTGCCTCTTCCAGTTGTAAAAACTTGAAGGTGCATACCGGAAGCGAGCTGTAATGTTCCGCAAACAAAGTCACTAGCTGGTGTAGCTGCAAAAATCAGCCCTTTTTCCGTAGCTTTTTCACCTGGAGCCAGTACGCCTGAAATGGGGCTGCCTCCGGATTTTGCAATGGAGCCTAATGATTTTTCCACTACATTGGCCAATCCGCCTTTTTTGTTTCCTGGCGACGGATTGGCACTTCGATCAGCATCACCTAAAGCAAGGTAGTTATCATACCAATCCATTTCCTTTATCAAAGCTCTCCCTACTTCTTCATTCACCGCTCGAGGAGTTAATAGATGAATCGCATCCCGTACTTCTGTGACTTCAGAAAATAGAACGGTTGCCCCTGCTCTAACTAACAGATCTGTAGCATATCCTACTGCAGGGTTAGCTGTCACACCAGAAAATGCATCACTTCCTCCACACTGCGTACCGATGACTAATTCGGAAACCGGAAATGTCTCCCGCTGCCTGCGGTTCAACTTGATTAAACGTTCCTCGGCCATTTCCATAATCGATTGGACCATTCCCGCAAATCCCTGCTGATCCTGAAGTGAAATGATATCTGAATCGTTCCCGCTCGGATTTATTCTCATTGGAGACAGTTTTTCACAACCCAAACCAACTACCAAGGCTTCCCCGCCGAAATTTGGGTGTTTCGCAAGGTTCTGTATTGTGCGAATGGGAATAATTGCTTCCGGTGCATTGATTGCGACTCCGCACCCATAGTTGTGATTTATAGCGACAACATCATCAACATTGGGATACTTCGGGAGAAGCTCTTTTTTTATCCGGTTCACAACGAAATCCAGCACGCCTACTACACATTGAACGCTTGTTGTAATGCCTAATATATTCTTGGTTCCAACACTGCCATCTTCATTGCGGAATCCTTGAAATGTATATCCTTCAAGTGGGGGAAAAGTTTCGGGTATATCATTTGCCACCGGTAATTCCTTTAAATTTGGAGATGCCGGCAGCATCACCAATGACTCGTCAATCCAACTGCCCTTACCGATTGATTCAGCCGCAAAACCGATAACTTCTCCATAGCGTATGATAGCTTCATTCTCGACTATATCCATTAAAGCTACTTTGTGACCTTGTGGTACCCTTTCTTTCAATTCAAGCCCACAAGGGAAAACGGTTCCTTGATCCAAGCCCCCCGTATTAACAACGATGGCGACATTGTCCATCCCATTTACCTTTATATAAAGCGGTACCTCTGTCAGCTGCGTTTTCGTATCCACTTTACCAACCCTTTCAATATAATAAAGCTAGCATATTGCTGATATAGATATATTTTAAAATGGCTTCAATTATATTCCTCATGCTTTTAGGGAACTTTTTTCAAACTTACGTATTTTATTTTTCAAAAGTTTGTTTTATTTTCTTCTCTTAATTTTTATCTATTAATATGATTCTTTCAGGTTTATTTACTATGAAAATGTAAGATAGAGCTCCTACGAACAATACACTAGCAACAAAGATCAGGGCACCGCTAAAGGAATTTGTTTTGGCTAAAATAAAGCCAATGACAAGTGGTGTTACAATACCTGCTATATTCCCAATGGTATTAAAAATACCGCCAGTTAAACCAATAAGTTCTTTTGGTGCCATATCACCGACAAGAGACCATGTAAGACCTGCCAAACCTTTTGCGAAAAAGGCAATGGACATGATTAGGATAAGAAGAAAAATATTTGAAGTGAAGTTAGCTAATACGATCGTGCTGGATAAAAGAAACCCAGTGATGATCGGTGTTTTACGTGCAACAGCGAGCGATTTTCCTTTTTTCAATAATCTGTCGGAAATGATCCCGCCAACGATACCTCCAAAAAATGCTCCTATATAAGGTACCGATGCTGCAAAACCTGTTTGAATTAGAGATAAACCCTTCTCCGTTACGAGATATGTAGGGAACCACGTTAAGAAAAACCAAACAATTGTATTCAACGCATACTGACCAATATAAATTCCGACCATTTGTCTGTTTGACAACAAAAGACGGATATCAGACCAGTTCACTTTTCTTTTTTCTTCTTTATTTGCTAACCCTCCACCTGAATTAATATAATCGATTTCTGCTTGATTTACACGTGGATGGTTGTATGGTTCACGTACAAATGCAAACCATAAAATGGCTACAAAGATACCTAATCCTCCTGCAACAAAGAAAACATCGTGCCAGCCAAACTCTTGTAATATCCATGCCATAACTGGCGTGAAAAGTGCTAATCCAAAATATTGTGCAGAGTTATAAATCGATACCGCCCGTCCGCGTTCATGTTGTGGAAACCACATCGTCGTCAATCTGCTATTCCCTGGAAAAGATGGGGCTTCAGTAATACCAACCAAGAATCTTAAAATGAATAATCCAAGTAAGGTGCTGATAAATCCTTGAAAAAAGGTAAATGTGGACCATAATAATAAAGCAACACCATAAACTTTACGTGCTCCATATCTATCTAATAACCAACCTCCTGGAATGTTAAATGCAGTATATGCCCAGTTAAAGGCTGAAAAAGCAACACCTAATTTCACTGCATCGAAAGCAAGGTCTTCTTTCATTACTGGAGCAGCTATACCCAAAGCAGAACGGTCAATATAATTAATGACGGTCACGATAAATAACATTGCAAGTATGGTAAAACGCACATTGGTTTTTTTAGGATGTTCAGTCTCATTGCTGATGCGTTGAGCACCGCTACTGTTCATAAGCTTCCTCCTTTTTCTCTTGATTTTCAGAAAAATGGTTTCAGTTTAATAGCTTTTATTTTTTCTCAATGAATTGTAATAAAGTAAGGGCTTACAATTCATGTATTTTTAGCAACTACCATGAGTAGAATGTTAATATTTTCATCATTAATAGATTGAGATATTCATTCTTTTACTCATGGTAATTACCCAGTCATTTAAATCGAAAAGTTTATCTCACCATACATGGTTTTTTAGAGTTATATTTCCACTCTTTAATTAGATACTGCATAGAAGTTGAATCATCACGGTCATGATATGGCAGACTGCGATATAATTCATTTGCTTTCATCACTTTATCCATATTTATTTCTACACCTAAACCTGGTTTATCAGGCAGTTTAATCATTCCATCTATAATTTGTAATGGATCATCACATAATTCTTGACCATCTTGCCAAATATAGTGTGTATCGATTGGTGAAATATTTCCTGGCGCAGCAGCTGCTACTTGTGTAAATGCTGCTAATGTAATATCAAAGTGGTTATTGGAATGCGACCCCCATGTTAAGCCCCAATCGTTTAATACATGTGCCATACGAATACTGCCATTCAATGTCCAGAAATGAGGGTCAGCTAACACGATATCCACTGCTCTAAGTGCTGCTGCATGATGGAATTGACGCCAATTTGTTGCAATCATATTTGTAGCAACAGGTAGTCCAGTTGCAATCTTAAATTCAGCCATTATTTCACGGCTAGAGAATCCCGCTTCAGGACCACAAGGATCTTCAATATAAGCAAGTATATCTCCTTTATCTTTGCAAAGCTTAATGGCTTCTTCTAATGACCATGCTCCATTTGGATCAAGATTAATTCTTGAATCAGGGAATACTTCATGTAAAGCTTGAATCGCTTCCATTTCTTCTTCTCCACGAAGTACTCCACCTTTTAATTTGAAGCTCTTAAATCCATAACGATCTTCAGCTGCTTTTGCTTGAGCAACAATTCCTTCAGCTGTTAATGTTTCAATTCGTCTAACACGATCCCAATCATCCTTAAATTGTGTTTCACGTAAATAATGAAGATCGCATTTTTCCATATCTGCGATATAGAATAAATATCCTAAGAAAGGAACTTCTGTACGTTGAATACCTCCATCGCCAAGTAATGCTGCAATTGGTTTATTAACAAATTTACCAAGCAAGTCCATCATGGCGCATTCAACAGCTGCTTCTGCTTGAACAACAAATTTTAAATTGGCTAAGTTTAATCCTTGTAACCCTTCACCAGAGTCACCTTTTATACTCAAACCACCTTTACGTATTGAAGTAATACAACCTCTATAATTGGCAATCTCTTGTCCTACCACAAATGGACGATAACTTTCTATCATTCTAGTAATATCATCGCCGCCATGAATCTCACCGATACCTGTATTCCCCGTTTCATCTTCTAAAATAACAATATTGCGAGTAAAATAAGGAGCATGACAGCCACTTAGTGTGAGTAGGGCACTATCATAGCCTGCTACTGGAATAACCTTCATATCTGTAATAATTGGCGATCCCTGCGATTTCATTATTTAACTTCCTTCCAGATTTATTAACTTTATAAGCTCTTTAATCATTAATTCGAAAGCGTTATCTATTGATCGCATTCACATTATATTATTTTACAAACACCGTTTTAATGGATGTAAAAAACTCTTTTGCTGCTTCTCCTTGTTCCCTGGAGTGGGAGCTGGAATTTTTCATGCCGCCAAATGGCGCCTGTAATTCAACGCCTGCGCTCTCGGCGTTAACCCTAATCAATCCCGCTTCCATATCGTTAACAAATGAAAGCAAATGTTTGATATTGGCGGTGAAAATCGAAGCACTAAGGCCGTATTCCACGCTGTTCGCAAGTTGCAGGGCTTCTTCAACTGAATCAGCTTTCAATAAAGCGATCACCGGACCAAAAATTTCTTCCTGTACAATTGTCATATCTGACGTGCAGTTATCAAAGATCGTAGGCTCTACATAAAAACCATTTGCCTGAGGGCCTTCTTCAGCACGCTTTCCGCCAATTAGAAGTGTAGCGCCTTCCTCCACTCCTTTTTCGATATAGGAAAGAACCGTATTTAATTGATTTTCGCTAGCACATGGTCCCATCCATGTCCCGCTGTCCAATCCATCCCCGATGGAAATGCCTTTCGTTTCTTTCACCAGCAACCCCTTGAACTCTTCATAAACTTCAGCCGCAACGATGACACGGCTTGTCGCGGTACATTTTTGCCCCGTTGAACGAAACGCACCTGTAATGACTGCTTCTACAGCCAGATTAAGATCCGCATCCGCTGCAACGATTACCGGGTTTTTCCCGCCCATTTCAAGCTGGTATTTCGCTCCACGTGCTAACGCCGCTTGTCCAATCCTTTTTCCAACGCCGTTTGAGCCAGTGAAGGTAATGCCGTTTACATCTTCGTGATCGGCGATTCCCTGCCCTATGACACTGCCCGGCCCTGTGACCATATTGATTACCCCCGCCGGTAAACCAGCTTCTTCAAAACACTCCATGATCTTCGCACAGGTGATGGCCGTCTCGGTGGCTGGCTTGACCACAATCGTATTCCCATATACGAGAGCAGGAGCCATCTTCCAGATTGGGATGGCGATTGGGAAATTCCAAGGTGTTATGACGCCCACTACACCAAGCGGGACGCGCGTAGTAAACATAAGCGCTGAACTGTCGGTGGATGGAATGACATCCCCCACTTTACGCATTCCTTCTCCTGCATAGTATTTCAGGATCGCAATGCCGCGTGCCGTTTCCCCTTTTGTTTCAGCAAATGTCTTTCCCATTTCCCGTGTTGCACATTCTGCGATTTCATCAATCCGCTTTTCAAGAATATGCGCTACTTTATAAAGATACTCCCCACGCTCTGAACCAGCTAGTTTGCGCCATTTTTCTTTTGCCTTTTTCGCAGCTTCCACAGCCAGGTTCAAGTCATCCTTTGTAGATTTCTGTACATATCCGACAATTGCCTGTTTATCTGCCGGGTTTAAACTTTTTTCGACTTCATTTGAAATAGAAGCAACCCATTCACCGTTAATATAGTTAAGATACGTTTTTGTTTGAACTGTAGTTATCATATATAATCCCACCCTTATTAGATTGATTGAATTGATGTTTCTTTTGGAAAACGATCTAAAGCATGCTCTAATATCGTTTGCATTTCTGCATAATGTTCTTTTTCAACCGGAAGTATTGGTAATCTGACTGTTTGCCCAACCGGCATTCCCATAATCTCCATACCTGCTTTAATGAGAGAGACGGCATATCCTTTTCTCTGACGGCGAATGTTGTTGATTGGCATAATGACCTGTTGGTAAATTTCATTGACCGTTTCTTGATCCCCACTCAAAATGCCATTATAGAATTTCCGTGAGATGTGCGGGATGTAATTTGATATCGCAGATGAATATGAGTCAAAGCCAAGTGGAACGTAGGCCGACATGGTAACTTCAGCAAGCGGCATTCCGTTCAGCCAGCCGAAACGTTTTCCGAAGGTTTGTGTTAGGAGTCCATTCAACTCCATATTGCCTAGACCGTCTTTGACGCCGACCACCTGTGGGACCTCTGCGAGCGCTTCCAAAGTTGAAATTGAAAGTGACACATTATCACGCTGATATACTATTGAGTTTAAGTCTGTACTTTCTGCGATGGCTTTGAAATAAGCCGCCAGACCTGCCTGTTCTCCAGTAACGAGATATGGAGGTAATATTAAATAACCATCTGCCCCTCTATCCGCTGATATTCTTGCAAGTTCCAGGGAAGTTTGAATATTGCCTCCTACCCCTGTGTATACAGGGACTTTTCCAGCCGTAACGGATACGGCTACCTCTACCATCGCTTCATATTCCTCTTTACTTAATGATGGATATTCTGCTGCTGCACATGCAACGAAAATGGCCTCGAGTCCCTCATCTATTAAAAATTGGATATTTTGGGCGAGTGCTTGTTCATCAAGCTTATTACTCGTTGTGAATGGTGCCACGGGAAATCCGAGAATCCCTTTAGGTGCCTTGCGAATTTTATTCATTTTTTATTCCCCCTTGTGTATTATTGTTTTATTGTAAGACAAATACACCGAATGGTCAATTGTATTTTTTTTATTTTCTGAAAAATAAAGCATCACTTGATCCCTCAATAATTTAGCTTCTAATATATACAAAAAAACAAGATAATTAAGGAGCTAAAATGAAAAACGATTTATAAAAAAAAGCCATTGACAAACAATTTCATTTGTCTTACCATTGGACAAAACTAAATATTATGAATTTTCACGAAGGGGGAAGCAGCTAACATTGTAAGCGGTATCAAATGAAAAATATAATTAAATACGTTTAAGGAAGTGAGTATATGAACGCTGAAGAAAAGGTTTTTCAAGCAACTCCTAAACTGCCAAATGCCCAGAAAAAAACACGCACACGATGGTTCATTGTCTTCATGCTCTTTATGGTTACCGCCCTGAATTATGCGGATCGTGCGACACTATCAATTGCGGGGACGGATATGTCTGGTCAGCTTGGTCTCGATTCAGTCATGATGGGCTATGTTTTCTCCGCCTTCGCTTGGTCTTACGTAGCTGGACAAATTCCAGGTGGATGGCTTTTAGACCGTTTTGGCTCAAAAAGAGTTTACTTTTGGAGTATCACGTTATGGTCTACCTTTACGCTTTTACAAGGATTTCTCGGTCTTTTCGGTTCTGCCGGAACAGCTGTCATGGTATTGTTCGGACTGCGTTTTTTAGTTGGATTGGCAGAAGCCCCTTCCTTCCCGGCCAACAGCCGAATCGTTGCTACCTGGTTCCCGAGCCATGAACGCGGAACTGCGGCTGCCACTTTCAATTCAGCCCAGTATTTTGCAACTGTTCTCTTTGCACCGATCATGGGTTATATTACGTATAAATTGGGTTGGGAATACGTCTTCTTCTTTATGGGCGCTTTGGGAATCATCGTTGCTTTCATCTGGATGAAAACGATTTATGGACCAAAGGAACATCCACGTATCAACAAAGCTGAGCTTGAATATATCGAAGCAGGCGGCGCTTTGATTAATATGGATCAAACCACTACAAATAAGAAGGAAAAGAAAGGCGTTAACTGGAATCATATTAAGCAGCTATTATCAAATCGTATGCTGCTGGGTGTTTATCTCGGACAATATTGCATTACAACATTAACTTACTTTTTCCTTACATGGTTTCCTGTGTACCTTGTACAAGAAAGAGGCATGACCATTCTTGAAGTTGGATTAGTCGCTTCCCTTCCAGCCATTTGTGGATTCTTTGGCGGCATTCTCGGAGGGACATTCTCGGACTTCCTGTTACGGAAGGGATTCTCATTGACTGTCTCCCGAAAAGTGCCAATTGTTGTTGGGATGCTTCTATCAATGAGCTTGGTAGCTGCAAACTATGTAGATACGGAATGGATTGTTATATTCGTTATGGCCCTTGCGTTTTTCGGTAAAGGGTTTGGGGCACTCGGCTGGGCGGTAGTGGCCGATACCTCACCAAAAGAAATGTCCGGTGTCAGTGGCGGGCTTTTCAACACATTCGGTAACATTGCCGGCATTACAACACCGATTATCATCGGATACATCATTGCCACGACAGGGTCATTCAATGGGGCGCTAGTCTTCGTATGTGCTAATGCTCTTGTCGCGGTTTGCAGCTATTTATTCCTTGTTGGTGAAATTAAACGTGTAGAGTTAAAATCATAGTCAACTAAATATTCTAGTAGGGGGAAAATTATGAACAATCAATTGCTTAAGGATAATGTAAAGATCGGCACACCGGTAATATCAGAAATGAGCGTTATTCCAGTTGCGGGCCATGACGGCATGCTTTTGAACTTGAGCGGTGCCCATGCTCCTTATTTCACCCGGAACATTGTCATTCTAAAAGACAATGCGGGCAATACGGGTGTAGGTGAAGTTCCTGGAGGCGAAAAAATTCGCCAGACACTCGAAGATGCCAAACAATTGGTTGTCGGCCAGTCCATTGGAACTTACAACAACATTCTAAATACCATCCGTAAGCAGTTTGCGGACCGGGATGCAGGAGGGCGCGGCCTTCAAACGTTCGATCTCCGTATTGCCATACATGCCGTAACAGCATTGGAAGCGGCCCTTCTAGATTTAGTTGGCCAATATTTAGGTGTTCCAGTCGCAGCCCTTCTCGGCGAAGGACAACAGCGAAATAAGGTGGAAATGCTGGGCTACTTATTTTATGTAGGTGACCGCAATAAAACAGATCTTGGTTATATAAGCGAACCTGAAGCGGAAGATGACTGGATTCGCCTCCGTCATGAGGAAGCGCTCACACCCGAATCGATTGTCCGCTTGGCAGAAGCCGCCCACTCTCGCTATGGATTCAATGATTTTAAATTAAAAGGCGGGGTTTTGCGCGGGGAAGAAGAAATCGAAGCGGTGACGGCACTTGCGGAACGCTTCCCTGAAGCCAGGATCACCCTTGACCCAAATGGCGGCTGGCTCCTTGAGGATGCGATTAAACTTTGCCGGGATCAACATCATGTTTTAGCCTATGCGGAAGATCCATGCGGAGCGGAAAATGGTTTTTCCGCCCGGGAAATCATGACGGAATTCAGGCGCGCAACTGGCCTTCCTACCGCTACGAATATGATTGCAACGGACTGGAGGCAAATGGGGCACTCCATTCAACTTCAATCCGTGGACATTCCTCTTGCCGATCCGCATTTTTGGACGATGCAAGGCTCCGTCCGTGTTGCTCAAATGTGCAACGAATGGGGATTGACATGGGGATCACACTCCAATAATCACTTTGACATTTCACTTGCCATGTTTACACACGTTGCAGCAGCAGCACCAGGAAAAATCACCGCGATCGATACCCACTGGATTTGGCAGGATGGGCAGCGTTTGACAAAAGAACCTTTTAAAATTGTCGGCGGAATGGTCGATGTCCCTTCCAAACCCGGACTTGGAATTGAATTGGATATGGAACAAATCGAGAAGGCACATCAGCTTTATAAACGAAAAGGACTTGGTGCCCGTGATGATTCAATGGCTATGCAATACCTGATTTCCGGATGGAATTTCAATCCAAAATCACCTTGCCTTGTCAGATGATTTTTTTCCAACAATGCGTGCGCCTCTCTCTTTAGAGCGGCGCATTTTACTTTTTTTGGACATTGACCTTCTCATCCTCACATGCAAATAAGTGTATTATATTATATAATTAGTCTTACAGTAGGAATACATATAGGATTTCACAGAAAAGGGGTTACACAATGGAAGAATCGTCAAAGAAATTAGGCGTACAATCGGTACATCGCAACACTCTTTCACAACAAGTCGTGGATCAAATTGTCCATCTGCTCGTCAGTGGACAAATGAAAGCGGGCGACAAACTGCCTCCTGAAATGGAACTTATGAAAGAACTTGAAGTAAGCCGACCTGTTTTACGGGAGGCGCTAAGTGCACTTGATACACTAGGGGTCATTACACGGAAAACGCGTGAAGGAACCTTTTTTAATGATAAAATCGGTACCCATCCATTCTCTGTCATGCTGGCGCTGGCCACTGATAATTTACCAGCGATCATCGAAGCGCGAATGGCATTGGAGTTGGGATTAGTAACGATGGCTGCAGAGAAGATCACAGACGAACAACTGGAGAAACTGCAAGTTACGATTGACACGATTGCCAATAGTGAAGACAACGATTATGGAGAGGCCGATAAAGAATTCCACAAGATCATTGCTTTAAGTGCGAACAATCCGATTATTGAAGGCATGATCGATTCCTTATTGATTACCCATAATAAAATAAATAGCCTGATTCAATTCAGAGAACGGGAACTGACTGTAAAGTATCATAAAGCCATCTATGCGGCACTTGCAGCACATGATCCACATGAAGCATTTAGCCAAATGTACAAGCACCTTGATTACGTCCGTCAGAAAGTCCTTCAATATTCTCACGCAAATTAATATATCGTTTGAGAGGTATATCAGCAAACTAATGGATCACTCAATGATCCAATTTCATAGGGAAAGTGGATTTTTTCAGGGAACCAATTTTGCTTCCAAGATTTTAGAGTTAAACTCATCTTTTAAATCCAATTGATAGCATAATTCTTTTTGAGAAAAACTGGATAGTAGTTGAACTATCCAGCCCCCACTTATCCAGCTTGATTGAAATGAAAATGTCAGGACTCCCGAATGAGTCGACACCCTCCTCTTGCAAATTGTCTAGCTAACCAAAAGCCCCATCCAATGAACCTGCCAAGGATCCACTCAAAAAAAATGCATCCCTGCTTACTAGCAGGAATGCATATTGAAGTCACCAAGTTTTTGACCATCCTCTTTTTAATCTACGACTTAATATGCACTCCAACCTGCATCTGCCGTGATGACAGTACCATTAACAAAACTGGAATCGTCTGAAGCAAGGAACAATGCCACTTTAGCGATTTCTTCAGGTTTGCCATTGCGTGGATTGATAGCCATACCCAATTGTTGGCGAGAGATGCCGAACTCATTGATATTCGTCATGCTGGAACCAATATTGGTTTCAACTCCGCCTGGTGCTATTGCATTGCAGCGAATCCCTTTATTGGCATACATGAAGCCCGTGTTTTTTGTGAAACCAACCACTGCGTGTTTTGAGGCAGTATAAGCTGCGCCTGCTCGAGCACCATATAAACCGCCAGCAGAAGCAATATTGATGATGACTCCTTTTTGTTTTTCTAAAAAGATTGGCAATACCTTTCTAGTCGAACGCATGACGCTTGTCGTGTTAATTGCAAAAATCCGATCCCATCTAGAATCCTCAACGTCTCCAGCAGGTTCCATGCCATCCATGATGCCCGCGTTATTCACCAAAATATCAACCGTACCATACGTACTGACCGTGGTATCGATCAAATGTTGAATATCTTCTTCCACCGCTACGTTGGTTTTAATGGCAAATGCCATTCCGCCATTCGCTTTTATTTCTTCTACCGTCTCGTTCGCACCATCAAGATTTAAATCCGATACGACGACTTTAGCCCCTTCTCTAGCATAATCTATAGCAATTTGTTTCCCCATGCCTGATGCTGCGCCTGTAACTACTGCAACTTTGTCTTGTAATTTCATTTGAACTCCCCCATTCAATCTAGTGAAGTGATATTTATTGTACAGATGTTCATTAACTTACTTCCTTTATAGTATAATTAGTTTCAGTAGGCTTATACAATCAGCAAATGATGACCTCAATGTTGAACAATGAACACGAACGGTTAATTATGTTTATTAAAAGTACAATAACGAACAAAGGGTGAAAAAAATGTCCAATAATAACACTGGGATTGATAGAAGGATCAGGAAATCGAAAATGGCTCTGAAAGAATCCCTCATATCATTAATGCAAAATAAGGATTTCAGGGAGATATCGATTACTGACATTGTAGAACTCGCCGACCTTAATCGGGGTACATTTTATAAACACTATCAGTACAAAGAGGAACTGCTCGAAGAGGTCATGGAGGATGTGATTGCCGATTTGATCATATCTTACCGGGAACCTTATAAAAACGTTGAAACTTTCACCATCAATGAACTAACGGCTTCAGTAATCAAAATATTTGAACATGTAGCAAACTATGAAAACATTTATACCCTCATCCTAAAGTCGAATGCATGGCCTACATTACTAGAAAGGATTTGTAATGAATTAAAGAAACTTCCATTAAAGGACCTAGAAGATTACCGGCCTAACCCTAAGATCAATACAGAACTTGCCTCCAGTTACCAAGCATATGCGATATTAGGCATGATCATCGAATGGGTCAACACAGGCTTTAAATACAGCGCAGACTATATGGCTGAACAGTTACTGGAAATCATTAATAATAAATCGGTAAATGCCGTCTATAAAATAAACCATACATTTAAAGATGCCCAGCAGTAATAAGAGGGCTGCTTTGGCAACCCTCCTCCATTTCTATGTTCCCTTTAGAAGCTCATGAAATAAGAAACCTTTTTACGGCAGACAAGAAAGCTGGTAAATTATCTTCATGCACAAAGTGTCCGGCATCCTCTATCGTCACCAATTCGCAATTCGGAATAAGCTCGGAAACCTCCAGCAATTTGTTTTGGGGAATATGGCTCGACCCGCCCCCTATAACAAGCGTCGGCATCATAATATCGGTAAGACGCGCCCGGTTCATTTAGCTGCTGTAGAATCGAAGGCACAACCTGCCAATCAAACGGCAGAGGTTCAGACGGTCTGGAAGGAACCTCCATTGGTTTATCCGAAAAAGGAGGAGGCGTATCTTCGACAATCAACCTATCTATCATCGAAGGAAAAGTTTGCGAGAAAAGATAGGAAACTGTTCCCCCCATGGAATGCCCTATTAGCGAAAACCTTCCCAAATTAAGCGCATCCGCAAAATGAAACAAATCATCGCACATCAATTCAAAAGTGTATGTATTAGTTCTCGCACTCCCACCGTGGCCCCGTTGATCTAAAGCTAAAACACGATAATTTTCTCCTAATGCGGCAGCCACTTGATCCCATGATTCTGCACTTTTCCCCAGCGCGTGAAGAACAACAAGCGGTGGTGCAGAAACATCCCCGCTCTCCCGATATTGAAACGTGAGGCCATTCAACTCAATTTGATTAACCCGTATTTCCATCTCCATTCATCTCCTAGGATCGGATTCGTCATTTTGAACCCGATATATTTAATAAAAACCTCCTAGAATACTATGTTCTCTATAATTAAATTATACTTTTTATGCCTTCACCCATTTATTCGCCCTTTACCACATTTATTCATCCTTTAGCCTAGCGGAGTTGGCGGCAGCGAAGTAGTCCATGACAAATAAACGAAATTGCTTGGCTACTGGGGTGAAGTAGCGTTTTTCTGACCAGCCGAGCCCTATTGTTCTTTGACAAGCGGGTTCAGTTATCCGGATTTTATGGGATAATGACCCGGTTTGATGGAGCCATGTCAATTCGGATACGAAGGCGACCCCCAACCCTTTCCTGACAAGGTCCGAGATGACAGCTGGTTCATCTCCTTCGAATGCTATGTGCTGGACGAATCCCGCTTCGAGGCAAAATTGGTCGGTTAGGCTGCGAAACCCGAAACCTGTATTCATACTGATGAATGGTTCATCTTTCACTTCTTGGAGTTGAATGCTTTCCCTGCCTGCCAGCCGGTGATTGGGAGGAACGATCAAGTATATTTCTTCGGTGATCAGCGGTTCCCACTTTAAGTCTGGTCCTTCAATCGGAACGGAAGAAATGCAATAATCGATTTCTCCTTCAATTAGAAGCTGTTTCATGGATGATATGGATTTTAGGAATTGTTGAAAACGGACGTCCGGGTATTGAGATAAAAATGTACCCAATAAATCAGGCAGGACCCTGGGAATGGTAACGGCCAAGGTGATGTTCTTTTGGTCTTGATCTGTTAATTCCACTATTTCGCGCCTTCCTTCATTCAGTTCTGCAAAAGCGCGTTCGACCCGGTTCAAGAATATTCGTCCGGCTTCATTGAGCTTGATTTTCCGGTGTTCCCTATCGAACAGTGAGACTCCCAAATCCTCTTCAAGCCGAGATATGGTTTTACTGAGGGATGGCTGAGCAATCTGAAGTTGTTCCGCAGCCTTCGTCATATGTTCCAGTCGTGCTACGGTTTGAAAGTACTGCAGCTGTAATATTTCCATTTTCCCACTCTTTTCACATAGATTTAAATCTATTATTACATAATCAATTATGTATTATACAGTATCTAAAAAAGCCATTATGATGAAATAATCTCTTAGTTAGAAAGGGCAGGCTCAAATAATGAAAGGTTTACAACTTGTATTTCAAGATATAAAAGCAATGTGGAAACATAAACACGGGAGAATCGCCTTGATTTTCCTTTTGGTAGTTCCATTGATTTACTCAGGTTTCTTCTTGGCAGGCTATTGGAACCCTTATGGAAAGTTGGATCAGCTCCCTGTAGCTGTGGTCAATCTCGATAATGGTTCGGAAATGGATGATAAGCCAGTCGAGGCTGGAGATGATTTCGTTGAACAATTGAAGAAGCAGAAAGAATTGGACTTTCACTTTGTAACGGCAAAGGAGGCTAATACTGGTCTTGAAGAAGGTACCTATTATATGGTTGTCACGATTCCGGATGATTTTTCGGAAAATGTCACGACTTTAATGGATGAAAAACCGGAAAGAGCTAAACTTTTGTATTCTGTCAATCCAGGTAAGAACTTCGTTGCCTCACAGATCAGCTCAACTGCTGTCGAAAAGATGACTGCAAAAATCAACGCAAGCATTACGAAAGTCTATTCTGAAGGCATCCTTTCGAAATTCCAGGACGTTTCTAAAGGCTTGGCGGATGCCGGGGATGGAGCGGGAGAGCTTCATCAAGGAACGGCGGATGCGAAAAGCGGCAGTGAGAAATTGAATGATGGCCTTCAGGATTTGAATGATGGCGTCCACAAGCTGCAAACAGGAAGCACCAAGCTCTTGGATGGACAAGAAGCCTTAACGGATGGTGCGAAAGGATTAACATCAGGTTCCCAGAACTTGTATTCCGGCATGAAGCAGCTATCGGATGGACATGACTCATTGGAAAATGGGATGAATGAAGTAAGTAAGGGTGTTGAGAACTGGTCAGCCGGAAATGCAAAATTGATGCAAGGGCAAGAACAGGCTGCCGATACAGCGAATACTCTTAAGAAACAATTGGATGCCTATATGAAAAGTCATCCTGAAGCAATAAAGGATCAAGATTTCAAGCAAATCGTTGCCCTGTCAGAAGGTTTATCCAAAGCAGCCACCACTTTACATGCCGGTCAAAAGCAATTGGGCGAAGGTGCTGCCAAAGTGGCTGATGGACAAGAAACCGTTCAAACCGGGATGAATACCTTTGGTGATAAAATGGCACAAGCTACCTCGGGTGCTAAGCAATTAAACGAGGGTTCTGAAGAATTAGCGAATGGATTATTTAAATGGAAAAATGGTTTCTCCACTTTACATGCCGGAATCGATTCGCTAGCCGGCGGAAGCAGCCAGCTAGCCAGTGGATCGTCAGAACTTCAAGAAGGACTGGCTTCACTGGAAACGGGTTCAAGCAAGTTATCCACCAAGCTTAATGAAGCTGCCGATAAAACGGCCAGTCTTCAGTACGACGATTCGACAACTTCGATGTTCTCTGAACCCGTACAATTGGTCCCATCCAATTTATCTGAAGTACCTAACTACGGAACCGGGATTGCTCCTTATTTTCTGTCATTGGCCTTTTATGTAGGCGGCATCATGGCTTCCAATATCTTGCCGCTTGGACGCAGGCAGAATCTTAAGGTTACCGGAACCGTTCATTTCACGAATAAATTAATGCTGGTATATGTAATCGGCTTGGTTCAGGCACTTCTAGTGGATGCAGTCGTCCTTCTTGGATTCCATTTACATGTAGCCAGTGTCCCTGTATTCATTCTATCAAGCATCATCGTTTCATTTACCTTCATGACGTTCATCCTTATGTTGGTGACCGTATTCGGTGTGGTGGGCAAATTCGCAGCCGTGACCCTTCTCGTATTCCAATTGGCTACCTGCGGCGGAACATTCCCAGGCGAACTGGGCATGTCATTATTGACGAAAATCGGTCAATTTTTACCTATGGCCCACTCACTAAAGGAACTTCAAGAGGTCATCTCATTAGGCGGCTGGGAAAACTTGCAGACGCAGATTTGGATCTTACTAGCCTATCTCGTTTCTGCAGCGATCATTGGCTGGATAGCAAGTCATATTCAGCATGCAAAAATAACTTCAGAGGAAGTGACATCTTGATGTAAAAAAGCGCAGTGCAAATGGCACTGCGCTTTTTTGTATACAAGTGAAAATCACCGGGTAAAACATACTGATGGATCGTGGGTCGAATTATTCCGCTGTTACATGAATTAAATTCCGTTCCGGGCCTTAAATCGGTGGTAGACCAAACAAAATCGGCTGAAGTTAAAAGAAAAAGCCCTATGCTGCCTGAACTATTCAGGTGGCATAGGGCTTTTTTATTGTTTCATCTAAGCGGTTTGATCTTTTTTCATAGCTGGTTTTTCTTCAGCCGGCCATGCGCGCTTAATGAATAATGTCAGAATCAATGCCACAGCAGCAATGAAGGTGGATACAAAGAAGGAGAAGTTAATTCCATCGAGCATCGCCTGCATTCCGATTTGGGCTTGCATTTGTTCCATCATTTCAGCAGTGGGCTGGCTTGTTAGTTTGCTCATTGCTTTGGTCATTAAATCCTCACCGGAAGAAGCGGCATGGTTTGACATGACTGTAACAAGCAATGCTGTACCGATTGCACCGGAGATTTGGTTCAGCGTGTTATTCATGGCTGTGCCATGCGGGTTCATACGGGCTGGCAGCGAGTTCAATCCATTTGTCATGATCGGCATCATGGCCATGGACAAACCGAATAAACGGACGGAATACAGAATCACAATATGTGTATAAGATGTATCCATTGTTAATTTACTGAAGAAATACGTCGTCACCACAGTAATAAGCAAACCGGTTGAAGCAAGTATGCGGGCACCGAATTTATCGAAGAGCTTACCGGTAATCGGTGACATGAAGGCCATCAATAGTGCACCGGGCAGCATCAGCAACCCTGAATCGAATGGTGAAATGCCACGGACCGTTTGTGTATACATCGGCATTAAGATCATCGCCGAGAACATGGCCATATTAAGCACGATTGAAATCGTTGCAGATAAAGCGAACATCGGATGTTTGAAGATCTTGAATTCAAGCATTGGCGTTTCCATTTTCAGCTGGCGTGTAATGAAAAGGATCAGGGAAATGGCACCGACAATCAATGTTCCATATACCCAAGGGCTATCCCAGCCTTTGCTGCCTGCAGAGCTGAATCCGTAAAGCAGGCCGCCAAAGCCCAAGCTAGATAGGATGACCGATAATTTATCGATTTTAATATCGACTTTTTCCTTTTTGTCTTTAAGTTTAAAGAAGCCGAGAAGAAGCACTAGTAAAGCAAGCGGAGTAATGAAGTGGAATAGCATTCTCCAATCATAATGTTCGATGATCCAGCCTGAAAGCGTCGGCCCGATTGCAGGGGCAAACATCATGACTAAACCGAATAATCCCATTGCCGAGCCCCGTTTTTCAACAGGGAAAGCAGTTAAAAGCACGTTCATTAATAACGGCATCATAATGGCAGAACCTGCAGCCTGAACCATACGTGCGCTCAATAATAGCGGGAAAGTATGCGCTACACCTGCAACGATCGTCCCGATCGAGAATAGGAGCATCGCTGTCAGGAACAGATTACGTACCGAATATTTTCTTATTAAGAAGGCTGTTGTCGGAATCATGATTCCGTTCACAAGCATATAGCCCGTTGTCAGCCATTGAACTGTGGAAGTCTCGATTCCCAGGTCTGTTTTGATTGATGGCAGTGCAATATTTAAAAGGGTTGAATTCAGTATAGCTATAAACGCCCCGACCATCAGTATGGCCAAAATGCCATACGAACCCTTTTTTTCATTTGTTTGTGCAGTACTCACTTTTTATCTATTCCTCCATTCAAACTATTGGTTCATTTAATTAGACGAGTGGTATATTCCAAACTCACAAAATCAATAATATACCCCCAGTTCATTTTTTGCAATAAAAATTTACTGGTTTAAATAAGGGTTTGTGCTGTGATGAAAAATAGAGTACGATTACATTTATACAAGCAGTATAATGAAAATAAGGTGATATGATGAATAATCGAAGGCAGAATGTTATCGATACGGCTCATAAGCTGTTTATTGACAAGGGCTACCAAGCTACGTCCATACAGGACATTTTAGATGGCAGCGGTATATCAAAAGGTACATTTTATAATTATTTCCCTTCGAAGGGTGAATTATTTATAGCCATTTTCCGTTCCTTCTATACAAAGATTCGCCATGACCGGGAAAAACTGTTGATTGGTCAAGATTCCGCCGATATTGATATTTTCATCCAGCAGCTCGAACTGCAGATGATGGTGAACAAGCAAAGCAAATTGCTTATCCTGATCGAAGAAGTCCGTGTTTCCAACGATGAAGAATTAAAACAATTCATCAATAACACGCTATTGTTGAGCTTACGCTGGATGTATAATCGTTTTATCGATATATTCGGTGAAAGCAAAAAACCCTATCTTTTAGATAGCGTCATTATCTTTCATTCGATGATGACCCACATGAATCATTTTAGCTATCGTGCCAATCCCACCGGTACACCGGACATACAAATTATCCGCTATTGCATGAACCGCATTGTCCGCTTAGTCAATGAAGTGGCTGAAAGCGGGGAACAGATCATTGATCCGGAATTAATGGATACGTGGTTCCCAAACTTTACAAACCACCTTGATCCTTGCCATAATGATTTGCTTCAATCCACCACTGAATTGAAAAAAGCGATAAACAAAGCTTTGCCTTGCGATGAAAATCGAACAAGAGCCATTGAATTAATCGACTTTATCCAAGATGAGCTGATGCAGTCCGACAAGCCGCGAAAATTCTTGATAGAAAGTTTGCTGCTCACTTTGAAGACTGGATATGCATCACAGGTCCAAGCTTACATTGAGACTTTTGAAGAAAGCATCAATTCTTGCTTGAGCCGATGAATAGTGAAGATACACGCACCTACCAAAAACGGTAGGTGTTTTTTTATGGCTTTTTGGAAATGCCCTGATTTTAAAAAAGAGTTGGTTTTATAAAAGGGACCTAGGAAACACTATCCTTATCATCATAAAGGGAGGTCTATCTACTTGAGTGTGAAAGAGAATGCTTTGTCCATACTGGCTCTGGGCGGAGTGAATGAAATCGGTAAAAACATGTATGTAGTTCAATATTCTAAAGATATCGTCATTATTGATTGTGGTGCAAAGTTTCCTGATGAAAGTTTATTAGGAGTCGATTTGATCATTCCTGATATTTCCTTTCTTCAGGAGAATAAGGAGAAGATCCGCGCTTTGATTGTGACTCATGGGCATGAAGATCATATTGGCGGTATCCCTTATTTCTTAAAAAAATTGAATGTGCCCATTTATGCCACACGTTTAACACTTGGTTTGATTGAATTGAAGTTAAAAGAGCATAACCTTTTAGGTGATACGGAATTAATCCAAATCGATTCGGATTCAAGGTTGGAATTTGGG
Source organism: Peribacillus simplex NBRC 15720 = DSM 1321 (assembly GCF_002243645.1). Lineage (NCBI taxonomy): Bacteria > Bacillati > Bacillota > Bacilli > Caryophanales > Bacillaceae > Peribacillus > Peribacillus simplex. The sequence continues at coordinate 3,806,571 of NZ_CP017704.1, read as the reverse complement.
GAGATAGTTCTGGACTTTTTCAAAACGAACCATAGTATACCCGATTGCCTTGGAGTCACCATGCATACGCCAGAAGGCACGGTCGTTCATACAGGGGACTTTAAGTTTGACTTGACTCCCATGAATGATCAATTTCCCGACATTCATAAAATGGCCAAAATCGGGAGTGAAGGTGTCTTGGTACTATTATCTGAAAGCACGAACGCAGAACGTCCCGGCTCAAGTCCCTCGGAGCATCTGGTTGGCAGCCATATTGAAGAGGCCTTCATGCAGGCAAAACAGAAAGTCATTCTTTCGACCTTCGCTTCAAATGTCAATCGCGTTCAACAAGTTGTGAACGCTGCACAGAAGACAAACCGGAAACTCGCCCTGATTGGACGAAGCATGGTGAACGTCGTAACCGTTGCCATTGAACGCGGCTACCTCGACGTTCCTGATGGGATGCTTATCCAACCACAAGAAGTGGATAATTATGCTCCTGAAAGGGTCGCGGTTTTATGTACAGGCAGTCAAGGAGAGCCGTTTGCTGCCCTTTCACGCCTCTCCAGTTCGAATTATCGGGATATGAGCATATTGCCTGATGATACAGTGATTCTTGCCTCCACTCCTATACCCGGAAATGAACGGGATGTTTCACGTATCATCGACAACCTGTTTCAACTGGGTGCCAAAGTCATTTACGGTTCTGGGACAGTGACAGGCATGCATGTTTCCGGACATGCCTATCAGGAAGAGTTAAAACTCATGCTTACCCTGATGAAACCTAAGTATTTCATACCCATTCACGGTGAGTATCGGATGTTGCACCAGCATCGATTACTAGCTGAGTCTGTCGGGGTGGAGAAGGACCATACTTTCATCATCAATAATGGCGATGTGGTGGATATTGAAAACTCCGTTGCCCGTCAAACGAGAAAGGTCGCTGCCGGCAATACCTTTGTTGACGGTGTGGGCGTTGGTGATGTTGGAGAAATCGTACTGCGGGACCGGAAGCAGCTTTCCGAAGATGGAATGCTCGTAATCGTCATAACAATAAGCAAGACGGAAAGAAAAATAGTATCAGGACCCGATACCATTTCCCGTGGATTTGTATATGTTCAAAATTCAGAGGACCTCCTTAGACATGTTAATCGTCTTGTCACGAAAACGGTCAACGACTTACAAAGTGAAAAAATATACCGCTGGAACATCATCAAACAAACCATAAAGAAGGAACTAGGGCAATATCTCTTTAATCAAACAAAGAAAAAGCCAATGATCCTTCCGATAATCATTGAAATTTAGCGCCAATCGAAAGGAACTCGACTTCGTATAGTCGAGTTCTTTTTTTCAATCAAGTTCTGATTTACTGGCTTTTGCGGCCATCGCCTTGTTCTTATTCCAAACCTTGAACTTCATGAAAACGGCGGCAAGACAGATGATCACGATAAATAAAAGGCTGATGAAGAACCCTGGTCGCATTTCTTTTTCAAGCAGGGTGCCACTTACGGCGGCTAAAATTAAAAGAAGTCCGAAAACGGCCGTAATCTTACTCCAAATCTTATTTTCCAAGATTTTGAATGAAGAAAGAATGATGAATGCCCAGTTATACAAAAGTAATATACCAGCAGATGTTGTAATGTATTCATAAATCTTGCCTGGCAGGAGCAAGGCAGTGATGATCGATCCTAAAAGTCCTAAGGCTCCAAGACCCAGTGAGGGCAGTGGAAGGTCCTTGAATTTCTTGATCTTTTGCATGAATAATGCCGGTGCATTCCCATCATTGGAGAGCGTCACCAATAGATTGGTTACACCAAATAGTGAAGCGGTCATCGTCGAGAAACCGGCAATGATGATCGCACCATTAAAAACGTGCGGGAAAAATGTCAGATGATAACTGTCCAATGCCGAAACGAATGGGCTTTCTTTTTCACTGAATGCCCCTAACGAAATCATGGTTACGGCTAACCCCAATGAAACGACATATATGATGGTAAGAACCAAGAGCATAATTGTCCCTGCTTTTGGCGCATCTTCTTTCTTTTTAAGCTGCATCGCCATCAGTCCAATGACCTCAATGCCGCCAAACGCATAAAAAGCATAGATAAGGGATGTCCAAAACCCTTTTAGCCCTTTTGGGAATAATTCATAGTACGTATTCGGAAATGAGGGCGGTTTCCCTCCATCAAGACCAAACCAGCCGAAAACGGCACATATTGCAATAATGATAAACATTACGATCGCTGCTGTCTTAATTACCGCAAGGATGTTTTCCACTCTGTCGAACCCTTTTGTTCCCAGCAATACCACCACGATTGAAACAATTGCAAAACCGGATGCAAATAGCCACAGCGGTACTTTTGGGAACCAAAATTGCGATAACAGTGAAAGCGCAGTTAACTGACTTCCCATGATCAATATATTGGAGGACCAATAATTCCAGCCACAGCTAAAGCCAGCCCATCGTCCAAATGCTTTATTGGCATAATAACAAAAAGACCCCTCTTGAGGATCGGCAGCCGTCATCTTAGCAAGCAGATTATAAACGATGTAAGTACCTAGTGCAGCCAATACAAATGAAAATACAATAGATGGCCCCGTCGTTTTAATCCCTATGGTTGATCCAAGGAAATACCCTGTACCGATCGTACAGCCTACACCGACCAATGATAGCTGCCACCAATTCATATCGCCTTGTTGTTCACCTGTTGCATTGGAATCTTGAACGGCCTTTCCCTTCGCTGAACTGCAATTGGCTTTTGTTGTCATAACGTTCCCCCCTTCCATCATTCATAGTGTTGATAAGGCCACAATGAATTATTCAAGGAAGAAGTTTTCCAAATGATCAATCAAATATCAAATTAGAATTGAAGTGATATGTAATGTACGTAAGCATTATGATACGATGGCAGAAATGCCTTGATAAGCAAAATCAACCCCAAAGCCGATCAGTGTAAACCCAGATAATTGAAATGGCCATCTGCGATCATCGACCCTGCTCCAACGATCCAGACATGCTAAAAAATTTGCGAGTTACAAACAAAAAAGCCGTGGAAAGCCCGGCCTTTTCGGAGAATTTCTATTGAAGCCTACGTTAGGCAGCAGCTTCTTTTTTGTCTGAACTTATGAATTTCAAAACGATCAAAACGATGCCTATGCCAATGATTCCTGAAATGATATAGCTCATATTGATATGATTTTTCATGACCAGGGACATGACCGGGGGGCCTGCTGCAACTCCGATGAACCTTGATGACATGTAGAAGGAGGTAATCGTCCCCCGCTGTTCCTTTTTTATATTTTGAGTGATGATTGCGTCGAGTGTCGGCAATAACGCACCAATTGCTATGCCCACCAAACTCGTTACGAGTAATAAAAGGAAAACTTTGTTTTTTGTAAAACCGACAAATACAAGGCTGATTGAAAGGACAGCTATACTGATCATGATGATCTTTTTCATGATTGGTAATTCACCCTTGATTTTTTTCCCTGCAACATAAGAAGACACACAAAGAAAAAATAGCGGAATCGCTATCACTAAACCTTTTTTGACTCCATGCAAATCATGGATTTTTTCAAGATTGTCAGACAAAAAGAAAAGAACACCGAACAAAACCAGCATGACAAATACACCAATCAGGAAAACTGTATATAACCATTTTCCTTCCTGCTTGAATATTTTTTTCGTATCATGCCAGAATTCTTTGAATTTCTTCGGATCATCTTTCTCCTTTGGTACCTTTATAAAGAAAAAGACCAAGACAATAGATATTAAACTGAAGAATGAAATTGAGAAGAATGGTAAAAACCAGATAAATGCAGCAAACAGGGAACCCAATATTGGACTTAGTACTTTCCCAAATGTATTCGAGGTTTCTATGATACCCAAACAAGAACTCGTTTTTTCATCATCATCCTTGTATAGATCCCCCACCAGAGGCAAAATGATCGGCGAGGCCCCAGACGCCCCAATCCCCTGCAATACCCTCCCAATGATGATCCATGTATAGGGATTTTCCATTTTCCATGATGCATAACCAGCGACCAAGCCACCAATAAGGGCTAGGATCAGGCTTGGCAGGATCACCATTTTCCTTCCAAATCGATCTGATAAATAGCCAGCTATAGGAATTAAAAAAATTGATGCAACGGAATAGCTTGTTATCACCATGCTGGATTGAAATGAAGATATCCCCACCTTTTCCTCAAAAATGGGCAAAACCGGAATAAGCATTGAATTTCCAAGTGTCATCACCAATGGAATCGATGCCATACTGATCAGGCACCACACGCTTACATTATTATTTTGCTTCTCATGACCTTCCATACTTACACTCCTCATCCATTATAAAAGCAAATAATTGCATAAAAGGTAACCATTTGTGAAACGAAAATGTTTTGCATCATTTTTTAGATGTCTTAAATTATTATGTTATAGCGCAGAAAGATTTATTCAGTAGCGCTTTACCCAAAATTACCCCTTATGTCCATTAAAACGAAAAAACCCATTCTATTTTAAGAATGGGTCAGACTGTAGACAAACTCGATAATAATTCATTTTGCCAACAATGTTTTTGAGGGTTTGTAAAATTCGAACCGTTGCCTCCAAGCACTCGCTTTCCGCGGATGGTCCGCCCTAGGCGCTCTTTGCGTCTGCAGGGTCTTCCTTGGATACGCTTTTCCCGCAAGAGTCTCGTACCTTTAAACTTTAGAAGGTAAAAATCCGCTCCACACCATTTAAATAACATTACCTTCATTTAAAACGATAGATGCTGATACTTAATAAGGTTTAACGCATTTGAAAGTATTTCTTCAAAATGATCCTTAATTTCATTGCAATATCAGTATGCATGATATCAATTGTATTGTATTTATTCTGTATCGATAATTCAGGCATAATTATCCTCCGATTCCCCTGGAGTTTTATAGCGCATTCATTAAAACTGACGTCTTTCCATTTGACTAAATTACATGATGAAGGACTTTTCTGTGTGGTTACAAAAACATCCAGGTTCCAGGTCACGGCCAAGTACATCCATAAAGCAAACCGGACCATGATTCACCATATCCACTCAAAAAAGGACTAAAAAGGTGGTACAAGTCCCATTGTTTGAATACATTCAAATAAGCGAAGATGTATCAAATGATGAGGTGATGATTTGGGTGTTTTTTTCAGCTATGTATTATTAGGCTTATCATTAGCGGCTCCTATCGGTCCCATAAACGCTGCTCAATTGGACAAAGGAATCAAAAAGGGTTTTTGGCATGCCTGGATTTTTGGCTGGGGTGCCATTTTAGCGGATTTCGTTTTTATAGCCCTCGTCTTTTTCGGTGTCGTCCACTTTTTGGACAACTCCTTCATGAAGACATTTTTATGGCTTTTTGGATTTTTCGTCCTGACCTATACCGGAATCGAAAGTCTGCTTAGTGCAGGTAAGATTGAAGTGAATGCACGAAATGCGAAAGATTCCCTTTTTTCTTCATTCCTGACTGGATTCATCATGTCCCTTTCGAATCCTTTATCCATTTTGTTTTGGCTGGGGATTTATGGATCCATTCTCGCAAACTCCGCTTCAAAATATGATATGGATCATTTACTTTTATACAGTTCAGGAATCCTTATCGGCCTCTTAATCTGGGATTTCGCAATGGCCATCATCGCCAGCACTTTCAGACGCTTATTATCCAAACCAATTCTAATGGGCATCTCGATCATTTCGGGTATATCCCTTATAGGGATTGGCATTTACTTTGCCATCCAAGCAGCCAAGGTTTTATTTACATAATAAGTTTAAGTAATGTATACGGTTATTACTCTTATAATGTTCCATATTATACGGATCCATATTATTACGATAATCCTTATGCTAATTTGCCTTATTATGATGACAGACTGCCAGTACAAACACTGGTTCCAGTAGCCACTATTCAGAGCCTTTTAAACGCAGGCCGACAAGGTCATTGTTTCAGAGGTTTTTGGGGTAACACCCAGCACACCTTTATTTTAATGGGGATAAATAATGCTACTGGTATGGTACAAATACTCGAAGGTTGCATTCCAAATGAGGTTCATCATACTGATATAGTTGGATTACAATACCTAGATTAACCTGCCCGGGGGGGTAACTGTTTCCAGCAGTTCATTCCTGGTGTTGGCTGGGTATGGATTTGTAGATAAAAAAGGACAGCCGATTTATTCGGCTGTCTCTTTTTATCCAAACCTAATTCAATGGGCATTTACTCGTGAGTTTGGATTAAGCTGCTATCTTATTAGATGCTGCGTTCTTTTATTTGCTGGACCATTTTCTTGATGAACGTTTCTATTGCGACATTTTCAAATTCTTGTTCCCCGTATTTCCGGACATTCACTTCATTTTCTATCTCTTCTTTATCTCCAAGGACCAGCATATATGGGATTTTCCCCATCTGTGCTTCCCTGACTTTATACCCCAGCTTTTCATTCCGATCATCAATTTTCACTCTTATCCCTTGATTCTTCAGTTCTTTTTGAACCTTTAAACAATAATTCAAATGAACTTGTGAGACAGGGATGATCTGTACTTGCACCGGGGCAAGCCATACCGGAAAAGCACCGGCAAAATGTTCTATCAGGATTCCAAAAAAACGATCGATCGATCCAAAAATGGCACGATGAATGACGACAGGACGAACTTTTTCATTATTTTCATCGATGTAAGTCAGATCAAATTTATCGGGCATTTGAAAATCAAGTTGAATTGTTGCACATTGATGGCTTCGTTTTAATGCATCTTTTATATGAAAATCAATTTTAGGTCCATAAAATGCCCCGTCCCCTTCATTTAATTGATAATGTATTCCGATGCTTTCCAGAACATTTTTCAAGGCTGTTTCAGAAGCCTGCCAAAGGGAATCATCGCCCATTGAATCCTCTGGACGAGTCGAGAGCTCAACGGAATACTCGAATCCAAAAGTGCGATACACCTTATCAATCAGATGAAACACTTGTTTAATTTCACTTTCGATTTGATCCTGCCGAACATAAATGTGTGCATCATCCTGACAAAATGTACGGACCCGCAGCATTCCGTTCAATGCACCGCTATATTCATGACGGTGGACTTGACCGAATTCGGCCATCCGGATGGGTAAATCCCTGTAAGAATAAAGACTGTTTTTGAAAATGAGCATATGACCCGGACAGTTCATTGGCTTCATCGCGAATTTTGTTTGATCCACCTCAGTGAAGTACATATTCTCATGGTAATGATCCCAGTGACCCGATTGTTCCCATAGCCGCTGGTTCATCATGAAAGGAGTCCGAACTTCGTCGTAATCAGCTTCAGTCTGAAGCTCCCGCGAGAACTTCTCCAATTCATTTCTAACAATTTGTCCTTTAGGTAAATAAAACGGCATTCCAGGGGCTTCCTCCGAAAACATGAATAACTCCAACTGCTTCCCTATTTTTCGGTGATCGCGTTTGGCCGCTTCTTCCAGGAATTTAAAATGATCCTGTAAATCCTTTTTCTTTCGGAAAGCCACGCCATACACCCTTTGAAGAACTTCATTTTGATTGTCTCCCCGCCAATAGGCACCAGATACACGAGTCAATTTGAACGATTTTACAAATGATGTGGATGGAAGGTGCGGCCCTTTGCATAGATCGACGAATTCCCCCTGTTGATAGAGCGTTAATTTTTCACCCTTAGGGATATTCTTTGCTATATCCAACTTGAATGACTCCCCTCTACCCTCGAATAACTTCACAGCTTCGTCATAAGACACTTCGATCCTTTTAATTTCCAGATTTTCACTTATGATATGTTCCATCTCTTTTTCAATAGCTTGTAGATCTTCTGAACTCAAAGGATGGTCTAACTTAAAATCATAGTAAAAACCATCTTCCACTACTGGCCCCATCCCTAATTCCACGTTTTGGTATAATCTTTTCACAGCCTGCGCCAAAACATGCGCCGATGTATGTCGTAAAACTTGTAATCCTTCATCCGAATCCAGAGTCAAGATCGACAGTTCGGCATCCTTATTCAACTTGAAACTTAGGTCAACCAGTTGCTTATCCAGTATTCCTGCTACTGCCTTTTTCCTTAAACTTGAGCTGATGGACCCTGCCACACTTTCCACTGTCATCCCTTGCGGATATTCCTTTTGCTGCCCATCCGGGAATTGAACTTTAATCATTTTTTCACCCATCACATAAACACCCCTTTTTTAGTAATAAAAAAACGCACTCATCCCTATGCAAGGGACGAGTGCGTTTACCCGTGGTTCCACCCAATTTCCCATAAGCAAGAAACACTCATGGCTCTGGAGCTTGTAACGCAGCTTAGACGATATCAGTTACTCTCGTTCACCGATATAGCTCAAAGGCGGTAAATCAGTTTCCTAAGCCAGGAAGTTCGCAGCTGCCCTTCCCTCTCTGCAGACCGTAAAAATGATTCATGTCCTTGTCATGGCAATAATTATTATAATAAAAAACGCACCCATCCCTAAGTAAGGGACGAGTGCGTTACCCGTGATTCCACCCAATTTCCCATAAGCAAGAAACACTCATGGCTCTGGAGCTTGTAACGCAGCTTAGACGATATCAGTTACTCTTGTTCACCGATATAGCTCAAAGGCGGTAAATCAGTTTCCTAAGCCAGGAAGTTCGCAGCTGCCCTTCCCTCTCTGCAGACCGTAAAAATGATTCATGTCCTTATCAATGCTTCTAAAATGTAAATGGATTTTTATATTGTTATATATATTACAATATATTTCCATAAGTGACAACCTCAAATTTTTTAATTTCATTACAAACACTAAATTGGTATAATTAGTAAAAAAGGAGTCTCTATGAAAAGTTTAAGCAATTGGTCTATCGTATTAGCAGTGATTGGTACACTATCATTTTGCTGTTCCCTCGCTTTACCTAAAGCCTCCAAGCTGCTTATGATCTCAGGATTCGGAGCGTTACTTATTGGTATGTTTTGCAGTTTCGGGGCCATGTATAAAAATGAAAAAGGAAAGTCGAAATTTTTGGCTGTGGCTGCATTCTTTCTTTTAAGTTTCATTCTCGTTTGGAATGAACCATTTCAAATTGTCAGGCTCTTGACCTGGATGAAAAATTAATCAAAATGAAAAACCCGTTCACCATGACGGGTTTTTTGATTGATTCAATCTTCATTGGCTAGCGTTCGACTTGAATTCTTTATTCTAAGCCATAGCGTAAGTCCAGTGGTCCAGAGAATTAGCGCGCATCCAAAGCCGAGCAAGGATAACGGTGCAAGGATTTGATGCTCTCCAAACATGACAGTATCTGGCACAATAAGCAATGTGATAAGCGCTAATAAACAGAGAAGTGCTCCTGTTGCATAGTAGATCTTGATTTGGAAAAGTGAGGCCAAAGGTAAAAAATGAATCCCGACAATAATGGCGATGACTCCCGGTATAAGATCGGTCTGATTGATCAAGTTACAGATGGCAATGGCAATCCCGATCAGCAAACCTTCGGCAATGAAGACCATATTAAACAAAAATCCGATACGCTTAAGACGCCTAGCCCCATTTTCCGAAACTTGATTGGACATTTTTTGTGATGCATGAATTAATGAAATGCCGCCGATAACCATTATGATTCCTACGAGTATGGCTGCGAGTTCCACATAGGGAAACCCCCACCCCTGCAATCCCATTACACCAATACCAGCCCAAAGTGTACCGAAGAATGCCATGAAAATGACTCCAATTCCAGAACCGCGAAACGCCTCTTTCATCATCAGTTTCCTTTCATCCACAGTAATATCGTACATAGAATAATAGTATTGCACACCCTCTCCATTTATTCAGCTATAAAAAATGATTTATTGAAAAAATTACCATACTGCAAATTTTAATAGATAATTGCCGTTTTCTTCGATATATTTCTACTTTCGTCGATATAACTGGATTTTCGTCGATATATTCATATTTTCGATGATATAGCTGGATCTTCGTCGATATATTCCTATTTTCGACGATATAACTGGAATTTCATACAAAAAAACCTGAGTCCCCAAAGGGATCTCAGGTTTTTTCCATTGGTATCAGGCCACATCTGATTTATCGAATTGACAATCTTTTAATGATATTAATTTGGTCTTGTGATAAATCTTGTATCCTAACCAGATAGCCAGGAATATCGGTAATCCGATATAGGAGACGGCGACCCCATACCAGTCGATGCTGCCGCTTAGGAATGCTTGATAGTTCTGCCCTGCAATGACACCCATGCAAAGGACGAATGATAGGATCGGACCGAGTGGAAACCATTTTGCTTTATATTTCAGTTCGTTTAGGTCACCGCCCTGTGCAACATAGGCACGTCTAAAGCGATAATGGCTTATGGCAATTCCAATCCAGGCGATGAAGCCGGTCAGCCCGGATGCATTCAATAGCCATGTAAATACATGGTCCCCTAAAATGGAGGTCAAGAAGGCGAGTCCTCCAATTAAGGATGTCATGATCAAAGCATTCATCGGGATCCCCCTGCGGTTGACTTTGGCCAGGAATTTGGGAGCTTGATGATCTTTTGCCATCGACCATAGCATCCGTGTTGATGCATATAACCCCGAGTTCCCTGCGGATAGTAAGGAGGTTAACACGACTGCATTCATGACGGATGCCGCGAATGCCAGTCCTGCCCGTTCAAAGACAAGCGTGAAAGGGCTTACAGAAATATTATCGACATCTCCGTTCAACAAACTTGGACTTGTATACGGTATTAAGAGGCCGAGTATCAGGATGGCCCCGATGTAAAATAATAGGATGCGCCAAAATACTTGACGGATCGCATTCGGAACATTTTTTCGGGTTCTTCGCTTTCTCCGGCAGCAATACCAACCAGTTCCGTGCCTTGAAAAGAAAATCCCGCGATTAGAAAGATGCTGATGATCGATAAAAATCCTCCCTTGAATGGTGCCTCATCCATGGTGAAGTTTTCAAATCCGATCACCTTTCCGCCAAAAACCCCCAATATGGTCAATAGACCAATAATGATGAAGCAAATGATGGCAATGACTTTTATTAAGGCAAACCAATATTCAGATTCACCATAGCTTTTAATGGATAGGGCATTGAGGGTGAAGACGATTCCAAGAAATAATGCACTCCATATAAGGCTGGGTACATCAGGGAGCCAGAATTTCATGATGATGGCTGCAGCAGCTATTTCCACGGCAAGGGTCACTGCCCAGTTAAACCAATAATTCCAGCCAAGTGCAAAGCCGAATGCAGGATCAACAAAGCGTGTGGCGTAGGTGGAAAATGATCCCGACACAGGCATATATGTCGCCATTTCCCCTAAGCTCGTCATTAGGAAATAAACCATGATTCCAATGCAGGCATATGCAGCCAGGGCACCACCAGGCCCTGCGCTCTGGATGGTTGCCCCGCTTGCCAGGAATAATCCGGTTCCTATTGAACCGCCAATGGCAATCATGGTCATATGCCTTGCTTTCAGTTGCCTTTTAACTGTCGGTTCTTGATTATCGGGATGCCTTTTAACTGTCGGTTCTTGATTATCAATGAGATTCATATCCATATGGTTCCTACCTCATTTTCTTTTATAGTTAAAAGTTCAAGAAATATAAGAGTTTTTAACAACCGCTTTGTGAAAGACTGAAATATTTCGCTTTACCTGCTGGGATGCTATCCAGTTTAATTGCCATTGCCTGGTATCGTCTCCCTATTCCCGGCCTGGGTGACCCCATCCTGCTCAGTCTCCATTCCGCACCATTGAATTAAAGTAAGGGCAATGATCTCCGCTGTGGAGAATACGTTGTCGAGCAGGATGTATTCATTTGGATAGTGGGCAACCTCGGTTACTCCTGGCCCGAAAACGATTGCAGGCGTTTCACCGACATGTGTCAGCAATCCCCCATCCGTTCCCCAAGGGGATGCTTCTATGACAGGGTCCTGTCCGGCCACTTGCCGATATTGATGAACAAGCGCATTCATCAGTTCATGCTCTACATCAATTGCTCCTGGAACCCAGCGTGCCCCGAACCATTCCAATACGGGCGGGTTTTCCTTGAACCATTGGTCCACTTCCCCCAGTTGCAATAACCAGGCAGCCATTTCGTCTTTCGCCTGCTCCATCGTTTCCTCCGGTGCAACGCCCATCCTTCCTTCGATTTTCACAAGGTCGGGAACGGATGACGGCCAATTACCGCCTTCAATGACACCTAGATTGATTGGAATCGGAATAGGCGTGTTCTGATAAAGCGGATCACTGATACGTGCATTTCGCTTGTCTTCCAAGGC